>JAJBTJ010000268.1:5624-7385 GCA_020860905.1 Parabacteroides sp. | reverse complement strand
GTTTGTTTTCTGGATTTTATTTTTTTATTTTCCGGTACGCTATTTTTTAGCTTTTAAATTGTTTGTTTTGGTTATTTTATCTATTTTTGCCCTGTCGGATGAATCTCTTACCAAGAGATGCGGTTTCTTTCCGGCAATTTCTTCTCTCCTGTAGATTCCTCTTAAACAAATTGTTTAGGCCCGCTTCTATTTTTGAGATTGGATTTTACTGTCTTATTAAAAAGCGTGTCAGGTTTCGGGGAGGCGTAACTTTTCTGTTGTCCGGAAACGGTTGTTTGTTATCTGGCGGGGCAATAAAAATAAAAATCCCTGTAAACAAATAGTTTACAGGGATTTTAAGATGTTTATCGATTCGTATGTATCGCCATTTACTTCACTTCCTCGAAATCCACGTCGGTTACGCCGCCGTCGTTCTGGTTGTTCTGTTGAGCGTTACCGGCCTGCTGGCCTCCGAAATCGGCGCCTCCCTGTGCACCGCCGGCTTGTGCGCCGCCCTGGTTATACATATCCTGGCTGGCAGCGTGGAAAACCGTGTTCAGTTCGTTCATAGCCGTGTCGATAGCCGAAATATCCTGAGCCTTGTGAGCATCTTTCAACTTATTCAGCGCCGCTTCGATTTGGCTCTTCTTGTCGGCCGGAAGTTTGTCGCCCAGTTCTTTCAGTTGTTTTTCCGTCTGGAAAATCATACTGTCGGCCTGGTTCAGCTTGTCGATGCGTTCTTTTTCTTTCCGGTCGGCTTCTGCATTGGCGGCAGCTTCGTCTTTCATCCGTTTGATTTCGGCATCGCTCAATCCGCTGGAAGCCTCGATACGGATGCTCTGTTCCTTGCCCGTACCTTTGTCTTTAGCCGAGACATTCAAGATACCGTTGGCATCGATGTCGAAGGTAACTTCGATTTGAGGCACACCGCGCGGAGCAGCAGGAATACCGTCCAGATGGAAGCGGCCGATGGATTTGTTATCTTTCGCCAGCGAGCGTTCACCCTGCAAGATGTGGATTTCAACCGAAGGCTGGTTGTCGACCGCCGTGGTAAACGTTTCCGATTTCTTCGTAGGAATGGTGGTGTTGGCTTCGATCAGTTTCGTCATTACGCCGCCCATCGTTTCGATACCCAATGACAGCGGAGTAACGTCGAGTAACAATACGTCTTTCACGTCTCCCGAAAGAACGGCTCCCTGGATAGCAGCGCCTACGGCAACCACTTCGTCCGGATTCACCCCTTTCGACGGAGATTTGCCGAAAAATTTCTGAACCATTTCCTGTACGGCCGGAATACGGGTAGAACCCCCTACCAGAATTACCTCGTCGATGTCGTTAGCACTGATGCCGGCGTCTTTCAATGCCTGGCGGCACGGTTCGATACAAGCGTTAATCAACCGGTCGGCCAGTTGCTCGAATTTGGCACGCGTCAGCGTTTTTACCAAGTGCTTGGGTATACCGTTTACCGGCATGATATACGGCAGGTTGATTTCCGTGCTCGAGTTGCTCGACAATTCGATTTTCGCTTTTTCGGCAGCTTCTTTCAACCGTTGCAAAGCCATCGGGTCTTTCCGCAAGTCTACACCTTCTTCGCGTTCGAATTCTTCGGCGAGCCAGTCGATAATTACGTGGTCAAAATCATCGCCACCCAGGTGCGTATCGCCGTTGGTCGATTTTACTTCGAACACGCCGTCGCCCAATTCGAGGATAGAAATATCGAACGTACCGCCACCGAGGTCGAATACGGCCACCTTCATATCATTGTTCGTTTTGTCGAGGCCG
>JAJBTJ010000268.1:0-5614 GCA_020860905.1 Parabacteroides sp. | reverse complement strand
AAGCCAGTGCGGCAGCCGTCGGTTCGTTTACGATACGGCGTACGTTCAGCCCGGCGATTTCACCGGCTTCCTTCGTAGCCTGGCGCTGCGAGTCGTTAAAATAAGCGGGTACCGTGATTACGGCTTCCGTTACTTCCTGTCCGAGGTAGTCTTCGGCCGTTTTTTTCATTTTTTGCAGAATCATGGCCGATATTTCCTGCGGAGTATACATCCGTCCGTCGATGTCGACACGCGGCGTGTTGTTATCTCCGCGCACTACTTCGTACGGAACGCGCTTGATTTCGTTCTGAACCTGGTCGAACGTTTCGCCCATGAAACGCTTGATGGAGAATATGGTTTTTTTAGGATTGGTAATAGCCTGGCGTTTGGCCGGGTCGCCTATCTTACGTTCGCCGCCTTCAACGAATGCCACTACGGAAGGCGTAGTTCTTTTTCCTTCGCTGTTTACGATAACCTGGGGTTCGTTCCCTTCCATTATAGCTACGCAGGAATTGGTTGTTCCTAAGTCAATACCGATAATCTTTCCCATAATTTATATCTGTTTAATTGTTATTATTCAGTTTACCCGCTTATCCAAGTGTTCCACTGATGATGTAACAAATGGTATGCCAAAATAGTTAAGGAAGGAGGAAATGTTTTTGCTGTCAGATTTTGTGACAAATAGGCAGTGGAAGCGGGTTCTTTTCCGCAAAGAATCTTTTAGAAGAAAAACGAGTTCTTTTATTGAAAACGACTTTTCCGCAAAGAAGCCGTTCCCGGCTATATATATTAATGTGTGAAAGGCGGGGAGGAATATAAAAAAAGAATATTTTTGGAGGGAGCATTTGGTTTCCCGGACAGAAACTTCTATATTTGCGTCGCTTTGTTCCGATTTCGTATCCGCGAAGGAGGATTAAAAGGGAACCGGGTGAAAATCCCGGACAGACCCGCTGCTGTAAACTTCATCGATGTACCGGGCAATACTTGAGCCACTGTTTAGGAAACGGGAAGGCGTCCGGTTGCAGAAGTAAGTCAGAAGACCTGCAAGGCATTCCATTTCGATAGCTTCGAGGTTTAAGCTTAAGAACAACATCCGACAACCCGCCGCCTTCGCGTTGCGTGCATTTTTATTCCCGTGTGTTGTATATGCTTTCCGGCTAACGAAACAAACAGTCGTTTTTTAATTATTTTGCCATAATAGTTAGGAAAAGAAGCACAATGCAGTACCGGGATGAGCTCCGCGTGCGGCTTGTGCTTTTCTTGTTTACGGTTGCGGGGTTGTGTATTACGTAAAAAGTGTGTTTATTTGTACCCACAAACACTCTAAAAACAGAACCCAAATGAAGAAATTCGTAGTGGCGGCTATCGTAGCCGTATCAGGTGTGCTGGCTGTTCCGGCCAACGCCCAGTTAAGATTCGGTATCAAGGGCGGCGCCAATATTTCCAAGGTATCCATTAGCAAAGACGTAATGAATTCCGATAACGTAACCGGATTCAATATCGGGCCGATGGTGGAAATGAAATTGCCCGTAGTAGGTATCGGGTTAGACGCGGCGATTCTGTACTCGCAACGGGGCGTCGAAACTTTAAACGAAACGATGAAAACCAGTTACCTCGACGTACCGGTCAACTTGAAATGGAAAATCGGACTTCCGTTAGTGAAACCGTATCTGGCGGCAGGTCCCTATGTGAGTTTCCGGGTAGGAGGCGATAAATTCTGGGAGATTCCTCATTCCGTGGGCGACCAGTTGAGAGCCCGGAATTTCGGCGCCGGCCTTAACTTCGGCGCCGGCGTGGAAGTATTGAGCCACCTCCAGGTAGGCTTTATTTACGGCCTGGGCCTGACCGACGATTACAAAGCGATGAAAGACGGCGGCGTATACGGCAAGAGCCGTGGCTGGTCTGTCAACGCCGCGATTTTATTTTAACAGCCATGTATGCAGATGTAATACTGCCTCTTTCACTGGAAAATACGTATACTTACCGGGTGCCCTCCGATTTGCAGGCGGGCATTGCCGTAGGCTGCCGGGTAATCGTCCATTTCGGGAAGAAGCGGTATTACACGGCTGTGGTAACGGCTTTGCACGACAAGGCGCCCGACCCGGCTTTCGAAACCAAGGAGATTTACGCCCTGTTGGATACCAAGCCGGTACTGCGGCGCCCCCAGCTCCGTTTCTGGCAGTGGATAGCCGATTATTATTTGTGTAAATCAGGTGAAGTATACAAAGCCGCTCTCCCTTCCGGGTTGAAACTGGAAAGCGAAACTACCGTATCGGCAGTGGCCGATTTCGAAGCGACGGCACCGTTAAAGAAAAACGAGCAGGCGGTTCTCGATGTGCTGGGTGGTTTCCTGGCGATTTCCGTTTCGGAGCTCGAAAAACGTACCGGCATTAAAAACCTGGTACCGGTACTGTCGTCGCTTATTACGCTCGGAGCGGTTGAAGTGAGCGAGGAATTGAAAAAAGGGTTCGTACCCAAAACCGAGTCCTTCGTGCGCCTGGGAGCCGGCTACCGTGAAGAAGATTCCCTCCGTCCGGTGTTCGAATCGCTGTCGCGCGCCAGGAAACAGGAGTTGTTGCTCGTAGCATTCCTGGATTTGTCGCATGCGCTCAATCCGGTGCTCGCCCGGGAAGTTTCCAAAAAAGAATTGTTGGAAAAAAGCGGTGCTTCGGCAGCCGTGTTGAACGGCCTGCTCAAACGGGGCGTACTGGAATGCTACGATAAGGTGGTAGGGCGGTTGCAGTTCGGCGTATGCCGTACCGAGCCCCCCAAAGCGCTTTCGCTTCCGCAACGTACGGCGTATGCCGCTATTCTCGACTCGTTCAAAACCCACGATGTTTGCTTGTTGCACGGAGTTACTTCGAGCGGTAAAACCGAAGTGTACATCCACCTTATCGAACAAACCCTGCGATTGAAGCGGCAGGTGTTGTACCTGCTGCCCGAGATTGCGATTACTACCCAGATTACGGAGCGGCTGGCTGCCGTTTTCGGTTCTCGTTTGCTGGTATATCATTCTAAGTTCTCCGACAACGAGCGGGTGGAGGTGTGGAATAAGTTGCTCGAATCGGACGAGCCGGTCGTGGTGTTGGGTGTACGTTCGTCGGTTTTCCTCCCTTTCCGCGATTTGGGTCTGGTGATTGTAGACGAAGAACACGAGCCTTCGTACAAGCAGCAAGACCCGGCTCCCCGCTACCATGCCCGGAATGCGGCCATCGTACTGGCCGGTATGCACGGCGCCAAAACCCTGTTGGGCTCGGCTACCCCGTCGGTCGACTCGTATTACAATGCGTTGGGCGGTAAATACGGGCTGGTAGAGCTCACGGCCCGGTACGAAGAATTGGCGTTGCCCGAAATCCTTACCGTGGATATAAAGGAACTGAGGCGGAAAAAAAAGATGAAAGATACGCTGTTTTCCCCTCTTCTCTCCGAAAAAATAACCGGGGCGCTGGAGGCGGGGCAGCAGGTAATCCTTTTCCAGAACCGGCGCGGATTCGCCCCGATGCTCGAATGTACGGCATGCGGTTGGATTCCGCGTTGCGTGAATTGCGACGTAAGCCTTACCTATCATAAATTCAAGAACCAGCTTACCTGCCATTATTGCGGATATACGTACCAGTTGCCGCAAATTTGTCCGGAATGTAAAGGAACGGATTTCCGGATGATGGGGTTCGGTACCGAGAAGGTGGAAGAGGAGGTGGCGGCCCTTTTCCCGGGGGTAACGGTGGAACGGCTCGATATGGATACCGCCCGTACCCGTACTGCTTACGAACGGATTATTTCCGATTTCGAGAAAGGAAAAACACAAATCTTAATCGGTACCCAGATGGTATCGAAAGGACTGGATTTCGGGAACGTGAGTGTGGTAGGTATCCTGAATGCCGACAGCCTGATGGGCTTTCCCGATTTCCGCTCGCACGAACGGGCTTTCCAGTTGATGGTGCAGGTAAGCGGACGTGCCGGCCGGAAAACCGGGCAGGGCACGGTGGTTTTGCAAACGTCACAGCCGGAACACCCGGTGGTTCGGCTCGTTCCCCGGTTTGCTTACCGGGAGATGGTGGATTTGCAGTTGGCCGAGCGGAGTATGTTCCGGTATCCGCCTTACTACCGGCTGATTGTGGTTGTGCTCCGTTCGCGCAACGAGGGGGCGCTCAACCAGCTTTCGGCGGTTTATGCCGACAAGTTGCGCAGCCGCCTGGGCGACCGGGTGCTGGGGCCGGTTACGCCGCCCGTAACACGCATCCAGACTTTCCACCTGAAGAAAATCGTGCTCAAGATAGAAATTACTGCCTCGGTGGCGCCGGTAAGGGAAATACTTCACTCGGTATACCGGGAAATGTGCGGGTACCATTACTTCCGGCAATTGCTGGTGCATTACGATGTCGACCCGCTTTGATTGCCGTTCTTTTCCGGCGATTGCGCGTATGGAAACGGCTTCCGCAGCCGGAGCGGTGCCGGTGGCGGCCGGTTGGCCGGTCGATAGGGTAGAACTGTAGAATGCCTGGAAGGGCCGAGTGGTGGTGATGAGTTTTAATTTATATGTCTATAATTGGAATCGATATGAAAAAGAAAATACTGTTTGTTTGCCTCGGCAATATCTGCCGTTCGCCGTCGGCAGAGGGCATTATGAAGAAGTTGGTACGGGAGGCCGGACTGGAAAATGAAATCGAAGTAGATTCGGCCGGTCTTATCGGCTATCACGAAGGCGAGTTGCCCGACCCGCGTATGCGGAGCCATGCTTCCCGGCGCGGCTATACGCTCGACAGCCGCTCGCGTCCGGTACGACTGTCGGATTTCGATACCTTCGATTACCTTATCGGGATGGACGACCGGAATTACGACGAGCTGCGCCGCCTCGCTCCTGATACGGACTCGATGCGGAAAGTGCATCGCATGGTGGAATATTCGCGCCGCTACGCCCACGACCATGTACCCGACCCGTATTACGGCGGCACGGAAGGCTTTGAATTGGTACTCGATTTACTGGAAGATGCTTGCGCCGGCCTTCTCGAAGAACTGGTTACCTCCGAAAGCGATAACCGGGAGTAAAACAAAATCGGCCACAGCGAAGTAAAACCGCATACAAAGCCGTAGAAATACAGGGTGGGGGGCAAGTGGATAGAGAGAAATTGACCGCTCGATTATCCTTTTCTCCACCTATCCAGACCCCAAAAGCACCGTCCGCCTCATCGTATGGTTCCCGGGAACACGAAAATTGCACCCGAAAATACAGCGTACTGAAAAGAGCAAAACAGGGAAAATAACAAGAGCGCATGAGAGCGTAAAAGAGAGAGAATAGCAAGAGTGTATAAGAGCGTAAAAGAACGAAAATCCGTTCGTTTACAACCTCCTTTCTTCCTACCCAGCCCTGAAAGCACCGGCCTTTTCGTATGGTCCCTGGGATCGCAGTAAGCGAAGTGTCATTTTTAGCGAGCGAGGTGTCAGCCCTTGACCTTTTTTGCATCCATTTTTCTATCAAGATAAAAATAAATAACAAAATTCGTTTCAGACAGAACAACAGAAAGAAAAATCAGTTTGCTTACAAGCCTCTACCTACCGAGCCCCGAAAAACACCGGCCACTACGTATGGGACCCAGGGGCCTCAGATACTATCTTAAAAAGCAATGCTTAGAGCATG
>JAJBTJ010000255.1 GCA_020860905.1 Parabacteroides sp. | reverse complement strand
AATTGAAAAAGTTATGTCTGAAGTTGCATCAAACGTAAACGCGATCATCGTTGATAAATTGAGTGTTGAAGAAACAGAAGTTCCGAACGAAGCGAGCTTTACTAACGATTTAGGAGCAGACTCTCTCGACACGGTTGAACTGATTATGGAATTCGAAAAAGAATTCGGTATTTCGATTCCCGACGATCAAGCTGAAAAAATTACCACTGTTGGCGACGCTATCGCTTACATCGAAGCTAACGCGAAGTAATCCTTTTACTTTACAAAAGTATGGAATTAAAAAGAGTTGTAGTAACAGGTCTGGGTGCCATTTCTCCGTTAGGCCATACGCTTCCCGAAACATGGGAGGCGTTAGTCGAAGGGAAAAGCGGAGCCGGACCTATTACTCATTTTGACGCTTCGAAGTTTAAAACGCAATTCGCTTGCGAGGTAAAGAACTTCGACCCGACACAACATTTCGACCGGAAAGAGGCGCGTAAATACGACCGCTACACCCAGTTCGCCCTGGTTGCAGCCAAAGAAGCCATTGAAAATTCGGCATTAGATATCGAAAAGGAAAACCTCGATAAGATAGGCGTTATCTTTGCCGCCGGTATCGGAGGCATCCAAACGTTCGAAGACGAAGCCCGTGGATACGACCCGGAACGCGGCCCGCGTTTCAACCCGTTCTTTATCCCGAAAATGATTGCCGACATTGCAGCCGGCCATATTTCGATGATATACGGTTTCCGGGGGCCTAACTTCGCTACCGTTTCCGCTTGTGCCTCTTCTACCAACGCCATTGCCGACGCATTTAATTACATCCGGCTGGGAAAAGCGGACGCCATCGTAACCGGAGGCGCCGAAGCGGCTATCAGTATCGTGGGAGTGGGCGGTTTCAATTCGATGAACGCTCTTTCTACCCGCAACGATTCGCCGGAAACAGCTTCCCGTCCGTTCAGCCTGAGCCGCGACGGTTTCGTTATGGGAGAAGGTGCTGCTTGCCTGGTACTGGAAGAAATGGAGCATGCACTGGCCCGCGGCGCTCATATTTATTGCGAAATAGCCGGAGCCGGCATGTCGGCCGACGCTTATCACCTTACTGCGACCCATCCGGAAGGATTAGGCGCCAAATTGGTGATGCGCAACGCACTCGAAGATGCTGAAATGAAACCCGAAGAAGTGGATTATATCAATGTTCACGGTACTTCCACTCCGGTGGGCGATCCGTCGGAGATAAAAGCCATTACGGAAGTATTCGGCGACCACGCCTACGAAATGAACATCAGCTCTACCAAGTCAATGACGGGACACCTGCTCGGTGCTACCGGCGCACTGGAAGCTTCTGTTTGCGTACTGGCCATTCAGAACGGTATCGTTCCCCCTACTATCAATCATGCCGAAGGCGATGACGACCCGGCATTCGATCCCCGGTTGAATCTTACATTCAATAAAGCTCAGAAAAGAGAAATCAACGTAGCGCTGTCGAACACGTTCGGTTTCGGCGGACATAATGCCAGCGTGATACTAAAAAAATTTGTAAGATAAAGTGTTTACACGATTATTTCAGGGAATAAGGCTCTTGCTTCGAAAAAACAAAGAGCCTTATTCTTCGTTTTATAACATACTCGGTTTTTATCCGGATAACATCCGTTTGTATGAACAGGCGCTTTTGCACAAGTCTTCTTCCGTGGAAGTAGAAAAAGGAAAGTGGCTGAACAACGAACGGATGGAATTTTTGGGCGACGCCGTGCTGGATGCTATCGTGGCCGATGTAGTGTATACGACGTTCCCTACCAAAAGAGAAGGCTTTTTAACCAATACCCGCTCTAAAATCGTTTCGCGCGAAACATTGAACCGGGTCGCTATCGAATTGGGGTTAGACAAGTTCATCGTTTATTCCATCAAGTTGAACAACCATAACAAGTGTATTTACGGCAATGCGCTGGAAGCGTTTATTGCGGCCATTTACCTGGATAAGGGATACGATGTTTGTAAAAAATTCGTTTGCGACTGGATAATTGCCCGGCACCTCGATATTCACGCCATGGCCCAGAAAGAGGTGAACTTTAAATCGAACCTCATCGAGTGGAGCCAGAAAAACAAAATAGATATTTCGTTCGACCTTATCGAATCGTTCAGCGATAACGACGGAAATCCCGTTTTCCAGACCCAGGTTACTATTTCCGGTGTGCAGGCCGGTGTAGGAATCGGCTATTCCAAGAAAGAGTCGCAGCAGAATGCGGCGAAAATGGCAGTTAAGAAATTACGTACCGATAAAGAATTCCAACGATTTATTATCGACCTCAAAAAGAAAAAAACCGGCGAAAATACCGAAACGCACGAGTTCGACGAGCTTCCGGAAGAAGAGCATGAGCAGGAACCGGATGAACCGGGTGGCTGTACGGATGAACCGCAAGCCGGTCCGGTAATAAAAGAGGGTTGAACACAAAAACACGGAGGCACAGATGTTGGATAATACGCTGTGCCTCCGTGTCTTTGTATCCAACCCAGATAGTTACCCGAACGTAATTCCCATTCGTTTTCCCTGTATAATCAAGTCGTTATCGGGTGTTACCACTTTGAGCTTCCCCGCCACTTCCGACAGCGGAATGTTACTTACCGTATCGCCCCGCATACATACCATCCGGCCGAATTTTCCCTGTGAAATCAGTTCGGTGGCATGTCCTCCTAACCGGGTAGCCAGGTTCCTGTCGAAAGGCGAAGGATTGCCGCCACGTTGGATGTAGCCCAGTACGGTTTCGCGGGTTTCTATTCCCGTGGTTTCCTCGATGGCTTTGGAAATATAGTCGGCCGGCCGTTTTTTGTTGGGTGTGCGGATTCCCTCGCCCAATACCACGATTGAATAAGGTTTACCCCGGTGCGAGCGGTTCAAAATAGCCTCATTTACTTTCTCTATATCGTATTCGAGCTCGGGAAGCAAGATAACGTCGGCTCCCCCGGCCATGCCGGCGTACAACGCAATCCAGCCGGCATGATGCCCCATCACCTCCACTACCATGACCCGTTTGTGCGAGCTGGCCGTGCTATGTAAGCGGTCGATGGCGTCGGTCGCGATATTCACGGCCGTATCGAACCCGAAAGTGATGTCGGTGCCCCACACGTCGTTGTCGATGGTTTTCGGAACCCCTACCACATTCAATCCTAATTCCGACAGCAGGCTCGCCGTTTTCTGGGTGCCGTTTCCGCCGATGCATACTAAACAGTCGAGCCCCAGTTCTTCGTAATTCTGTTTAATTACCTGCGGCTTGTCCGATTCGCCCGAAGCCAGTAGCTTGCGGAACGGTTTTTCGCGCGAGGTGCCCAGGATGGTACCGCCTAAATTGAGTATACCCGATAAGCTCCGCTCGTCCAGCGGCTGCACGTCCTTATTCAGCAGTCCGATAAAACCGCTGTGGATACCGATTACATCCATGCCGTAGTGCATGATGGCGGTTTTCCCTACTCCCCGGATGGTGGCGTTGATGCCGGGGCAGTCGCCTCCCGACGACAAAATTCCGATTTTCATTTTCTTTTGTTGCTTTAGTTCGTAACAAACATAACGATAATCCCCGTTATATCCAACTGGATATACATAAAACACCGCATGCGGCCGATTGTTGGGAACCCCCTGGGCGCCACCCGCTGCCTTTAAAATTTATTTATGGGGAAAAGGTATAAAAAATTAAGTACATTTGCAGCCATACAAAATGAAAGAGGATGGAGTTTATTACAAAAACAGCGTCGTTGATTTTCCGGTCCGGTTTAAAAAGAATGGATGCATTCGCCGGGCAGGCCGACGCTATTCAGCAAGACCAGTTGCTCTCTCTTTTGAAGCAAGCCCGGAATACGGAATGGGGCAGGAAATACGATTATAAAAGCATAACCGGTTACGCCGCTTTTCGCGAACGCGTTCCCCTTTCGGACTATGAAGGATTGAAACCGTATATCGTACGGATGATAAACGGCGAGCGGAATATTCTCTGGCCTTCGTTCGTGCGCTGGTTCGCCAAGTCGTCGGGTACTACGAACGATAAAAGTAAATTCCTGCCGGTTACTCCGGAAATATTGCGTCGGGCTCATTACCAGGGAGGGAAAGACGTCGTGGCCGCTTACCTCCGGCAGAACCCGGCCAGCCGTTTCTTTTCCGGGAAAGGGCTTATCCTGGGGGGAAGCCACTCCCCTTCCCCTCTCAATCCCTATGTAAGTTGCGGCGACCTGTCGGCCGTGTTGTTGCAGAATATCCCTTCGTGGGTGAACCTGGTGCGCGTTCCGGAAAAGGAAATCATCCTGATGAACGAATGGGAAAGTAAAATCCGGGCGATTGTGGAGCGGACGGCCGGTGCGAACGTATCCAACCTGAGCGGCGTACCGTCGTGGATGCTGGTGCTGGTTAAAGCTCTGCTCCAGAAAACCGGGCGGCAAACCCTTACCGAAATTTGGCCCAACCTGGAAGTGTTTTTCCACGGCGGCGTAAGTTTCGAGCCGTACCGTGCCCAGTACCGGATGCTGATTCCTTCGGAAAAGATGCATTACATGGAAACGTACAATGCATCCGAAGGTTTTTTCGCCATTCAGAACGAGTTGGCCGATCCAGGTATGTTGCTGATGCTCGATTACGGTATTTTTTACGAGTTTGTTCCGGTAAGCGAGCGGCAAAAAGAGCATCCGGCAGTGGTTCCGCTCGAGGAAGTGGAATTAGGTAAAAATTACGCGATGGTTATTACCACCTGCGGCGGATTGTGGCGGTACCAGATAGGCGATACGGTGCGTTTTACCTCCGTGCGTCCGTACAAAATCGTGATTACCGGGCGTACCCGGCATTATATAAACGCTTTCGGGGAGGAATTGATGGTAGATAATGCCGACCGGGCCATCAGCCGGGCTTGTGTGCTTACGGGTGCGAAAGTGAAGGAATATACGGCGGCTCCCCTTTTCCTGATTAATAAGGCGAAAGGTCGGCATCAATGGTTTATCGAATTCGAGAAGGAGCCGCCTTCGCTGGAGGAGTTCGCCGTTTTGCTCGACAGCGCCCTGAAGGAGCTCAATTCCGATTACGAAGCCAAACGGTATAAGGAAATTTCGTTGCAACTCCCGGAAATCATTCCGGCGCGTCCGGGTGTGTTTTACAACTGGTTGAAGCGGAAGGGAAAGCTGGGCGGCCAGCATAAAATACCCCGCCTCAGCAATGAGCGCACGTACATTGAAGAGTTGTTAGCACTGAATTGAGTGCGTAACCTGCAGATTTTATTAACTTTGTCACGCTATTAAAATAACCGAGTAAGAAAATTATGGAACATCCGTTGACTATTTACAACACGCTTACCCGTACGAAAGAGCCGTTCGTTCCGTTGCATGAGCCGTTCGTCGGTTTGTATGTGTGCGGCCCTACGGTATACGGAGATGCGCACCTGGGGCATGCACGTCCGGCTATCACCTTCGACTTGCTGTTCCGTTATCTGTCCCGTTTGGGCTATAAGGTAAGGTATGTACGCAATATAACCGATGTAGGACACCTGGAAAACGATGCCGACGCAGGGGAAGATAAAATCGCTAAAAAAGCCCGGCTCGAACAGTTGGAGCCGATGGAAGTGGTGCAATATTACCTGAACTGGTACCATCAATCGATGGAAGCGCTCAACGTGCTCCCTCCCAGCATCGAGCCTCATGCCTCGGGACACATCATCGAGCAAATCGGGTTGGTAAAAGAAATCCTCGACAACGGTTTTGCTTACGAAAGCCAAGGCTCTGTTTACTTCGATGTGGAAAAATACAATAAGGCTTACCGCTATGGGAAATTGTCGGGACGCAATATCGAAGAGCTGCTGAATACTACCCGGGCGCTCGACGGGCAAGACGAAAAACGGAACAGCGTCGACTTCGCTTTATGGAAATGTGCGGCTCCCGAACATATTATGCGCTGGCCTTCGCCCTGGAGCGACGGATTCCCGGGCTGGCATTGCGAATGTACGGCGATGGGGCGTAAGTATCTGGGCGAACAATTCGATATTCACGGGGGCGGCATGGATTTGATTTTTCCGCACCATGAATGCGAAATCGCGCAAGCGGTGGCTTCGCAAGGAAAAGAGGCTGTTCGGTACTGGATGCACAACAATATGATTACCATCAACGGGCAGAAGATGGGTAAATCGCTGGGTAATTTCATTACGCTCGACCAGTTTTTTACCGGCACTCATGCCGCTCTGGAGAAAGCCTATAGTCCGATGACGATTCGTTTCTTTATTTTACAGGCGCATTACCGCAGTACGGTCGACTTCAGTAACGAGGCGTTACAGGC
This sequence comes from Parabacteroides sp., assembly GCA_020860905.1. Taxonomy (GTDB): domain Bacteria; phylum Bacteroidota; class Bacteroidia; order Bacteroidales; family Tannerellaceae; genus Parabacteroides_B. The sequence goes on along the minus strand of JAJBTJ010000255.1, from coordinate 1,137 downwards.
CTCCGAAAAGGGATTGGAGCGGTTGATGGAGGCGGCGGCCAACCTGGAAAAGATTACGCCTGCCGATGTTTCCACGGTAGATGTAAAAGAGTTGCGTGCCCGCTGCTACGAAGCGTTGAACGACGATTTGAACAGCCCGGTGGTAATTTCCCACCTGTTCGATGCTACGCGGCTGATTAACTCCGTACTGGCCGGACAGGCTACGATTTCGGCCGGTGACTTGCAGGAATTGAAAGAGGTGTTCAGTCTGTTCCTGTTCGACATCCTCGGATTAAAAGAGGAAAAAGCGGCCTCCGATACCAGCCTGGAGCCTTATAAAAAAACCGTCGATATACTGCTCGCGCTGCGTATGCAGGCAAAAGCGAATAAAGACTGGGCTACCGCCGACAAAATACGCAACGAGTTAACGGCGCTCGGCTTTGAAATAAAAGATACGAAAGACGGCTTCGAGTGGAAATTGAACGGTAACTGATATGGATATATTCGAGTTTCTCAAGGGGGATAAATTCGCCCTTTTTGCCGGTGTCGAATTGATGGAAGTACGAAAAGGGTATGCCAAAGCCCGGATGGAGATTAAGCCGATGCACCTCAACGGCGGAGGCGTGTGCCAGGGCGGCGCTATTTTCACCCTGGCCGATTTGGCTTTTGCCGCTGCGGTTAACAGCCATGCCCGTCTTACGTTGTCTATCCAGACCGACATCCGCTTCCTGCAGGCGGAAAGCGCCGGCTATTTGTATGCGGAAGCAGTTGAAATCGACGACCGGAAGCGCTTATCGACCTGCGAAGTGAAAGTAACCAACGAAAAAGGAGAACGGATTGCCACTTTTAGCGGTACGGGTTACCGGAAGGATACGGAGTTGCCTTTTCCTCCGGTCGGATAAAACCGTTTTTCAAAATAGAAATAGGGTATTCCTGTCATCGGCGGGGATACCCTATTTTCGTTTAATGCGAAATGAAGCGCCGTACAATCGGGAACCGGGTGTTCATCCGTTGTCCCGCGGGGTTTTCATTATGAAAAATTTAGTTGGCAGGTAATAGAAATACGAACTTATTCCGTTCTTTTTATTATTTCTATTGCGGTTTTGTTAACACGGATGATTTTGATGTAATTTTCATTTGTGAGAGTATATATTATTG
>JAJBTJ010000029.1 GCA_020860905.1 Parabacteroides sp. | reverse complement strand
TTAAGAAGGATTTAAGGGTTGAAAGAATAGAAGAAATTACTTAGAATATGGACAATCTTACTATTTTCCAATTCAAAAGAAATACGCCCAACAGAAACGGTACGGCATATCGGTACCGGAACGACTACACCGGATTCCGACAAAGGGCACGCCAAAAACTTCTCAAGCGCAGCCCTCCAGGCATCCTAAACAGCATTACCCGAACGGAAGCCGTAGCAACCCATCTGTCGTTTACCGGAGCTCCAACAAATCTCCACGCTTCATATCCACCGTTATCAACCCTTTGGCATCCGGATTGGCAACCGCTTCCTTGCCGTTCAACATTACCTTGTAATTTTTCCCTCGGGGAAGTTTTACCTGAAACGTTTGATCGGCGGTAGCTTTTAACGACGCACTATCCACAACGGCATTCCTCCAGCCGGCAGCCGCTTCGGCGCCCCCACGCAGACATAACCCACTGAAACTTCCCTCTTTCCACTCGTCAGGCAGACAAGGCAGGAATTCGACATACCCTTCCTGACTCTGTACCAACATTTCCGCCATACCGGCTGTTCCGGCCGGGTTTCCGTCGAACGAATAAATATCGCCTTCCGCACCGGCAATACCGCCCGGAGAAACAGTCAGCAGGTTTTCACGCGAAAGTTTGCCCAGCAACAACTGAACGCTCTTATACGCTTCCTGCGCATCTTTCAAACGGGCATAGAAACAAATCATATTGGCGCGGCTCCATTCCGTATCTTCCCAGTTTTCGGCCGACAAACGGTTTTCGATGGTCTTGCGGGCTCCTTCCGCCAGTTCGGGAGTTTTCTCTAACGTAATCTGTGAAAAAGGGTACAGAGCCAACAAGTGGGAAGTATGCCGATGGTTGGGATGCGCCTCTTCGAAATCTTCGAACCACTCGCGGATAGCCCCGTCGGCCCGCAACCGAATCGGCGGAAGTTTCTCTATGGCAGCCCGCAAGCTATCGGCAAACGGTTGGTCGGTTCCCAGTATATCCGAAGCCCGGATGCAGTTCGTTAAAATTTCGTAAGCCAGTTCCCGGTCACAAGCAGGCATCATCGAAGCGACCAGTTCTTCCCCGCGTTCCGTACGGAACCAATTTTCGGGAGAAATGCCCGGCCCGGTCATCAAATAACCGCTCTTGGGGTCTTCGGCCAGGAAATCCAGGATGAACCGCGCATTCCCTTTCAACAACGGATAAGCCGTTTCTGCCAAATAGGCTTTATCCTGCGTATATTCATAGTGCGTCCACAAGTGAGTGGCAATCCATGAACCCGCCATCGGGAACAACCCCCAGATAATACTGCCGGACGACGGGGTATACCCCCATACATTAGCTGTAGTATGAGCAGTCCATCCCTTACACCCATATACTACTTCCGCTGTTTTTTCACCGTGACGAGCCAACTCTTCGATAAAAGCAAACAAAGGAGCATTGCACTCGGCAAGGTTACCTACATTAGCCGCCCAATAATTCTGTTCGGTATTGATATCCAGGTGATAGTCGTTAGTCCAAGCCATATTGCAAGCCTTGTTATCATTGAAGAAACCCTGCAAAGCGATAGGCAGCGGAGAGTTTGCCCGCGAAGAAGCAATCGTAAGATACCGGCCGTATTGGAAGAACAAAGCATCCAGACCGGTATCCGCCTTGCCTTCCCTTACCTGCTTCCAACGGACATCCGTAGGAACAGCCTTATTCGTATCTTCTCCGAAATGAATCGCCACACGATTATACAAGGCGGCATAATCCTGTATATGGGATTGTTTCAAATCGGCATACGATTTCGCAGCGGCGCGCTTCACCTCGTCGGCACACGACTTTTTGTAGCCGGGGTTCTTATAATCGGTACGCACATCTACGATGCAGGTCACGGTGTCGGCTTCCGTTACGCAGACTCCCGCCTTGTCTATCTTTATTTCGCCGTTACCGGCCAGCACCGCGATTCTTCCCTCGAAGCTCACTCCGCCCGGCCCGTGCAAGGGGAAATCGACTTTTCCGGTAAATACCAGTTGGTTACCTTCTACCGAAAAGTCGGCTTGCCGCATCAAATCCAGGGTCAAATTCATCGTAATGGCCTTTCGTTTACTGGCCGTCAGCCGGAGCACGAGCACATTATCCGGGTTCGTAGCAAAATATTCGCGCTTGTAATTTACCCCGCCGGCATTAAACCACACGCTGCTGACAGCCTCGTCCAAACTTAACGCACGGCGGTAGCCGGTTACCTTTCCCTGCGGGTAAGTAAACCGCATCTTCAACTCACCGAGCGGGAGATGAGTTCCGAAAGAAGTCTGCATCCCGCTTAAGCTCTCCCCCGCTATCCGGTTTCCTTCCGCCAATTTACCCTCGAAGAACAATTTTCTCAGCCGGTTCATTTTAGCGCGGCCGAACGGTTGGTTCTGGTTTTCATTGTATTGCCCCGACCAGAGAGTAGATTCGTTCAAAGCCAATGTTTCTTCTTCCACCCCGCCATAGGTCATGGCCCCCAACCGACCATTGCCTACAGGTAAGGATTCCATCCATACGTTTGCCGGCTGTGCATACCATAACTCCGTAGTTTCATCGATAACAGGGGTATGTCGACACCCTGAAAGCGCCAACGCCAAGGCAGCCAGGTACATGTTGAAATGTTTCATATTTTTCATAATTAATAGATTCCTTCCGATACGAAAGCAGGATACCGGCCTTTTTATAAGGCCTTCGAACTAAAAGTTCTTTTATCGGCAAAAGTAGGGTATCCCTGCGCTAAAAGCCGGTACGATTTCGTCTATTTTGGATTCATTTGCTTCAAATCCGGCTTCCGTTACCTGCTAAAACCGGATTTATGCGGATAAAAACTGTATCCGCAGCCTGCGGACGGACATCCGCAACTTAAGGACGGCCGTCCGCAAGCTAAGGATACAGTTTTCATTACCAGAAACGGATGAAAAGGATGGCATAAATCCGGTTTTATCCGGGCAAGTTGAAAAGATTTCCTATTTATCGGGTAGAGCAGGTAGAATACTATTTTTTTCGAATCGGGTGGAAAATAAGCGCCATACGAGTTGAGGGTTCGCACGTTTAACCTGCACCTTCGGCCAATAGGATACGTAAAAAAAGCAACCGGCTCGTCGGGAGCCGGTTGCTTTTGTATGTTTATTTACTGAATATCCCTTATTTTTTCACGAACTGATAAGGTTCCCCGAAACCTGTGCAGGTAAATCCTATCCGGTTTTTAATTATTAGGGTCGGTTTGGTCGGTTGTTTTAGGACGCAGGAAAAACAGTTCTATCAGCAGAGCGCCCAATACCAGGACGGCCAGCATCACAAAAGCATTCCCCAGGTTGCCTTCGTCGGTGGATTGGCCGAGCTTGCTCGTAACCACGGCCCCGGCAAATACCCCGGTCATATTCATGATACCGTATGCCGTAGCCCGGTAACGCCTCGATACGAACTGGCAAAGGATGGGCATATTGTTAGCGTCGAATATACCGAACCCGATTCCGAAACAAATGCCGCCTCCTACTCCCATGAGGAAAGAAGTTCCGTATCCCAGTAACAAAAGGGCGGGAATCGTAAGGGCGAGCCCGATGGCGCCTGTATACACCCGGCCGCGAAGGTTTTTCTGTATACAACGGTCGGAAAGGATACCTCCGAAAATAACCCCGACAAACGACGATGCGGCAATCGTGATGGTAGATAACGGGCCGGCTTGCGCCATATCGATATTCAGGTTAAGTGAAAACAAGGTGGGGAGCCAGTTCTTGGTAGCCCATCCCGGCAAACTGGGTGTAGCGAAATACAACAGGATAATCCAGAAAGAAATGTTGGTGAACAACATGCCCAGTCCCTTTAAAGAAGACGCGATATTTTGCCGCATCGACAGCCGTTCTACCGCCGCAACCGGCTCGAAGTGGTCTTTTTTATCTTTCAGGAAAAGAATCAATACCACGCTGTACAGGATACCGGCCAGTCCGAACCAATGGAAAGTGACTTGCCAGGAAAACAAACTGGCTACCGTAGCGCCGTATCCGCCCAAAGCCTGCCCCATGTACAACCCGGTCATGTGGATACCGATGGCCAGCGACTTGGTTTTGTCCGAATGGTAATCCGAAATAAGCGACAGGGCAGCCGGAATATAAAGCGCTTCGCTGATTCCCATTACGGCCCGCAGGAAATAAATCTGGTGGAACGAAGTGGTATATCCCATCAGCAGGGTAACGCCCGACCATACGAACAGGCTGGCTACAATCAGCCATTTCCGGTTCAGCTTATCGGCAATCATCCCGGCAACCGGGCTCATAAGGCCGTAAATCCATAAAAATACAGCCATCAAGCGGCCGAAGTTAGCGGCCGATTCCAGTTGGACGATGTCGATCATCATTGAGTTCCGCATCGTGGAGAGCATTTGCCTGTCCATGTAGTTCAATAAGGCTACCACCCACAACAAGCCTACTACTACCCAGGGATATAAGGATTTGTTTTTCATTTGCTATTAAAAAAAGGTTTAACCCGATTTAAAGTTACATACCGCATACAAAAGTACGGTAAAGAATGGCCGGCCGATTTTTCAGCATGCCGGAGAATATGCCGTTACTACCGCAAAAACACCGCTTCCCGGTTAGAGCGTTACTCACGGAACTGGCGTAAAAAGAGGCTCCGGGATAACCGGATAATCAAGCACATGCGCCACAGAGCGGGAAGGTATGTTCCGACGAATCGGAACAAAACCACCGTCTGTGTGTATGTGTTCATCCGCCCCCCTCTTCAGGAACAGATTCAGGCGAACTTATTGCATCTTTCGAAAAAGCGGATAGCTTCGAGCTCTTCCTTCATGGCTTTTTCTTCCGCATCGGTCATATTCTGGAACGGCGTACGGTTTTTACCCAAATCCAGGCCGATCAGTTTCATGATACGCTTTCCGCCTACGATATTACCGCGGTAACGGCAAATCACATTGATTACTTCCTGGGCGAAATTCTGCAATTCGCGGGCTTTTTCCAGTTCCCCCTTTTCCCAGGCATCCAGGATACCTACCAGCACACGCCCGTTGTAATTGGTCGTTCCTCCGATACCGCCTTGCGCACCGCCCATGGCCAGGCAGGGAAGAATCGTTTCGTCTTGTCCGTGAAGCATATCGTATTTGCCGTCTTTATATAACCGGCACTGGTTGTATTCGTATAAGCTCTCGAAGGTATATTTGATACCGGCCAGGTTCGGAATCCGTCCGTCGGCGGCTTGCAGGAACGGCAACATGGGCAGGTATACGCCGCTCAACGCCGGGATATGGTAAAAATAAAAGGGTAACCGGGGAGCGCCGCAGGCAATTTCCTCGCAATACTTTACCAATTCTTCCACACGACCCGCTTTCGGGAACGGCGAAGCCATCGCACCGATACCCCAGGCTCCGATTTCCTGCGCATGAGCAGCCAGCCTGTTACTCGTTTTCACGCAGGTACTTCCTACATGCACAATTACTTTGAATCCTTCGGGAGCCGCCTCTACCCACTTTTCAGCCAGTTTTATCCGCTCGTCTTCGGTAAGCATATAGCCTTCGCCCGACGACCCGTTGATAAATACGCCTTTCAACCCGTTATCGATTAACAACCGCGCGTAATCGGCTATAGGTTCGTAATTCACTTCCCCGTTTTCGTAAAACGGAGTAAAGGGAGCATTAATTAATCCTTTGATTTTTTCCATGATATGATAGTTATACGTCTTTTTCGGGTAACCGTCCGGAGCGATGTAATCAAAACCAAATGTTTTAATTACGTCGCAAATATAAATGAAATATTTTAATAACACACATTTCAAACAGGCGTTATTTTATTTAATTCGTCGTTTTACCGACAATACCCATAATCCGCAAAAGGTAATCGCTCCGTTTACCATGAGCATTTCGTAGCCGAATTTATAACCGGTTGCGGCGTATACGACGGCATCTATAGCCAGGCAAAGAAGCGGAGACGCAATACATATATAAGGTACATACTTATCCCGCGGGCGTAAGGTAGTAAAAAGTCCGAATACATACAAGCCTAACAGGGGGCCATATGTATAACCGGCCAGTATATAAATGGCATCGATAATGCTGCGTGTATTTACAGCCTTGATGATAAGGATAATAACGGCAAACAGGAGGGATATGAGGAAATGTACCCGGAGGCGCGTTTTCTTGGCCTCTTTTTCTTTCCGGGCGTCGACGCCTAAAATATCGATACAGAAAGAAGTGGTAAGGGCGGTGAGCGCCGAATCGGCGCTCGAAAAGGCGGCGGCGATAATACCGATGGTAAAAAATACCAGCAACCCGCTTCCTAAAATACCCGAAGTAGCGAACATCGGCAAAATATCGTCGTTCAATACCGGGAGGGCGATACCCTGTTGCGTCGCCAGCACCAGCAGGAGAATGCCGAGGCATAAAAACAGGAAGTTAACGGGCGTGAAAGCAAAACCGTACAGGTACATGTTTTTCTGTGCGTCTTTCAGGTTGCGGCACGAGAGATTTTTTTGCATCATGTCTTGGTCTAATCCGGTCATCACGATGGTAATGAAAATACCGCTGAAGAATTGCTTGAAAAAGTTCTGGGTGCTGAACCAGTCGGAAAACTCGAAAACCCGGAAATGCTGGTTCTGCACGATGGTTCGAACCAGGCCGTTCGTATCCAACCCGAGTTTGCTTTTGATTTCCCAGATGATAACCACCAGCATAACCAGCAGGCAAAGCGTTTGCAAAGCGTCTGTCCAGATAATCGTTTTTACTCCGCCCCGGAACGTATAAAGCCAAATCAGGGCAATCGTTCCGGTTACGGTAACCACGAACGGAACGCCCCACTGCCCGAACACGAACGTTTGCAGTATCAGGGTAACCAGGTAAAGCCGGGCGGCGGCTCCCACGATTTTGGAAAGGAGGAAAAAAGAGGCGCCGGTTTTATACGAGCGGTGTCCGATCCGCTCGTCGAGATAAGTATAAATGGAGGTGAGGTTCAGTTTATAATACAACGGAAGTAAAACGTTGGCAATCACTACATACCCTACGAAAAAGCCGAATATGGTTTGCATATAGGTAAGGTCGATGCTCCGTACCATTCCGGGAACGGAAACGAACGTAACGCCCGAAATAGACGTGCCTATCATGCCGAATGCGACGATGTACCAGGGTGATTTCCGGTTTCCGAGGAAAAACGCTTCGTTACCGCTGTTTTTACGGGTGGTAAGCCGGGCTATCAGCAACAGGGCTCCGAAATAAACGGCGATAATCGATAAGATGATATAGGGGTTCATGCAGGGTTATTTTTGCCGGCAAATATAGGGGATAATTCCGGAGTAAGGTGCGTGGAGCGGAATAAAAGGTATCCGGTTTCACCGGGAAAGAAGGGAGACTTCATCTTTGTTTCAATAATAAAACGAAAGGGAGAACTAAAAGCAATACCTGTTTCATTAAATCCCTCTTTTTTAATCATCTTCTCTCAAAAAAGCAACTAATAATAAAAAACCTTACTTA
>JAJBTJ010000288.1 GCA_020860905.1 Parabacteroides sp. | reverse complement strand
GGCATTTTGTTAGGTGCGTAGCTCCCGGATGAAAAAATAAATAAGCGGGCAGCGCGGCGCTTTTCCATTCTCCGGAAGGAGCGTCCGGGCGCCGTTTTTATTTCCGTTTTTAATGTATACGGCGCTTCGTGTGCCGTTTTAGCGGCCCTGTCAGGCAGAAAGGAGAGGCTCCGACCCATTTTTAGATAAGCAAAATACGAAACAGAAAATCGAAAGCATACGTAATTACCGTTACATTAACCCGGGTTTGTGTAACCGAAACCCCCGTTTGTGTAACCATAACCCCGTTTAAAGTAACGTAAACCCCGGTTTATGCTACCGAAACCCCTGTTTACGTAACCAAAACCCCTGTTTACGTAACCGAAACCCCCATTTATGTAACGTAAACCCCGGTTAATGTAACGAAAACCCCTACAAAGGAAAAGGAAATAAAAGAAAAATAAAAGAGAAGAAGAAGAGAGAATACACGCATGCGTACGCACGCCCTTCCCGGATTCTCCAGCCTGGTTTCCTCTTTCCTATCCCCGGTTCTTTCCGGCGGTAGCAGGCATACCCGCTTTCTTTATCCGGGAAAACCGGTTTCCCGCCGTATTTTTCTTTTTTTCCCCTGTAGAAAAACCGTATCCGCAGCGTACGGGCTTATATCCCCAGCCTGCGGATTTGTGTCCTGAACGTACGGATATATCACCGCAAGCCCAGGATACGGATTGTATGCCTTATGCCCCGGGTTTTCTTCCGGCATAAACCGGAAAAAACTTGTAGGGAAGCCCCGAACCGGAACCGGCTTGCGTACAAAAGCCCTGTCGGACGGGGTGGGAAATCCGGAGCGCCCCCGTACAAAAATAAATTATCCCCCTCGATACTGTTGACTTTCTTGAATAAAAACCTTACCTTTGCGACAATTTTTCAAAAGCAAGATAAATACAAGGGTATGAGTAAGAAATTCGCCGAATATTCACAGTTCGACCTGTCGGAGATAAACCGGGAGGTATTGAAAAAGTGGAACGAAAACGACATCTTCCGGAAGAGTCTCGAAACACGCGAGGGAAACCCTTCGTTCGTGTTTTACGAAGGGCCTCCTTCGGCCAACGGGATGCCCGGTATCCACCATGTGATTGCCCGGTCGATCAAGGATATTTTCTGCCGCTATAAAACTATGAAAGGGTACCAGGTAAAGCGCAAAGCCGGCTGGGATACCCACGGGTTGCCCGTAGAGCTGGGCGTGGAAAAGTCGTTAGGCATCACGAAAGAAGACATCGGCAAGAAAATATCGGTGGCCGATTACAACGCGGCCTGCCGGAAAGAGGTGATGAAGTTTACCAAAGAGTGGGAAGACCTGACCCGGAAAATGGGCTATTGGGTGGATATGTCCGACCCGTACATCACCTACGATAACCGCTATATCGAAACCCTCTGGTATTTGCTGAAGGAACTGTATAAGAAAGGATTACTATACAAGGGCTATACTATCCAGCCCTATTCGCCCGCAGCGGGCACCGGCTTGAGCACCCATGAGCTGAACCAACCGGGTTGTTACAAGGACGTAAAAGACACTACCTGTACGGCCCAGTTCCACATCTTGGACCCGAAACCGGAAATGGCACAGTTCGGCGAGCCGTTTTTTCTGGCCTGGACTACCACGCCGTGGACGCTTCCGTCGAACACGGCGCTTTGCGTAGGGCCGAATATTACCTATGTGGCCGTGCAGTCGTATAACCCGTATACCGGGATGCCGGTAACCGTCGTGTTAGGAAAAGACCGGATGGAAGCCTATTTCAACCCGAAAGCGGCCGGGCTCCCGCTCGAGAATTACGAGCAGGGGCAAAAACTCGTTCCGTACCGGGTGGTGGCCGAGTGGAAAGGCTCGGAACTGGCGGGGATGAAGTACGAGCAACTGGTGCCGTGGGTAAATCCCGGCGAAGGGGCTTTCCGGGTGATTACCGGCGATTTCATTACCACCGAGGATGGTACCGGTATCGTGCATATCGCGCCTACGTTCGGCGCCGACGATAACCGGGTGGCCAAAGCTACCGGCGTTCCGCCGCTGATGGTAACGGATAAAGACGGCAACCGCCGTCCGATGGTGGATTTGACGGGTAAGTTTTACCTGCTCGAAGACCTCGACCCCGAATTTGTGCAGGCATGTATGAATGCGGCCGACTACGACCCGTTTGCCGGACGCTACGTGAAAAATGCCTACGACGCGAACCTCACCGATAAAGACGAAACGCTCGACATCAGTATCTGCATGATGCTGAAAGTGCAGAACCGGGTGTTCCGCATCGAAAAGCACGTGCACAATTACCCGCACTGCTGGCGTACCGACAAGCCCGTGCTGTATTACCCGCTCGACAGTTGGTTTATCCGCACCACGGCCTGCCGCGAGCGGATGATGGAGCTCAACGAAACGATTAACTGGAAGCCGCAATCTACCGGTACCGGGCGTTTCGGGAAATGGCTCGAGAACCTGCAGGACTGGAACCTGTCGCGCAGCCGCTACTGGGGCACGCCGCTGCCGGTTTGGCGTACCGAAGACGGCTCGGAAGAGAAGTGTATCGGCTCGGTGGAAGAGCTTTACCGTGAAATCGAAAAATCGGTGAAAGCCGGCCTGATGGAGAACAATCCGTTCGACGGATTCCGGCCGGGCGAATATACGAAAGAGAACTATGAAAGGATTGATTTGCACCGTCCGTATGTAGACGACATCATCTTGTTGTCGGATTCCGGACAGCCGATGAAGCGCGAAACCGACCTCATCGACGTATGGTTCGACTCGGGCGCCATGCCGTATGCGCAAATACATTATCCGTTCAAGAATAAAGAAGCGTTCGACAACCGCACGATTTACCCGGCCGACTTTATCGCCGAAGGGGTAGACCAAACGCGCGGCTGGTTCTTTACCTTGCACGCGCTGGCTACGATGATTTTCGATAGCGTGGCATATAAAGCCGTGGTATCCAACGGCCTGGTGCTCGATAAAAACGGCAACAAGATGTCGAAACGCCTGGGCAATGCCGTCGACCCGTTCGGAACCATCGACAAGTACGGCTCCGACCCGTTGCGCTGGTACATGATTACCAACGCCTCGCCGTGGGACAATATCAAATTCGACGTAGACGGAATCGAGGAGGTGCGCCGCAAATTCTTCGGCACGTTGTACAACACCTATTCGTTCTTCGCTCTGTATGCCAATGTCGACGGGTTCGAATACCGCGAAGCCGATATTCCGCTTGCCGAACGTCCGGAAATCGACCGCTGGATTCTGTCGCTGCTGAATTCGCTGGTACAGGAGGTCGATGCGTTTTATGCCGCTTACGAGCCTACACGCGCCGGACGCGCTATTTCCGATTTCGTGAACGATAACCTGAGCAACTGGTACGTGCGGCTCAACCGCCGCCGGTTCTGGGGAGGCGAATTTACGCCCGACAAGCTCTCGGCTTACCAAACGCTCTATACGTGCCTCGAAACCGTGGCCAGGCTGATGGCGCCGATTGCGCCGTTCTATGCCGACTGCTTGTTTGCCGATTTAACGGCCGTTACCGGACGCGACTGGGCCGAATCGGTGCACCTGTCGGACTTCCCCGAAGGGAACCCGGAACTGATTGACAAGGATTTGGAAGAACGGATGCAGATTGCACAGGATATGACGTCGATGGTACTGGCGTTGCGCCGGAAGGTGGGTATCAAAGTGCGCCAGCCGTTGCAAACCCTGATGGTGCCGGTAGTCGACGCACATCAGCAGGAAAGTATCGAGGCCGTGAAGGAATTGATACTGAACGAAGTGAATGTAAAGGAATTGAAGTTTGTCGATAGCGGAGCGGGCGTGCTGGTTAAGAAGGTGAAGCCCGATTTCAAGAAGCTCGGCCCGCGTTACGGCAAGATTATGAAGCAATTGGCGGCGGCTATCCAAGGCATGTCGCAGGAAAATATCGCCGGTTTCGAGCGGGAGGGCGCTTTTACGTTTCGTATCGACGCCCAGGATGCCGTGGTGGAACTGGCCGACGTGGAAATCATCTCGGAAGATATTCCGGGCTGGCTGGTAGCCAACGAAGGGAAACTCACCGTGGCGCTCGATATTACCGTAACGGATGCGCTCCGCCGCGAGGGGCTTGCCCGCGAATTGGTGAACCGTATACAGAATGTGCGCAAGGCCAGCGGCTACGAGATTACCGACAAGGTGAACGTGAAGGTGCTTTCGTCGGAACAAATCGACGACGCCGTGGAAGAGTATACCGCCTACATCGCTAACCAGGTGCTGGCGGCCAACCTGATTATCGTGAACAAGCTCGACGACGACGACGCTACCGAACTCGATTTCGAAGAGTTCAAGGTGCGGGTGAAAGTGTCGAAGGCTTGATTAATATACTAAAAAATACCCGCTCTTTAGATAGATGTGAAGAATATTCCTTATATTTGGACAGCGTCAGAAAGGGGGGAACCTGTTCTTTATTGTTGAACCTAAAAATTTAAGAGTCATGGCAGAAAAAACAAGATATTCGGATGCCGAACTGGAAGAGTTTCGCGCAATCATCCTCGAAAAACTTGAAAAGGCCAAGAAGGATTACGAGTTGTTGAAGGCGGCGGTGATGAATTCCGACGGAAACGATATTACCGATACGTCGCCTACTTTCAAGGTGTTGGAAGAAGGGGCGGCTACGCTGTCGAAAGAAGAGGCCGGCCGGTTGGCCCAGCGCCAGATGAAGTTTATCCAGAATCTCGAAGTAGCGTTGATCCGGATAGAAAATAAAACGTACGGGATTTGCCGGGAAACGGGCAAGCTCATCCCGAAGGAACGGTTGCGCGCGGTGCCGCATGCTACGTTGAGTATCGAAGCGAAAATGAACGGTGCCAAGTAACGGAATCGGATAAGTACAAGGTATACGGCGATTCGACAATCCGGCAGGAGCCAGCCTCCTTCCCCGTTGTCGAATTGTTTTTTCACTAATCAATTTAAAAGACCAGAAAGAGAAGATGAAATTTTCGAAAGGGTGGGGGGCAGTGCTGATTGTACTACTCGTATTGGTGGCCGACCAGGCGCTTAAAATATGGATTAAAACGCACTTGCAATTACACGACAATATCGAGATAACCAAGTGGTTTTACCTGTATTTTACCGAAAATCCCGGGATGGCTTTCGGAATCGAGGTAATCGGCAAGCTGTTCCTGTCGGTGTTCCGTATCGTGGCGGTAGGCTTTATCGGCTATTATTTGTTCCAGTTGGTAAAGAAGAATTATAAGTTCGGTTACATTGCCTGCATTGCGCTGATTCTGACGGGAGCTGTCGGGAACATCATCGACTCGGTTTTTTACGGAGTGGTTTTCGACCATAGCTACGGGCAGGTAGCCACCTTTATGCCGGCCGGCGGCGGATATGCCTCGTGGTTGCACGGCAAGGTGGTGGATATGTTCTACTTCCCGCTGATTCAAACGGTATTGCCCGATTGGGTTCCTTTCTGGGGAGGCAAGGAGTTTGTGTTTTTCCGGCCTATTTTCAACCTGGCCGATTCCGCTATTTGCGTAGGGGTATTCATCCTGATTCTCTTTTACCGCCGCACGCTGTCGGAAAGCCTTTCCAAAGAAGAAACGAAGAAACATGCAAAAGAGGCGTAACCTGGTTTGTTTCCTGGGCTTCGGCCTGTTGCTGGTTTTTGCGGCGGCCTGTAGCAAAGCGCCGTCCGGCATCCTTTCCGAACGCAAGATGAAGGACGTGCTGGTGGATATGCAACTGGCCGAGGCGGTAATCGGCACCAATTACAAAGAATACGCCGATGCGGGGAAGAAAGAGGCTTTGTTCCGCTCGGTTTTTAAAAAGCACGGTATTACGCAGGCCGAGTACGACAGTTCGTTGGTTTGGTACGGGCGTAACCTGGATGTATACATGAAGGTGTACGATGTGGTACTGGCCGAGTTGAACCAGCGTAAAAAGGAACTGGGCGACATCCAGCCCGATGCTTCCCCTTCGTCGAACCAGGATTCGGTGAATGTGTGGAACCGCTTTTCGTATCTCACTTTCCTTTCGGATGCACCTTATAACGGGGTGTACTTCGACTTCGTTCCTGCCGGCGGCTATCCTGCGGGCAGCGCTTTCGTGCTTTCGTTCGATGTTTGGGGGCTTCACCGCGGCATGACGGTGGCACCCGAGGTGCGGCTGAGCCTGGAGCAACCCGATACCACCGTTACCGAAATGCGCTATATTACGCACGACGGCTTGAGCGAGCTGGCGGTAAGGGGCAAGGCTACGGAGAAGGTGAAACGGGTATACGGGTATATCCGCCTGCAAAAAAGCGACGACGTGTTTTATAAGGTGTATATCGACCGGATCCGGTTGATTAAGTATAATTACGGTACCGGGTTTTCGTTGCACGAGCATACGGCCGAGCCGCTGATTTTCCCGAACGATACGCTGTGGGCGGAGCGGTTACGGCTGAAACGCGACTCGGTGGCGGCAAAGCACGGTGCTGCTTCCGCTACTGTCAGCGCCTCGCCGGTGCCGGCTTCCGGAGGTGTTCCGGAGGCGGTGGGTACGGGAAGCGTTGCCGGTATGCCGGGGGTGCCGGCCTCGTCCGGAAGTTCCGATGCTTCCGGTGTGAAAAAATAAAGCGATGTATCTCCGTTTCGCCGCCCACTTTATTTACTACAACGGCCTTTTCCGGATGCATTGCCTGGAGTTGGATGCCGAAGGGTGCGTGCGTTCGGTTTTCCCGTTGCACGAAGAGATTGCCGGCACGTCGTTTTACAACGGGATTATCGTGGCGGCGCCTGTAACAGTAACTTTACCGGATCTCCTGCGGTATATCCGTGAAGAGTGGCCGGCGGGCTTGCCGGTTTCCGGTTTAACCGGGTGGCTGGGTACGGCGCAGGCCGCTGCTTTTTTGCAAGTGCCGCCCGGCGAGCCGGTCGCGTTGTTCCAGGCGCCCCGGTTTACCGGTGATTCGCTTCTCTGCTTATACCCGGAGAAGCATCCGTTGTCTTTATAAGGTGTTTTATTCCGTCGGATTGTAAAGTTTCGGCCTGTTCATATAGAAATCACACGTATTGACTATCGCCCGGATATTCTTTACTTTTCTGTCACAGTATATGACAAAAATTATTTTCAGACAGCAGAACAAAAGAAAAAGAATACGTTTGCTTACAACCAGCTTTCTTCCTACCCAGCCCCGAAAAGCACCGGCCTCTTCGTATGGCCCCCGGGCCTCAGCCCTTGACCTTTTTTGCATCCTTTTTTATGTCAAGATAAAAGTACATGACAAAAATTCTTTTTCAAAGAAAAACAGCGGGATGAGTTTTCACCGGAAAGCTGTTACCACGACGGGGATGTTTTTTCGCTCGCCGCGTGGCGTCTACCGGCGGTCATATTCTCACTTGACAGAAAAATACATGACAAAAAATCAATTTTCAACGAAAGAACAAAAGAAAGAGAATCCGTTCGCTTACCAGCCTCCGCCTACCGAGCCTTGAAAACACAGACCACATCGTATGGCCCCTCGGGCCTCAGATACTATCTTAAAAAGCAATGCTTA
>JAJBTJ010000248.1 GCA_020860905.1 Parabacteroides sp. | reverse complement strand
CAAAACCCTGCTTTGATTATGCCGAGGGGCCGCCTATCTTCAATTCTTTATGAAACAAATGTATATAAAAATACGTGATTTCGCAGGTTTATATGAAAAATAATTCTGCCGGCTCCTCCGGGCAAGCGGAAGACGACAGAAAGCGAAACGGGATTTTACACAAGCCGTACCCTTATTTTTTACTCTTTGTGTGATGCCGGTATTTGTGTGGAAATGTATTTTAAAAAACGGTGTTCCGAGTGAAATTATAAATAAAAGGATGATTTTGTGAATGCACATGTTAAATACTTTTAATCGTGCTGTAAAACCGACCGATAATGCGCTTTAGTAGCGATTTATGGCGTATTTATATGGATTTTTGTTACAGGGATATGATTTATCGTTGTTATATTTGCATCGGTAAATCGCAGAACTACAGAAGTAGAGAATTCAATCTAAAAAATCAAATATGAAAGTTTTTGCATTTTTGTGCTTATTCCTTTTGGCTGTGGGCGGAACGGCAAACGCCCAGATTAAAATCGGCGGTAAAAAAATCAATACGAAGAAACTGATCAATGCCGGCAGCGATGCAGCTAAGGCTATTACGTTAAGCGATGCCGACATCGTAGCAATCAGCCGTGAGTATATGGAGTGGATGGATACCCATAATCCGGTGGCATCCGAAGACAGCGAGCTGGGACAACGGCTGGCGAAAATAACCTCCGGCCTGAAGAACACCGACGGGCTCGACCTGAATTTTAAAGTGTACGAAGTAATCGACGTGAATGCTTTTGCCTGCGGTGACGGCAGCGTACGGGTGTGTGCCGGATTGATGGAGATTATGGACGATAACGAAGTACTGGCTGTTATCGGACACGAAATCGGCTATGTGCGGAATACCGATACGAAAGACGCCATGAAGAGCGCTTACCTTCGTTCGGCCGCACGGAATGCCATCGGGGCTGCCGGAGGCGTAGCAGAGAAATTGACCGATTCGCAATTAGGCGAGCTCGCCGAAGCGCTGGCCGGTGCACAGTATTCGCAAAAACAGGAAAGCGAAGCCGACTTGCACGGCTTTGAATTTTGCGTGGCCAACGGAATCGATCCGTATGCGATGGCCAATTCGCTGAATAAACTCGTGGAGCTATCGAAGGGTGAAAAAGCCTCGGCTCTTCAAAAAACTTTTTCTACTCATCCGGATACCGAAAAACGCGCAGCTGTTATGAAAGAAAAAGCCGACGAATATACGAAATCTCATCAATGAGATAATTTATTTAATAACAATCTATTTAAAAGTTAGTACAAATGAACAAAACACAGTTGGTGAATGCGATGGCTGCAAAAAGCGGTCTGAGCAAGGCAGATGCAGCAAAAGCATTGAATGCTTTTACGGAATGTGTGGGTGAGGCAACAAAAGCTGGCGACAGCGTAGTGTTAGTTGGTTTCGGCTCTTTCACGATTGCTGAACGGAGCGCCCGTCAGGGTATCAACCCGCGCACGAAAGAAGCGATTGAAATTCCTGCTAAAAAAGTAGTGAAGTTCAAACCGGGTGCCGCTTTGGAGCTGTAATCGTTTCCCTCATTTTTTTCTTGCAGATAAAAGTAGATTCTCGGGGGGCGAACCGTCGCAGGCTGTCTTTTATCTGCAGGAATCGTTCGGAATCCGGTGGCCATACTATTGCCGTATCGGAAATAGTATGTATCTTCCGGTAAAATAGAAAAATGATTGCACGGGCTTGAACCGTGGATTCGGATAATTTCAGTATAGGTAGCTTTTGCTGCCTTTTTTATTTTTCCGACGGGAGGTGGCTGCCCGGCAGGTATGTGCAAGGTTGCGAGTCGAGTTGCATCCGGTTTTTATTTCGTGTATTTTTTCGGATAGCCGGTAAGGATGGCCAGTATAGAAGCTGCACCCAACAAATAAGGGTAATAAAGATATTGCATGATTTCGAGCGGCGAAACGAAGGCCAGCCCGGAAGCCATCAGTAACTGGGCCCCGTAAGGAAGGATGCCTTGTACGAAACAGGAAAACGTGTCGAGGATACTGGCCGAGCGGCGCGGGTCGACATGAAATTTATCGCTGATATCTTTTGCTATGGGGCCCGCCATGATAATAGCTATCGTGTTGTTGGCCGTACACAGGTTGGCGAAACTAACCAGTCCGGCGATGCTGAACTCGGCGCCTTTGACCGAGCGGATTTGCGAAGTCAGGTTAAGTATAATCCAGTCGATCCCGCCGTTGTACCTTATCATCTCGAGCATACCGCCGGCAAGCAGGGTAACGATAATGAGTTGCCCCATGTTGTCGATTCCTTGTCCCATCGCTATATTCCAGCCCCATATATCGAAACTACCCGTCCCTATCCCTACGATACCCGACAAAACGATGCCGGTAACCAGCACTACCAACACATTTACGCCGGCGATAGCCGCTGCCAGTACGGTTAGATAAGGAATTACTTTGACCCAACGGATTTGTTCCGGCACATACGTGCCTGCTGTCGCGTTGCCCATAAAAAAATAAATCAGGGTAACCAGTACGGCAACCGGCAATGCAATCCGTATATTCACTTTGAACTTATCGGCCATCCGGCAGCCCTGAGTGCGGGTGGCTACAATAGTCGTGTCGGAGATAAACGACAGGTTATCGCCGAACATGGCGCCGCTTACTACGATGCCTACCATAAAAGCGGTGTCGAGCCCGGTTTTGGATGCGATACCTACCGCTACCGGCGTAAGCGCGACGATAGTACCTACCGAAGTGCCTACGGAAAGCGAGATAAAACAAGCGGCCACAAAGATACCGGCTGCCAGCAGGTTTTGCGGAAGCACGGAGAGAGCCAGGTTAACTGTAGCATCTACGGCGCCCATCGCTTTTGCCGTTTGGGCGAATGCACCGGCCAAAATAAAAATCAGCACCATGAGCATAATGTTGCTGTTGGCGGCACCCCGGCAAAATTGCTCTATCCGGTTACTTAATTTCCCGCCCTTCGAGCCGGCAATCGCAACGATACCCGAAAGGATGAACGCAACCGTTATCGGCATCTTGTAAAAATCGCCGGCAATAATCGAAACCACCAGGTAAGAAATCAAAAAAACGAGCAATGGTAAAAGCGCCCGGCCGTTCGGGTGATGCTGTATCGATTTGTTTAAGTCCATACTTTTTTAGAAAGAGAAACGAAGCATAATCCTTACGCCGCCTTTTTTTATACCCGGCTTGTCGAGGTAGGTAAGGCGGCGGTAATAGTCGATTCGCAGGATTTTGAAAATATTTTCCAACCCGACGCTCGCTTCCATATAAGGCGTGTGGCCTAACGGCTCGGTGCCGTCAGGCAGTAAAAACAAGCCGGGGGTTTTAGCCGGATTGTTCTTGTCGGTCAGTCCTCCGTAAATCGCATTGAACGATACTACTTCGCGTAGCTTGAGCCAGTTCACACCCGGGACGCGGTTCAGTATCCAGCCTTTCAGGTAGTAAGTGAGGTCGAGCGAAACATATTGGTCGGCAACGAACTCGAGCGCGTTCATCATGTGAAACGATTCGGGCTGGATGGTGAGCGATTGGTTGGCATTCGGCAAAATCAACAACGGGAAAGGCACTTTGTCCCATACCTTACCGGCTTTTACTACCCCGTTGATATGCCCGAACGACGAGAGCCATATCCTTTTTTGCGCCGAAAATTCGGTATGGTTGTATTTGTAGTCGCCCCCTAATACGTCTTTAAAACCCATCTGGTGCGACAACTTGAAAACGGGAGCGTCTTTCGCGAGGTTGAAAACCGATTCTTTTCCGGCACGTCCGTTGTAGGCTTTCTCGTGCGGTGCGAACCGGAGTTGAACGCCGAGCTCGGAAGTATTGATGCTTTTCAGCCGCGTAAGCCCGTCGCCGTCGTTGGGAATATATTCCAACGTACCGGTAGGCTGGTCGTTTTGCTGCATCATCCAGGTCTTGAACGTAAAATTATTCAACCATTCTTTTTCGTACGAAAGCATGGTTTTGCGGATATACGACAT
This sequence comes from Parabacteroides sp., assembly GCA_020860905.1. Lineage (GTDB taxonomy): Bacteria > Bacteroidota > Bacteroidia > Bacteroidales > Tannerellaceae > Parabacteroides_B. Next base: position 3,541 of record JAJBTJ010000248.1, on the reverse strand, counting down.
TTTGGTAATCGGCATCCCCACTTTAATCGCCACGAAAATGTTGTCTTTGCTGGTATAGAGGAAGTTTTGTCCGGGCGTATACAAATCGTATTCGTGCATCAACGAAAGGTTGTTTACCGGCGCTTCTCCTTCGTGGTAGGCTTTCTTGTTGAACGAATAGGTTACTTTCCCGTTGTATTTGAACTTCCGGTCGCCGCTACCGTAAGCGATGTATCCGCTACCGAAAAGATGGTCGTTCATATTTGCGGTAGTCATGCCGCCGATGCGCATACGGAATCCTTCGATGCGGTTGCCGCCGAACGTGGTGTTCATGGGGCCGAAGTCGAATTTACTCGTATTCCGGCTTTTCCCGGTTTGGATATATCCCGAAATCAGTATTTCGGCTGTTTTGATGATGGCATTGAAAGCCGGTACTTTTCTTAGTTGCGTAAGAAGGTCTTTCAAGGCATTTTCCTTTTCTTTTAACGGTACATGCCGGTGACTCACCCAAAACGTATCGGGCCGGTTCACCGCCTCGGGCAAGATGAGGTCGCTGCCTAATTGTTTGAAGATAGAATCCGGCTGCGGTGAAAAATCGTAGTTATTATAGGTGCGCAACTGATGGGCGTACAATGGCTGCGTACCTTTTGTAATCGCGAAATTAACCAGGGTATTTTCCTGGGATATTACCCACGTACTGTCGGGCGACTTGGCGAATTCCTGCGTAATCCGCAGCTTTTCCACAAAATTCAGGTTGATATTGACCGGCACGTCGAGTTGCGCCTTTTTTACGGAGTAGGTGCCGTCGTCGGTGATGTAAAGCCGCCCCGTGAATCCGTAACTTTCGCTGTTGAAAGGCACGAAAGCCAGGTCGATGCACCGGTCGTTGTCTACCATCACCGTATCCATAATATAATATTTGTAATACGATGTGGCCAGTGTCGACGACAACGGGCTTACAAACCGGTTAAGCAACAGGTTGATGTTATTGTCGAAAATATTGATGCTCTGGAATATCTCTTCGAGGTTGGTTGTAATGCCGCCCTCGTCCATGGATTCGTCGATGCCTTGCAGCCGCTTGCCTTTGGTAAATGTTTTAAGTGCGTGCGGATTTTTACGGTAATAAACATCCGACAATGTTTCCCGTACGGAAATGGTCAGGATGGGTTTTCCTGTAAATTCGGACGTGTCGAGGTAGTTCTTGATGAACTTGAACTTTTTCAGGAATTTGTTTTTGTCCAGGTTCGGATTGAAATTATCGAGCGACAAGGTCAGTTTTTCGTACTTTTCCGTTTTATATTCCGGTTTTGCCTCGATCCGGTTGTCGTCTTTATGTTCGATTACCTTTTTTATCAGCGCTACGGCCGGATTGTCTTTCTTGGTATATTTTTCTTTTTTAGGCTTCACCACTACTTCTCCGATTTCGAAGGTAGTAGGTTTAAGCAGGATTACCAGGCCGGTATTTTTGCTGCCGGGTTTCAAGGTAAGTTGCTTGGTGTCGTATCCGAGGGAGGTTACTTCCAGCGTAGTAAATCCTTTATCGTTTTGCAATGCGAATTTACCGTCGTCGTCGGTCATGGTGCCGATAGTAGATTTCTTAAAAAGAACGGACACGTACGATAACGGCTCGCCGGAAACAGAATCTTTTACTATTCCGCTGACGGAGGTAACGTTCTGTGCCAAAAGAGGAGAAAAACCGGCTGCTATATATATAAATGCCAGTATGGGTAAGATGCGGGTTACTTTGATCATTTAATGTCAGTTATTTCTTCACAGAATATATCGATTGCAAAGGTAACGGGTTTTTCGGTATGCTTAAAAGCAGCCTTATTAATAATCTTTAATCCGTCGTAGCCGGCTTTTGATGAGTGGTTGGTTCGGTTTATGCGTGTGTGTTACGAAATTCCGTTACGAAACATACAACTGGGTGCAAGAGGGTGACGAAGCGGGTTGCAAATTTCGTGAAGCCTGCAAATGAAAGAAACACCGAACCGGCGTATTGGGAAAATCTTCCGAAAGAAGCTTGTTTTTTGCGGGTATATCGGTTCTAACCGAGGCTCGTAAGAGCTAAAACACCCAATTCGATAGATTTTTTTCAAAAAATAGGGTAGAGTGAGATACAACTAATTATTTTTTTACTATCTTTGTGCCCGTAATAATCAGGGAGCCGTACAATCAGGGACTGGTTAGAACGTATTTTTGGGAAGAATGCCGGAGTGATCGATCGGGGCGGACTCGAAATCCGCTGTACGGCTTTGCTGTACCGGGGGTTTGAATCCCTCTTCTTCCGCTGATTATCAAGTAAATAAAGGTTGCATACTGTAAGGTATGCAACCTTTCGTGTTTTAAAGTGGATATGAAAAAACACGAAAAATATGCACAATATGAAGGAAAGTTGACCAATAGTTGACCAGCAGGTTGACCAAAAAAAGAATGATTATGGCGACATTTAAAGCTGTTGTAAAGACCTTAAGGTCTGATGGTTATTACAAAGTTTACATCCGTGTTACACACAGAAAGGAAGTTGGCTTTTTTCCTACTACTTTGTTGGTAAGTCAAACAAAAGTGAAGGGAAGGGAGATTATTCATAACAGCGTTTTAAGGGAAACTGCTGTCCTTATAAAAGGATATATAGAAAAGTTGAATAATGAATCAATTGAAACCTGGTCGGTTCAGGATATAATTGAGTTTTTGAAAGGAAAGAATAAGGATATTTCCTTCTCCGATTGGTGTCGTACCTTCTATAATAATATGTATAATGAGGGTAGGGATGGAACTGCTAAGAACTATAAATATGCTATCTGCCGGTTAGAGGAGTTTAGCGGGAAAAAGAATTTGTTGTTTTCGGATGTCACATCCAAGCTAATAAATGAATGGATAAGCTTCATGAAGCATACGAACCGAGCTAAGAATATGTACCCAAAAGCAATTAAAACGATGTTTACTGCCGGTTGTAATGAATATAACGATTATGACAGGAATATTCTTAAAATTACTCACCAGCCTTTCCATGCCGTGAAGATACCACGTGCCGAAACTCCGGAACAACGTTCTATTTCTTTAAAAACCATTCAAACTTTCTTTCAAACGAACCTCTCTTCTTTGGCGCCCCCGAAGGGTGGCTGGATTCCGCGTGCCGAAAAAGCACGTGATGTATGTATGATTATTTTTTGTTTGGCCGGTATCAATACTGCTGATTTGTTTGATTTGAAAAAAGAGAATTTGGATAAGGATTGGAAGCTTTGCTACAATCGAAAAAAAACACGAGGGCGTCGAGAAAATAAAGCGTATATGGAGATAACGGTACCGGAGTTGATTCGGCCTTTATTTCTTAAATACGCTGCCCGCAAAGGAAACGCATTATTCTGTTTTTCCGAATTGTATTCCTGCGAACTAAATTTTAACAAAGCAATCAATCTGGGAATCGATGATATTTGCAAACTCGCCAAGATAGAAAATAACATCTCTACATACTCATTCCGACATTCATGGGCAACACTCGCCTGTAATGATTGCGGGGCTGATATGGAAGAAGTGGGGTTCGCGCTGGTACACGCTTCAC
>JAJBTJ010000082.1 GCA_020860905.1 Parabacteroides sp. | reverse complement strand
CATAAATCCCTCACGTTCGGCATTATCCAAACAAGTTTGGCTACTGCCTCTCTTACTCGGGATTTTCTGTCAAGAGAAAAAAGGATGACCGCCGGTAGGCGCCGCCGGCAGACGCCTCGCAGCGAGCGAAAAGCCCCCCGCCGTGGCAACGACCAATCCCGCCCCGAAAGGCAAAAAGCCAAGTTTTCTTCAAAGATTCTTTCCAAAAAGAATCCTCCCTATTTCAACACCCACATCACCTGATTCGAATCATCCACCCCGCCCCACTGGCGCTCCAGCGCAATCAACAACTGCTCCTTATTATAATTAACCTCCGCCTCCGGATACAACCAGCGCACCGGGATACGATCCTTCCGGTCGTTCAAATTCGTATCCGGATTTACCGGCAACACCGGATACCCCGTACGCCGGTACTCGAAATACGAATCCCAAGCCAAATGGAAATACGAAGCCAGATACGCCTGCATCCAGATTTGTTGCAACCGCTCCTGCACACTTCCATTCTCCTTGTACGCCACATCCGGACCAGCCAGGTAAGCCCCCACGTACGCATCCGTGATTTCCCGCCCGTGATTATACTTCGGCGGAACCGTAGCCTTTACAAAAGCAAACGACGCCCGGACACCCTCATCATAATACACCTTAGCCGGCCCCGCAATCCAACCCCGCTCAGCCGCCTCCGCCAGGATAAAATTCATATCCGCATACCCCAGCCGGATAGCCGGCACACCCGTATAAGTAAGCCGGTACACCTCGTTCGGACGGCAATGCATCAACCGGTCTATCTTCGCCCGTTCCGTACTGAAAGCCCCCGCAGCATCCAGGCCCCGGTACGCATCCCAGTTATCCGGCTGCAACAACGTTTCCCCCTCCGGGAGATACAACGGGTCGGTAACAGCCTGCATCGGCGAAAAATAATAAAACAACCGGTAATCCCCATACCGCTTTAACGGCTCTATCAACGTATGCGTTCCCGCATACACATTGATACTCCGCGTATACGACTCGCACAACGGATTTTGCTGTCCGTCCTTATCCTCGTACGTTACCTGCAAATTATCCTCATTCCCGGCAAAAAGATTCCCCTCCGACACAATAGCGGCAAACGTCTCCTTCACCCGCAAAGCAGGCGTATCGTCGGCCCGCTTCTGCAACGACATCAACACCTTCAGGCGCAACACGTTCGTAGCCTTGCGCCACAACGACGGGTCGCCGTTATAAAACGGGTCGCCCCCAAACGCCCCCGCACCGGCAAAACAAGCATCAGCCTTCGCCAAATCGTCGAGTATCCCGCGGAACACCTCCTTCTGCTCATCATATTTCGGATACGGATGATTTTCTATATCCAGCGCTTCGCTATACGGAATATCCCCCATCTCCATCGTAGTATAATAAAAACTCCAACCCTTGAGGAAATAATACAACCCCGTATACGCCTCCCGCTCTTCATCCAGGGCGAGCTCCACCATACGCTGCGCGTTGGTAAGCGCCTTCAGCCGGCTGTAGTTACTTTTTTCCAGCCGGTTGTACTGGTTATATTCGATTTGTTCGCCCCAAAACATCCGCTTGCATAAAAACTCGCTGTTCGAATTATCGGCCGATTTCACCATATCCAGAATCACCTTCGTAGCCAACATCGCCGAAGTAGCCGTTTGAGGCGCATCGGGGTTGGTATTCATCTCGTCGAACGTCGACGTACAACTGCTTACCGCCAGCACCAATGCCAGGGCGGTTGCCGGGAAAAGCCGGCCTATAGTATATATCCGTTTCATAAACCTGCTCATTTTAAAAATCCACTTTAATATTTACCCCTACATACCGTTGCGAAGGCGAGTTGAGGCTTTCGTATCCGTAATCGTCCTTGGTCTGGTCGGTACTTTCCCCCTTATCCGGGTCGGCATACTTATACTCCTTCGCCCATAAAAACAAATTCTGCCCGGTAACACTCACCGAAGCCCGGCTCATCCCTAACTTACTGCAAAAAGCAGAAGGCAACCTATACGTAAGCGACATGTTCCGGAGCTTGAAGAACGTTTCGTCGAGCATATTCTGGCGGCTCGGCTTGCTGGTGGCATCATGATACTTCATAATATACCCCTCGTACGAAACCACCACATCGTTCGGAGCATACTCGCGCGTATCTTCCAGGATATTGCCGTCGGAGTCGCGCTTCACCTGGCCCGCAACCACTTTCACCCCGTCGCCGACATACGTGTACTGCCCGTTCACCACCTCGTCGTAGCGGTACCGGTTATCCGAATCCTTGTGCACGCCTGCATTCCACAACATCTGGTGAGTGCGCGAGTACGACATGCCCCCTACCCTGCCGTCGATAGTAAAACTCAGCTCCCAGTTTTTATACTTCAACGTATTGGTAATACCCCAAACCCAATCGGGGCCCAGGCAACCCACTTTGGTTTTGAAACTCTGCTTCACCGGGATACCGCCATTATGGATAATATTACCCTGCGGGTCGCGGTCCCAGTCGTAAATCTCGATCCAGTCCCAGCGTTCGCCTTCCTTCACCCACGGTTTCTTGGTAGAATAATCCGGGTCGATTTTGTGGTACAAGTACCGGTCGTGCGCCCAGTTGGTAAGAATATCCCAGCGAAAATCGCCGGTTTGCACAGGCGTACCGCCTACCGTTATTTCGAACCCCTTCCGCAACCGCTCTTCTTTGGAATTGCTCTGGATACTGTTAAAACCGGTAGCCGGGCTGATACCGCCGGAGATAATAAAATCTTTTTCTATCTTCCGGAAATACGCCACGTCGGCAAACAACCGGTTCTTAAAGAAGTTCACAGCCGTACCCACCTCGAACGTCGACGAACTCTTCGGACGTATATCGGCTCCGATAAGCGTGGCAGGATAATCGGCCGTCATCAAGCCGTTCCACACATTCGTTTTTATATCGTACACATTATTATTATCGTAAATCCCCATGTCCTCCTTCGTCTTTGTCCACGAGCCCCTTATTTTCCAGAAATTCCATACCGAAGGGAGCGGCACGATTTCCGAAAGCACCACGCTGCCGGCTACCGACGGATAAAAGTACGAACGGGTAGCGCTGGGCAACGTCGACGACCAGTCGTTACGCCCCGTTACATCCACGAAATACGTACTCGCCCAGGCCAGCGACAACTTGCCGTACAAGCTGTTTACCCGTTTGCGCTTCAGCTCGCTCGACGCCTCCACCGGGTCGGTCGATGCCTTTAAGGAATAGAACCCCGGAATGGTAATGCCGCCCTTCGTTTTGGAGGTCATATTATCCGTATACGCATAATAAATATTCCCGCCGGCCATCACGTTCAGGTTGAATTTGCTCCACGTTTTATCCGCCATCAGCATCGCATCGGTATTTACGCTGTATCGGTTGTCGCGGCCCAGGCCGAAATACCCCTTTTTTTCCCAGGCATAATTGGCGCTCATGGCATTCCGCCATTTCTCTTTCCGGCTGTACGTATCCAGACCGCTCCGCACCATCACCTTCAGCCACGGATTCAGCTCGTACGAACCGTTTACATAGATATTCATCACATCGTAATCGGTAGCGTGGATTACCTCGTTCGCTTTAAAATACGGATTATCGTACCAGTTCTTATCGTACCAGTTTTGCTGGATATGCTCTTTCCCTTTCACCCAGTAGTTGCGGTAATCGCGCAGGTCGTACTCGGTACCGCCCCAAATCACCACGTCGTAAATATAACTGCCGCTGTAGCCGGAGCCGTAATCGTTCGACGAAATGCGCTTGTTGTACGAAGCAGCCGCCTCGAGCTTGAACTTCTTATACGTCATCTCGCCGCCCACGCTTACCGTTACCTTATTCAAATCCTGGTTGGGATACTGGCCGCGGTTGTACACCTGCGTAACCGATGTGCGGAACGAACCGTATTTCCCTTTCTGCGACACACTCACATTATTGTTGGTTACCAGGCTGAATTGCAGCAGGTTCTTGAAATTATCCTTTCCCTTCGACACCAACTCCTGTTCCTCCATTTCGTACGTATACGGGTTCCACATCACGGCCGTACGGCCGATGTCGAGCTTATCGCCCCATACCGCGTTATTATTGTAACGGCCGCCCGTACCGGCGCTGTACGACGACTGCACCTCGGGAAAGGCCAGGTAACCAGTAAAAAACATCGTATTGCTGTTGATGCTTATATTCAATCCTTCGCGGTCGGTACCTTTCTTGGTAGTTACCATCACTGCCCCGCTGCCGCCGCGCGCACCGTACAAGGCCGAAGCCGTAGCTCCCTTGAGCACGCTTATCGACTCGATGTCGTCGGCCGCCACATCGTTAATCGTCATATTGTCGTAAGGTACCCCGTCGATAATCAGGAGCGGCGTTTCGCCCCGCAGCTTCAGGATAGGCGTTTCGTTGAACTCGGTACTGTTCTGGATATTCAGGCCGGCCACTTTCCCGGTAAGCGACGACGAAAAATCGAGCCCCTTCGCCGAGGTGAGCCCTTCGGCCTGCACTTTCTGCACGGCATATCCCAACGCCTTTTCCTCGCGCTTGATGCCGAGTGCGGTAACCACCACTTCTTCCAGCTTTTCGGTATCTTCGTGCAACACGATGGTAAATACCGAAGATTCGCCCACGCGGACGGTACGGGTGGCATAGCCGATATACGAAATCTGCAAAGTAGCTTCGGGGCCCGCTTCGAGAGCGAACCGGCCGTCTAAGTCGGTAATAACGCCGTTGGTAGTGCCTTTTTCTATGACGTTCGCTCCGATAACAGGCTCTCCCTGCGCGTCTTTTACTATGCCGGATATTTTTTTAGGTTGTCCGGCCGGACGGCCCGGTTGTTTGCCATGGGTGCCCGGGCTTACCGATACCGTGTTGTCGGTACGGGCGAACGAAAGGGCGGTTTGCCGGGTTATTTCGGACAATACCTGGCTCAAAGGTGCGTTTTTCACATCCAAATCGACTGTGGGCGAGGCGGTAACCACGGCTTCGCTGTAAAAAAAGCGGATGCCGGTTTGGCGGGTAATCTCTTTAAATACGTTTTCGACTGTTTGCTTATTCGCACGAATCGTCACTTTTTCAGCCGGAAGGGATTGGGCGGGAAGCCGCTGCGCCTGCATAACTGCTAAAAATATAAAAAGCGCATAACAGACAAGCCCTTTTCCCTTTCTTAATTTAAGGAAGTTCATAAATTTGCAATTTAAGGGTTGTTTTTACTAAGAAAAGAAAGCAACTTACCGGTCCGGGCTGCATAGCTTGGACCCTCTGCATGTCCCGGCCGGCTCGGAAAAGGGAGAACTTCACCCGAAGTTCTTCCTTTTTGTCGTTCAAGGCGGATGTTTCATGTGTAAACAATTAAAAGGTTAATATTCTTTGTATAAAAGGATGTGGCGCCCCTCTTTTTCGTATTGTATCCCGGTTGCGTACCGGATGGAGTTAAGCACCGACTCGAGGCTTTTGTTGTCGTGCTCGCCGTAAACATACTCTTCGTACGAAACGCCCGGCCTGAACTCGATAACACAATCGTACATCCGCTCCAGTTGCCGCGCCACGCTCTTTACCGGCGTACGGTTGAAGTACAACGTTCCGGTAAGCCACGCCGTAGCTTTGCGGGCGTTTTCTTTCCCTTTCCGTATTTCGCGGGTGGTTTTGTCGAGCGTTATTTCTTCGTCGGGAAGCAGGTACATGCTTCCTTCAGGCATGGAAACCTGCACTTTCCCGGTTTTAACGCATACCGCCAGTTGCTCGTCGGCGTCGTAGGCTTGTAAGTTGAACGAGGTGCCCAGCACTTGTACGCTGGCTGCTTGCGTATGAATCACGAACGGCGCCTTTTCGTTCCGGGCCACTTCGAAAAAACCTTCTCCGTTTATCTCCACCGTGCGGCTGTTCGCGGCAAAAGCCGACGGATACTTCAGCCGGGAACCGGCGTTGAGCGTAACCTGCGTACCGTCGGGCAACACGACTTTCCGGTTCTCTCCGTTCGGTACGGTTACCTCGGTATACTCCGGAGCTGCCGGCTCCGACCGGCTTCCCCAGTTAACTGCCGCCCATCCCGAAACGATACAGAGCAACAGAACGGCGGCGTATTTCCAGTAGGTGGTTCGCCAGGCTGCCCTTACGGCGTAACTCCGTTCGCGCCGGCGCAGGCGTTTCACTAACCGGGTGGCTTCGTCAGAGTACTGTTCCTGTGGGGAGGGGGTGCCGGGCTTTCCGGCGACGGTTTCGTTCCAAAGCGTATCCATGGATTGCACTAACTCGTCTCGTCTCTCGTGCGAGCGGAAAAGACGGAATACCGTTTCGGCGTCTTGGCGGGTATATAATCCGCAGACAAACCGGCGGAAAGATGAAAAATCCGATTGCTTGGCCATGTTATTCGCGTGTGTTTATCTATAATACCGGCCAACATCCGGCATCTGGGATACGGTTAACTTTTTTTACGGTTTTAACCAGTAGAAGAGCCAGGCCAGGCACGACGAAAAACCGGCATAGCCCGAAAGGTATTTGCGGATGGTTTTGAGCGAGGCCGAAATATGTTGCTGCACGGTGTAAACCGAAATGCCTAACAGAGCGGCTATTTCTTTATGCGATTTCAACTCGATGCGGCTCAATTCGAACACAGTGCGTTGCTGGGGCGTAAGGCTTCCGAGCGCTTGGCGGAGCAAGGCGTTCAGCTCGGTATCGGCAAGCCGGCTGTCGGTATCGTCGGGCATCTCGACGGCCCGGGCGAGAATCGCTTCTTTCAGGCGGGTTTCGGTGTCGATGCGGCTCAACTGGTTGAGGAGGCGGTTACGCATCACGGTATAGATATAGGAGGAAAACGGCAGGGAGGGGTCGAGAAAACGGCGGTTCTGCCACACCGCCGCGAATGTATCCTGAAAAATATCCTCGGCTATTTCGTTGGATTTGACAAATTTGAGCGCAAAACGCATCAGCCGGTCTTTATAAAGCGCATACAACGCTACAAAGGCGGTTTCGTCGTCGTGAATCAAACCGGTTACCCATTTCCGTTCTTTCTCGTCATCGGTTAACATCAGGCAGTAAGCTAATAGAATAAGATTTCGACGGTACAGGTAGTATCCCTCGCATTGCAAAAATACAAAAACTACCGGCGAAACAAAATTACAACGCGATGAAGAAGGAATGAATTTCACGGTAAGGGTGGTTTAACCGGCCTATGGCCCGGAAAGTGGGGCTGTATCACCGGGTGTTCCGATGCCTGGGTGGTGATAGTATTTCGGGCGGAGGTGCGAAGTACAGGAAAAAAATTCTTTTTTCACTTACATCTTTCTCGCTCGCTGCGTGGCGCTTACCGGCGGTCATTCTTTTTTATCTTGACATCCAAGTACAGGACAAAAATTTAATCGCGTCATCGTTATTTTTTTTATTCCCTTATTTTTTTCCCGGTTTTATTCTTCTCCACGTATCCGTGTCATGGGGTTTATTTCTTTGTTATTTTTTATAGAGGAAACATTCATCTTTCCGGTAAAAAGCAAAAAGAAACAGGAAACCCGATAAATCTTTCTTTTTGCTTTATTTTGGCCGGAAATAAAAACGCATACTCGGGTAAAAAAACGCA
>JAJBTJ010000292.1 GCA_020860905.1 Parabacteroides sp. | reverse complement strand
AGCGAGGTGTCAGCCCTTGACCTTTTTTGCATCCTTTTTTATGTCAAGATAAAAAGGATGACCGCCGGTAGGCGCCGTCGGCAGACGCCCCCGCGGCGAGCGAAGATTGTTTTTTCGAAAAAAGAATTTTTTGTCATGTACTTTGGTGTAATTACAAAAAAAGGTGATTCGAAAAACATCGAATCACCTTCTCTCTATAAAGATATACGCCTGATTACATGAGGAATCCTAATAAAATACCGGCGGCCACAGCCGAACCGATTACGCCTGCAACGTTCGGGCCCATGGCGTGCATCAATAAGTAATTGGTCGGGTCGTATTCCAATCCTACGTTCTGCGAGATACGCGCAGAGTCGGGTACGGCCGATACGCCAGCATTACCGATGAGCGGATTAATCTTGTTTCCTTCTTTTAAAAAGAGGTTGAAGAATTTCACGAACAGTACGCCGGCACAGGTAGCGATAACGAACGATAAAACACCTAAGCCGAAAATTTTAATCGAATTTACCGTAAGGAACTGGGTAGCCTGGGTAGAAGCGCCTACCGTAACTCCCAATAAAATGGTAATGGTGTCGATTAACGGGCCGCGGGCCGTTTCGGCCAACCGCCGCGTTACACCGCTTTCCTTTAACAAGTTTCCGAAGAACAACATTCCCAACAAAGGCAAGCCGGAAGGTACCAGGAAGCAGGTGAGCAATAAACCTACAATCGGGAAAACGATTTTTTCGGTTTGCGAAACAGCTCTCGGGGGCTTCATGCGGATAAGCCGTTCCTTTTGGGTGGTAAGCAGCTTCATAAAAGGCGGCTGTATAATAGGTACCAGCGCCATGTAAGAGTAAGCGGATATGGCGATAGCTCCCATCAGGTTCGGTGCCAGCTTGGACGAAAGGAAAATAGCGGTAGGACCGTCGGCACCGCCGATAATTCCGATTGCTCCCGCCTGGTTAGGTTCGAATCCCATTTGAAGGGCGATGATGTAGGCACCGAAGATACCGAACTGGGCGGCAGCGCCGATTAACATCAGCTTGGGATTGGAAATCAGGACGGAGAAGTCGGTCATGGCGCCGATACCCAAAAAGATGAGCGGCGGATACCACCCGGATGTTACGCCCTGGTACAGAATGTTAAGTACCGACCCTTCTTCATAAATACCTACCTGTAGCCCGGCGTCTTTGAACGGGATATTACCGATCAGGATACCGAATCCGATAGGGATAAGAAGCATGGGCTCAAACTCTTTAGCGATTGCCAGGTAAATAAATACCAGCCCGATGACTATCATGATGATATGCCCCGGAGTTGCGTTGGCAATACCTGTATAGGAGAGGAATGTTTGAATATTGTCTCCCAGGAATGTCAAAAAACTTTCATGCATATTCTTATCCTATTACGAAGAGATCAGCACCTTCCAGTACAGAATCTCCTTTGTTAACTTTTATTTCTGTGATTTTCCCGTCTTGTGTGGCATTAATTACGTTTTCCATTTTCATGGCTTCCAACACGGCTATTTTCTGTCCTCTTTTTACCGGGTCGCCTACTTTGCAGCATATTTCCAGAATCACTCCCGGCAGAGGGGATTTAACAGCGCCCGGAGTATTCGACTGTACAGGACGCGAAATAACCGGGGCGCCCGATGCCGTGGTAGGAGCCTGGGCCGGACGTTTCAACGTAACTAATTGTTTTTTGGCCGGTTTTTCCATTTTTACATGGAAGGGCGTGCCGTTGACTTCTACTTCGGCAATGTCGTCTACAACCGAATTTACATGAACTTTGTATACGTTGCCGTTGATGGTATATTTGAAACTTTTCATCTTATTAATTGGATAATTGAATGATTACTTTTTAGGGAGTTCGCGTAAGCCGTAAATCTTGGAGCTCCACGGTGAATAATTCCTCGCCACTTTCCGGATGGTAAGAACGGTGTTTTCCATATCGTGGGCGTCTTCCGAGAATTCGTATAAAGCGGTTGCAATCGCCGCGAATACTTCGCCCGATACTTCGCCCGGAACTACGGTTTCACCGGTCGTTCCTTTCTTTGCATTCCGTTTGCTGATGGAAATGGCCAGTTTTCCTATTTGTTTGAAAACCAGGAAAAGAAGTAACAAACTGATAAAAACAACCGCCATAGCGGTAATAGTCATCCCGATGCCGACAGGGTCGTTTTGCTTGAAGTTGTCGATTTTCTCGTTAGAATCCAGCGTTACATTGTTGGTACTGGGAGTAGTTTTGGATAAGGTAGTCCAATCTCCGGCTCCGTCGAGCGAACGCCCGTAACTTATATCCGCCGTTTGTCCGGCAGGAATCGTGATTTCGTCGATAAGCGTTTTACCGTCCGAGTCGTACAAGGCCAGGTAGTTCTCCTTATCCGGGTCGAGCGTAAAGTTCAAATGAAAAGTTCCGCGGTTAGGGTCGTTGTCGGCCCAAAACAAAATGTGCTGCCGGGGATGTATTTTAGTAAGCACATCCCCCTTGGGAATCATGTACTTCTTCGGATTGTTCTTATCGTTAGTAAGAAAACAACCTTTTATATCCACCGTACCGGCCGAGCTGTTGTATAGTTCGACCCAGGGATTTTTCTTTCCGTAATCATCCAGGAAATTGTCCTGGTTGATTACCAATACCTCGTTTATCCTTAGCGAGGTAGGACGTTGCGCCTTTACTCCGAACGAAACGAGCAAAGCGAAAAGCACCAATACCCCTATTTTCTTTTTTATCATACTCACTGTCGTTTTTTAAGTTTATAGAGGCATGTTGTCGTGTTTCTTTGCAGGATTGGTGAGCTTCTTGGTCTGCAATTGCTGCAAAGCGCGGATAATCCGGAAACGGGTGTTCCGCGGTTCGATTACATCGTCGATATAACCGTATTGGGCGGCATTGTACGAGTTGGCGAACGCTTTTTTGTATTCGCTTTTTTTTTCCGCAGCGCATTTGGCCGGGTCGTCGGACGCCGCCACTTCTTTGGCAAAGATGATTTCTACGGCTCCGCTCGGGCCCATAACAGCGATTTCGGCGGTAGGCCATGCATAATTCATGTCGCCGCGGAGATGTTTGGAACTCATCACGCAATAAGCACCTCCGTACGATTTACGTAACGTAACCGTTACCTTGGGTACCGTGGCTTCGCCATATGCGTAAAGCAATTTGGCTCCGTGGAGAATCACCCCGTTGTATTCCTGTCCGGTACCCGGAAGGAATCCCGGAACGTCTACCAACGTAACCAGCGGAATGTTGAACGCGTCGCAGAAACGAACGAACCGGGCGGCTTTACGCGAAGTATTGCTGTCGAGGCAACCGGCCATTACCTTGGGCTGGTTGGCGATGATTCCTACCGACTGGCCGTTGAAACGGGCGAATCCTACGATAATATTCTGGGCGTAATCTTTGTGAACTTCGAGGAACTCGTGGTTATCGACGATTGTTCCGATAACGCCGTACATGTCGTAAGCCTGGTTCGGATTATCGGGGATGATGTCGTTCAGTTCGTCGTCGAGCCGGTCGATGGGGTCTTTACATTCCAGCAACGGCGTTTCCTCCAGGTTGTTTTGGGGAATATAACTGATGAGCTGGCGGATTAAGGCCAATCCGTCTTCTTCCGTATCGACGGCAAAGTGGGCAACGCCCGATTTGGTGGCGTGTACGCTGGCTCCGCCTAATTGTTCCTGGGTAACATCTTCGCCGGTAACGGTTTTTACCACTTTCGGGCCCGTGAGGAACATGTAGCTGGTACCCCGCGTCATGATATTGAAATCCGTCAGGGCCGGCGAGTAAACGGCGCCGCCGGCGCAGGGGCCGAAAATACCGGATATCTGGGGTACTACGCCCGATGCAAGGATGTTGCGCTGGAAGATTTCCGCATAGCCGGCTAACGCGTTCACCCCTTCCTGGATACGGGCGCCCCCCGAGTCGTTCAAGCCGATTACGGGAGCTCCCATCTTCATCGCTTTGTCCATGACTTTGCAAATTTTCATTGCCAGCGATTCCGACAAGGCGCCGCCGAATACGGTAAAGTCCTGTGCATAGATATATACCAGGCGTCCGTCGATGGTGCCGTATCCGGTTACGATACCGTCGCCCAGGTATTTGGTTTTTTCGATTCCGAAGTTGGTGCAACGGTGTTGAACGAACATATCGAACTCTTCGAAGCTGCCTTCGTCGAGAAGCATCGCAATACGTTCGCGCGCGGTATATTTTCCTTTTTTATGTTGGGATTCGATTCTTTTTTCTCCGCCTCCTAAACGGGCTTGTTCACGCAATTGGATAAGCTCTTTTACCTTCTCAAGTTGGTTGCTCATAATCTTACAATTTGTTATTAGGATGAATGTTTGGCTTATTTAGGTTGTTCGCAAAGCTCGGTTAATACGCTGCAAGTCGATTTGGGATGGAGGAAAGCGATGTTCAGCTTTTCCGCGCCGCCTCTCGGAGCTTTGTCGATAAGGCGTACCCCTTTGGCTTCGGCTTCGGCTAACGCTTCGCTTACCGACGGCACGTTGAAGGCGATGTGATGGATGCCTTCGCCACGTTTTTCGATGAATTTGGCGATTGTACTGTCGTCGCTGGTAGGTTCCAACAGCTCGATTTTCGTTTGTCCTACTTTAAAGAACGCTGTTTTTACCTTTTGATCGGCTACTTCTTCGATATTATAGCATTTGAGTCCTAATACCTGTTCGTAATACGGAAGAGATTCTTCAATGCTTTTCACGGCGATACCCAGATGTTCGATATGTGTAATATCCATGATGATAATTAATTAAAGATTAATACTATATTGTTCATTTATCAGTCCTGCAAATGTAAATCTTTTTGGTGAAAACGGAAATTTTTCTTTACTATTTCTCTTCCGGAAATTTTGAATACGGGCGGCTGGGGTATGTTTTAGTTCTGAAAACCGGAAAACGGAATTGTTGGGCGTACCGATTTTTATATTTACTTTTGTGGAGTAACATTTTAACTAACAGATAAATTGACATGAACAGTTTTGCCGAACTTATAAAAAACAGGCGGAGTACCCGGAAGTTCGCTCCCGGGCCGTTGTCGCCCGAAGAGGTGGAAATCATAATGAAAGCAGCCTTGATGGCGCCCTCGTCCAAGCGTAAAAATCCCTGGCAATTTATTTTGGTCGACGATAAAGAAACCTTGAAGCGACTGGCGTCGTGTAAGGAGCACGGTTCTTCTTTCCTGGAAGATTGTGCCTTGGCTGTGGTGGTAACCGCTGACGGGATGCTGAGCGACGTTTGGATTGAGGATGCTTCTGTGGCGGCTATTTATATCCAATTGCAAGCCGAGGATTTGGGATTAGGCAGTTGCTGGGTGCAAATACGCAACCGCACTACGCCCGACGAAACGGATGCCGACGAATGTGTGCGCCGTTTGCTGGATATTCCGTATCAGCTGCAAGTGTTGTGTATCGTGGGAATCGGTAAAAAAGGACAAGAGAGGAAGCCTTTCGACGAAGCGAACCTTCAGTGGGAAAAGGTACATCTCGGAAAATTCGTCATGCCGCAGGAACCTTCTTCGAAATGAATGTGGTGTTGATAGGGGCGGGAAACCTGGCGACGCGCCTTTCGTTGGCATTACATGCAGCCGAAGTACGTATTGTGCAGGTTTATAGCCGTACAATCGCCCATGCCGGAAAACTGGCTGCACAATTAGGTTGTTCGTATACCGATAAACTCGAAGCGATAAATCCCGGCGCCGATTTGTATATTTATTCGCTGAAAGACGAAGCGTTGCCGCAGGTGTTGCGCCGGGTGGCGCCGAACGGGGGATTATGGGTGCATACTGCCGGCAGCGTGTCGATGGATGTGTTTAAAGGGTACATTCCCCGCTATGGTGTGTTGTATCCGCTTCAAACTTTCAGCAAAGAAAGGCGTGTGGATTTCAGCGAAGTTCCGTTTTTTATCGAGGCGGCTACCGAAGAGGATACGTTGTTATTGCAAAAAATAGCCGGTTTATTATCAGGTAAAGTGCAAAAACTTTCTTCGGAAAAAAGAAAAATAGTACATTTAGCAGCGGTTTTTGCCTGCAATTTTACCAATCACATGTATGTATTGGCCGATAATATTTTAAAGGAGAACGGATTATCTTTCGATTTAATGCTTCCGTTAATCGGTGAAACAGCGGCCAAGGTAAAGGATATGGCGCCTTCGGATGCACAAACCGGGCCTGCTATCCGGTACGATAAGAATGTAATGCAGCGGCAGTTGGATATGCTCGGTTCGGATGAACAAAAAGAGATTTATAAAATAGTAAGTAAGAACATTCATAAAGAAGCGCTTCGACATGAGTAGCATCGATTATGACTTGAAAAAGATAAAGGCTTTTGCTTTCGATGTCGACGGAGTATTGTCGCGGGAAGTAATATCTTTGTCGCCCGACGGGGAGCCTATGCGGACGGTGAATATAAAAGACGGTTATGCTTTGCAACTGGCTGTAAAGAAGGGATATAAAGTGGCTATTATTACCGGAGGATATTCCGAGGCGGTTCGGATTCGTTTCTCCCGGCTGGGAATAGAAGATATTTATATGAAGTCGGCCATCAAAATACACGATTATAACCACTTTACCGGGAAGTACGGTTTACTGCCGGAGGAGGTGGCGTATGCCGGCGACGATATTCCCGACTACGATGTAATGAAACTGGCCGGATTGCCTGTGGCTCCGGCCGATGCCGCTCCCGAAATAAAGAGCATTTCCAGGTATATCGTTCCTCTGAAGGGGGGCGACGGCATAGCCCGGGATATTATAGAGCAAACGTTGAAAGCCCAGGGGCATTGGATGAGTGAGGAAGCTTTTGGTTGGTAATTGTAAAACTGTAAATCCGTTATGTTAGAAAACTTGAATAAATACCATATTATCCTGGGCTCCGGTTCGCCCCGGCGAAAGGAGTTGCTGTCGGGACTGGATGTGAAATTCGAAGTAATCAAAATTCCGGATATAGACGAGTCGTATCCGGAAAAAATAGAGCCGGAAAAAATACCGGAATATATAGCGAAACAAAAGGCTGCGGCTTATGCAGACAAAATCGCTGCGGATACGTTGCTCATTACTGCCGATACCGTAGTATGGACGTTTCACGAAATACTGGGGAAACCGCAAAGCCGGAATGAGGCTATCGAAATGTTGCGTACGTTATCTGATAAAGTACACGAGGTGATTACCGGGGTTTGTGTTACTACGCTTACCAAACAGGTTTCGTTTTCCGTGTCGGCCGCAGTAGCGTTCGATAAGCTCACGGAAGAAGAAATGGTTTATTATATAGATAAGTACAAACCGTATGATAAAGCGGGCGCGTACGGCATCCAGGAATGGATCGGTTATATAGGGGTGGAAGCGATAAACGGCAGCTATTTTACGGTGATGGGTTTGCCGGTTCAGAAACTGTATAAAATATTA
Source organism: Parabacteroides sp. (assembly GCA_020860905.1). GTDB lineage: Bacteria > Bacteroidota > Bacteroidia > Bacteroidales > Tannerellaceae > Parabacteroides_B. The sequence goes on along the minus strand of JAJBTJ010000292.1, from coordinate 192 downwards.
CAGCAGTTTTAAACGCAAATTCGCTTATACTGAACGACTTTTGTGTTTCATCGACGAAGGTGCCTGAAAAAAGTATGAAAAAAACAGGCAAAAGTTTTGGTGGAAAAAAAAAATACCCTACATTTGCACCCGTCAACGCGGAAGTAGCTCAGTTGGTAGAGCATAACCTTGCCAAGGTTAGGGTCGCGGGTT
>JAJBTJ010000225.1 GCA_020860905.1 Parabacteroides sp. | reverse complement strand
CAAAAAGAACATGCTCTAAGCATTGCTTTTTAAGATAGTATCTGAGGCCCGGGGGCCATACGAAGAGGCCGGTGTTTTTTGAAGGCAGGGTAGGTAGAAAGAAAGTGTAATCGAACGGATTCTCGTTCTTTTGTGCAGCCTTTCATGCTACTGTTTTACTATCTAAAATTAATTTTTGTCATGTACTTCGGTTTCAAGACAAAGAAATGAAAAACCGGCCCCCTGCTATTTCCCGGCGAAAAGCCCGAACAACCGGGCCTTATCCAACGGCTTAGCCAAGAAAGCATTGCACCCCGCATCGAACGCATCGGTGCGTTCGGAATCGAGTACATTAGCCGTAAGCGCCACAATCGGGATGCCGGTATCGAACTCCCTGATTTTCCGGGTAGCTTCCAAGCCGTTCATCACCGGCATCCTTATATCCATAAGCACCAGGTTGAAATCGCCATGCCGGACCATTTCTACCGCTTCCGCCCCGTTTTGCGCCCGCTGCAAGTCATACCCGTCCAGGATATGCTTCACTAACAGGAAATTACTGTCGTTATCTTCCGCAACCAGGATTTTCACTCCTTTCGCATTTATCCCGCGAAACGACGGGTAATCCGGAGAAGGCTGCAAACCCGGCTGCCTGACAGGCTGCTCGTTCACTTCGCAAGGAATCCAGGCCCAGAAAGTAGACCCTACACCCGCCGTGGAAGTAAACCCGATTTTTCCGCCGGCCGCCTCCACAATCGCTTTCGAAATCGTTAATCCGAGGCCCGAACCTTGCATAAAGGAATTGATTTTCTGAAACCGGTCGAACACCATCGTTTGCAATTCCGCCGGAATCCCTATGCCCGAGTCTTCCACATAAAACCGCACGCCCCCGTCCACAGCCGCATATCCCATTCGAATATACCCCGCCCCGGTGCACTTCACCGCGTTGGTAAGGAAATTCACCCATACCTGTTTCAAGCGGTTTTTATCCAGGAACACCCAGCAAGGCGGCTGCGAATCATCCATACGGAACGTAACAGCCGGATTAGTAACCTTCGGTAAAATGGTAGCATACAATTCAGTGGCTATATCGGCCAGATTAAACTCCTCGTTTTTACGCTCCAAGATGCCCGCTTCGATTTTCGAAAGGTCGAGAATATCGTCTATAAGACGCAGCAATAACTCGTTATTCGACTGGATAATACGAATATATTCCGCCTTCTCGACCGGGTCGTCGCAATTCACTATTAACTCGGAAAAGCCGAGAATCGCGTTCAAAGGAGTACGTATTTCATGGCTCATATTGGCCAGGAAAGCCGACTTGAGCTTATCGGAAAGCTCGGCCTTTTCCTTCAGTTCTTTCAACTCCCGAATCATCCTCTCCCACTTCGTATTGTCGATTTTAATACCGGTATACCGGATTACGCGGCCGTCTTTATCACTCTCTACCGGCACTCCGGCAATCAGCAAGGTACGCCATTCGGTATCCCAGTGGGTTTTCGAACGGTATTCCAAATTAAAATCCCGGTTCGTTCCGTCCAGCATCAGCCCGATAACCTCCTGCACCCGGGCGGCATCGCCGGGATGAGCCACAACGAGGTAATCATCCGGAGTAATCGCCCGGTCGGAACAAAAGTCGTTTACCGGGTCGTTGAACGCTTTGAATTGCTTCGTCCTTACATCGAAATCCCAGTACGACATCCCCACGGTTTTGAAAGTAAGCTCTATTTTGTAATTCCTATCCTTAAGCTCCCGGTTGAGTTGTTGCAACCGCGGAATGTTTTGCCTGAAACCGGTAAAACGGATGATACGGCCTTCCTCGTCGCGCTCGAAAGGAACACCCATAATATCGTAATATTGCCAGGTATCGTCGTACTTGGTTTGCATGCGGCACGTAAAATTGACATTCTGGTTCCGCCCCTCCATCAACGGGCGTATCGCCTGGTACGAAGCAGCCCGGTCTTCGGGATGAATCACCTCCATATACTCGTCGACCGTTACCAAGCGCTCGCTTACATAGTCGTTTACCGGGTCGTTATACGACTCGAATTTCTGGGTACGCACATCGAAATCCCAATGGATGATGTTGCTCACTTTCATCGCAAGCTCGCGTTTCGCAGTCAAATCCTGCGCTTTCTTTTCCAGCCGCAGCCGCTCCGTTACATCGAGCTGCGTACCCACGATTTGTACTTTCCCGAAATGTTCGGATAAACGCATCCGCCACTCGTAAGAGCGGTACTGCCGCTCCTGTTCGTTATACAAACGCAGGGTGATATGCCCTACCGGGATTTCCTTTTCTTTCAGGCGGTGAAAAAGCTGCATTACCTGCGGACGGTCTTGCGGATGTATCAAACCGAGTAATTCTTCCGAGGCGATGCCCTCTTTTATCAACGTATTTCCGTACACCGTACGGAACGTTTTCGTATGTATATCGTATACCCACGACGACATATCGGCCGCATCCATCGCCATCTCCAGGTTTTTCTTCGTCTCTTCGGTACGGTATTCGGCCTCTTTCGCGGCCGTTACGTCGTTGGCAAGCAAGATGTGTCCGATAACCGTTCCGCTTTTACCCCGGATAGGAATGATGCGGACTTCGTAAATCATCGTATTCCGGTTACTCGACGGGAAATACGACTCCTGGTTAATCCGGTCGAAATCGTATTCGAACTCCAGTACGATGTCGTCGCCCGAGCGGATTCTGGCCTCGAGCGCCTCGTCTACATACGGACTATCAAACAAATTGAGTTTATTTACCACCGTTTCGCGGTCGACCACCCCGTACATACGCAACGCATGGTCGTTGATACTACGCAGAATGCCGTTTGCATCGTATATTTCGATTCCCACCGGCAGCCGGGCATATATACTATGGGTAAAGAGGAGTTGCTCTTGTATCAATCCGGCTATTTCTTCTTCGGCGGAAAAAGGATTGCTTTCCGGCAAAGTCGTTTCATCGTGTTCCATGTTCCCTAAGTTTTATCTATCCCTGTAACCCGTACGCTTTCCCGGCAAGCCCTATAAATCGATACTTCCGGGCAGAGCGCCCTGATCTGTTCTCTACCAAGCAAATATACAGTAATTAAACAACACAAAAAAATTAAAGCACACAACCGGGAATTAAATTGAAATGAAGAAATGCGAAGTGAAGTATCCGCTTTTATTTTTTCCGCTCGATAATGTAATCGGCCAGCTCCAGCAAGCCTGTTTTCGCCGGCGAGTCGGGGAAATCGCCTAACAGGCCGACAGCCCGGTCGCGATAGGCCCGCATCTTTTCCTCGGCATATTCGATGCCTTTATGCTCTTTGGCCAGGCGAATCAGCGAGTCGATGTTTTCTTCGGTAAAGTCTTTGTTACGCAGGGTTTCGCAGCAAGCGGCACGCACCCGGCCGGGGCAATGTTCCAGGGCGAATAACAGCGGTAAAGTTACTTTCCCCTCCCGTATATCGTTGCCGGTAGGCTTCCCGATATTCGCTTCGCGGAAATAATCGAATATATCGTCTTTGATTTGAAAGGCATAGCCTAAGTTTTCGCCGAACGCGCGGAACCGGTTTACCGTTTCCGCATCGGCTCCGGCCGTAATCGCGCCGATTTCGGTGCACGCCGAGAGCAGTACGGCTGTTTTCTTCCGTATCACCTGCATGTACCGCTCTTCGTCGAGAATCACCTCGCGCGCCGTTTCCAACTGCTTGATTTCACCGTCGGACAAATCGCACCCCAGGTTCGACACGATACCGATGATACGTAAATCCTGGGTGGCTATCGAACGAATCAAAGCCGTGGAGAGTACATAATCGCCCACCAGCACCGCAATCTTGTTGTCGAACAGGGCGTTTACCGAAGGCACTCCCCTGCGCTGCTTCGTTTCGTCGATTACATCGTCGTGGATAAGCGTAGCCGTATGCAGCAGCTCGAGCAAAACAGCGGAATCGATGCTGTTGTCGGTAATCGCTCCGCATGCGCGGGCGGTAAGCAGTAACAATAACGGACGGATATGCTTGCCTGAAGAATGTTGCAAATGGTCGATAGCAGACTGAAGGGTACGCGTATCGCTTTTCAACGCGTCCGCGAACTCCCGATTGAAACGCTCGAGCTCATTCTTAACCGGTTCTTCTATTTTTATTCTTCTATCCATAGTGCAGAAAGATGTGCAAAAGTAGCAAAAACTTATGAGTAAGCACATTTTTTCGTACATTTACCCGAATTTAGGATTCTAAAACGTGTTAAAAACGATGAAGTTATTTCTAATCGATGCGTATGCGCTTATATATAGGTCGTACTACGCTTTTATCAAAATGCCGCGAATTAACTCGAAGGGAGTGAATACTTCGGCCATTTTCGGGTTCGTCAATTCGCTGGAAGACGTGTTGAAAAGGGAAGCGCCTTCGCACATCGCCGTGGCTTTCGACCCTTCGGGCCCCACGTTCCGGCACGAGGCCTTCGAACAATATAAAGCGCAACGGGAAGAAACGCCCGAGGTAATACGGTACTCCGTTCCCATCATCAAGGATATTATCCGGGCATATAACATCCCCATCCTCGAAGTGCCGGGGTTCGAAGCCGACGACGTAATCGGCACGATAGCCGGCAAAGCGGCCGCCCAAGGATTCGACGTGTATATGATGACACCCGATAAGGATTACGGCCAGTTGGTAGCCGAGCACATTTCGATGTACCGTCCGCGTTTCGGCGGCGGTTTCGATACGCTCGGGCCGGAAGAGGTAAAGCAGAAATACGGAATCGAATCGCCTTTGCAGGTTATCGACCTGCTCGGTTTGATGGGCGACTCGTCGGATAACATCCCGGGATGTCCGGGCGTGGGCGAAAAAACGGCGCAAAAACTGATTGCCGATTTCGGAAGCATCGAGAACCTCCTGGAAAATACGGCGCAGCTCAAAGGCGCCCTGAAGAAAAAAATCGAGGAGAACAGGGAGCAGATTGTTTTCTCCAAATTCCTCGCTACCATCAAAACCGACGTGCCGGTGGAGTTCGACGCGGAACAATGCATCATGGCTCCGGCCGACGAAGAGAAATTGGCGGCTTTGTTTACCGATTTAGAATTTAAAACCTTTCTTAACAGACGTTCGGGCGATGCCGTACGGAAGAGCCAACCGGGTACGCCCTTTCAAGGCTCTCTCTTTGCAGAATTTGAAGCCAGTGATACGGTTGCTCCGGAATATTCCACTCTCAGCGACTTAACAAGCACGCCTCACGTGTATCATCTCATTGATACAGAGCAAAAAAGGCTCGAATTAGCGACCATTTTGAAGGGTCTGGAAAATTTTGCGTTCGACACCGAAACCGACAGCCTCGACCCTATCTCGGGCGGATTGGTGGGCATGTCGTTCGCTTTTAAGGAAAACGAGGCGTATTACGTACCGGTTCCGGAAAACCGGGAAGAAGCAAACGCGATACTGGCGCCGTTCAAGGAAGTGCTCGAAAACCCGCAGATAAAAAAAACCGGGCAGAACATCAAGTTCGATATCATGGTGCTCCGCAAATACGGCATCCGGGTGCAGGGCCCCTTGTTCGATACCATGATCGCCCATTACCTGCTGAATCCGGAATTGCGCCACAACATGGATTACCTGGCCGAAACGTATCTGCAATACAAAACCATCGCCATCGAGGAGTTGATAGGCCCCCGGGGGAAAAACCAGCTTTGCATGCGCGACGTGCCGGTGGAGAAAGTATACGAGTATGCGGCGGAAGATGCCGACATCACGCTGAAGTTGAAAAATTACCTGGAACCGGAGCTGAAGAAGGAAAACCTCGAAACGCTTTTCTACGAAATCGAAATGCCGCTGATTTATGTGCTGGCCGAAATGGAGCTTACGGGGGTGAAAGTGGATACGGCCGCGTTGAAGCAATCGTCGGTAAGCATGACGAAGGAGCTGGCCGAAATGGAGCAGGAGATTTACCGGCTGGCCGGAACGGAGTTCAACCTCAACTCGCCGAAACAGGTGGGCGAAGTGTTTTTCGACAAGCTGAAAATAGCCGAAAAGCCGAAAAAAACCAAATCGGGCAGCTACATTACCAGCGAAGACGTGTTAGAGAAACTGCGCTCCAAGCATCCGGTAGTGGGCAAGCTGCTGGAATACCGGGGGCTGAAAAAGCTGCTCGGCACGTACATCGACGCATTGCCGGAACTGATTCATCCGGAAACGGGGAAAATCCATACTTCGTTTAACCAGACGGTAACGGCTACGGGGCGGCTCAGCTCGACGAACCCGAACTTGCAAAATATCCCCATCCGCGACGAGATAGGCCGCGAAATACGGAAGGCGTTTATCGCCGACAGCGACGAGTGTATCTTCTTCTCGGCCGACTATTCGCAAATCGAGCTCCGTATCATGGCGCACCTGAGCGGCGACCAGCACATGATCGACGCTTTCAATTCGGGCGCCGACATCCATGCCGCTACGGCTGCCAAGATTTACAGCCTGCCGCTCGACTCGGTGACGCAGGATATGCGGCGGAAAGCCAAAACGGCTAATTTCGGCATTATTTACGGTATTTCCATTTTCGGGCTAGCCGAGCGGCTCAACATTCCGCGGGGCGAAGCGAAAGAGCTTATCGACGGGTATTTCGCCTCTTATCCGCGTATCAAAGAATATATGGACGAGAGCATCGAGGTGGCGCGGAAAAACGGGTTCGTAGAAACGGTATTCAACCGGAAGCGTTTCCTGCCCGACATTAATTCGCACAACGCGGTGGTACGCGGATATGCGGAGCGTAACGCCATCAACGCGCCTATCCAGGGGAGCGCGGCGGATATTATCAAAATTGCGATGGTGCGCATCTTCAACCGTTTCGAAAAGGAGGGGCTGAAAAGCAAAATGATTTTGCAGGTTCACGACGAACTGAACTTCAATGTATATAAAGACGAAGCGGAACTGGTGAAGCGAATCGTGCTGGAAGAGATGGAAAATGCCTATAAGCTGCGGGTTCCGCTGATTGCGGATTGCGGGGAGGGTACCAACTGGTTCGAGGCGCACTGACGGGCAAGCGCGGTGTTACCCGGAAGCATAGTGAAACGGGGGATGGAACAGGGGTTACGATGCTCTTTCTATCCTCCGTTTTCCTTTTTTATATCTTTTATCGTACCGGGTCGTCGACAGTTGTATATATTTTAGACAATCGTGGAAAGAACTTTAGACAGTTGTGGCGAGAACTTTTGATAATTGTCAAAAGAACTTTTCACAGCTATGAAAAGAATTTTTTTTAGCGTTAAAAAAAACGGGAAATCGACGCCGGCCGAAGAAGAAGCGGCCGGCCTTCCTGAATAATTCGGCACTTCTCGAAGTTAGGGAGGAATAAAAGGATGCGGAAAATTGTTCTTTTATTTCCTTATATAAAGGTGTAGTAAGGGAAGAAACGACGATTTCTCTTTCTTCCTTTTACTGCTACTTACGGTATGGTTGGTTAAAGAATAAAAAAAATATATCTTATTTATCAGGATAACCTCTTAGGCATTGGCTTGGGCAGACTCACCCAAAAGCTTACTTAAAGCATGGAAATTTACCTATAAGTCGCCATATTTAACTTCAATACCCGAAAACAGTCCTGATATTTAACTTATTATTACACGTCAGAAGTTAATTACAGCAAAAAG
>JAJBTJ010000077.1 GCA_020860905.1 Parabacteroides sp. | reverse complement strand
ACGGAAAGTTGAAAACAGAAATAAATAAAATATTATCATTATTTGTGTTTTTTGTTTAGATTTAGTTTTGGCATTTAAGTTAAGGGAGGGGTGGCGACGTGAGTCGGTTCCCCTTTATTTTTTAACCGCTTTCCGGCTATTTTACCGGCGTATTCGTTTCTTTCTTTCGCTCCCAGGCGCATGCACCCGGATAAAAACATCCCCCGGGTAACCGATTCTTCTCACTTTTCCCCGCCCGATCCCTTCCGGATTGAGAATAAATTCATACGTTTGCATCGCAACTTATTATACCGTAGAAAAATGAAAAAAATCGTATGTGCGGCAGCTTGCCTGCTCCTGGCTTTCTCTTCCTGCGTAACCAAGAAAAAATATTTGCTGGCCGAAACCGGCCGGCTCGAAGCATTGGAAAGGGAACGCATCCTGAAAGACGAACTGAATACGGGCAATACCACCATCGCCCGGCTCACCGAGCGCCTTAACAAGTTGTTGCGCGACACGGCCCAGCTCGGAGGCGAAATACGGAATTACCGTACATTGCTCGACTCGAACCTGTCGGAAAACGAAAAACTGAATGCCATCTTGCGCGAAAAGACAGCGGAGCTGGACGAACGGGAAAAAACTATTACCGGGTTGCAGGAAATGATTAACGCCCAAAATGCGCAAGTGCAATCGCTGCTTACCAGCGTACAAGACGCCTTGTTAGGTTTCGGCAGCGACGAATTGAGCGTACAGATGAAAGACGGCAAGGTATATGTGGCGATGTCGGACAAGCTGTTGTTCGAATCGGGAAGCGCCCGGGTCGACAAACGGGGCAAGGAGGCCCTGGCCAAGTTGGCCGGCGTGCTGAACAAGCAAAACGACATCGACGTATACATCGAAGGGCATACCGACACGAAACCGATTCATACGGCGCAATTCAAAGATAACTGGGATTTAAGCGTGATACGCGCTACGTCGGTAGTACGGATTCTCACGAAAGAATACGGAGTGAGCCCGTTACAAATACAGCCGGCAGGCAGGGGCGAATACAAACCGGTAGCCGATAACGAAACAGCCGAAGGGCGTGCCAGGAACCGCCGTACCGAAATTATCATGGCGCCCCGGTTAGACAAATTATTCCGATTGTTACAAAATTAATCCGTTAGCGTATCATGAAATCGCGTACCCCTATCACGCCGGAAAATATCGCCGCCGACCTGCGGTATCTTACGTTGCTATCGCACAGTTTTCCTACCATCGCCGATGCCAGTACGGAGATTATCAACCTCGAAGCCATCCTGAACCTGCCGAAAGGGACAGAGCATTTCCTTACCGACATACACGGCGAGTACGAAGCCTTCCGCCATGTGTTGAAAAACGGCTCGGGAGCCATCAAGCGGAAGGTAAACGAGATTTTCGGCCATACGTTGCGCGAATCGGAAAAAAAGGAGTTATGCACGCTGATTTATTACCCGAAGGAGAAACTGGAACGGGTAAAAGCGGCCGAAAACGACATAAACGACTGGTACCTGATTACGCTGAACCAACTGGTAAAGGTATGCCAGAACGTATCGTCGAAATACACCCGTTCGAAGGTACGGAAAGCGTTGCCGGAAGAATTTTCGTACATTATCCAGGAATTGCTGCACGAATCGTCGGTGGAACCGAACAAGCAAGCCTATTTCCATGTAATTATTTCTACGATTATCTCTACCAAGCGGGCCGACGATTTCATTATCGCCATGTGCAACCTGATTCAGCGCCTTACCATCGACTCGCTGCATATCGTAGGGGATATTTACGACCGGGGCCCCGGGGCGCACATCATCATGGATATTCTGTGCAACTACCATAACTTCGACATCCAGTGGGGCAACCACGACATCCTGTGGATGGGGGCGGCGGCCGGCAACGAGGCCTGCATGGCGAACGTAATCCGCATGAGCATGCGCTACGGCAACCTGGGAACGCTCGAAGACGGCTACGGCATCAACCTGCTCCCGTTGGCCACTTTCGCCATGGAAACGTACGGAGGCGACGACCCGTGCACGATTTTCCAGCCCAAGCTGAAATATGCCGACAACAAGTACGACGACAAGACCATCCGGCTGATTTCGCAAATGCACAAGGCGATTTGCATCATCCAGTTCAAGCTGGAAGCGCAGATTATCGACCGCCGGCCCGATTTCGGCATGGCCGATCGGAAACTGCTGCACCGAATCGACTTCGAGCGCGGCGTATTGGTGCTCGACGGGAATGAATATCCGTTACGGGATGCGCATTTCCCTACAGTGGACCCCTCCGACCCGTACGCCCTCACTCCGGAAGAACAGGAAATCATCCGGAAATTACATCACTCGTTCGTTCGGAGCGAAAAACTGAAAAAGCACATGCGTTGCCTGTTTTCGTACGGGGGGATGTATCTGGTATGCAATTCGAACTTGCTGTTCCACGCCTCGGTTCCGCTCAATCCCGACGGTTCGCTGAAAGCAGTAACGCTGAACGGCAGCACTTATAAAGGAAAAGCGTTGCTCGATAAGGTAGACCAGCTTATCCGTACCGCTTACTTTGACGACGACACGACGGAAGAGAAAAATTTCGCCCTCGATTATATGTGGTATCTGTGGTGCGGAAAGGACGCGCCTCCGTTCGACAAAAGTAAAATGAGTACCTTCGAGCGGTATTTCTTAGACGCGCCCGAACTTTGTACGGAAACGAAAGGGCATTATTATACGCTCCGCAACGAGGAAACGGTATGCAATGCGCTGCTGAAAGAGTTCGGCGTAACCGGCCCGCATTCGCACATCATCAACGGCCATGTGCCGGTAAAGGCAATCAAAGGGGAGCAACCGCTCCGCGCCGGAGGCAAGCTGTTGGTAATCGACGGCGGGTTTTCGAAAGCGTACCAGCCGGAAACCGGTATCGCCGGCTATACGCTGGTGTACCACTCGCACGGATTGGAACTGGTGCAGCACGAGCCTTTCGAATCGGCCCAGCAGGCAATCGAAGAGGGACGCGACATCAAATCGACGGCGTTCGTTATCGAGTTCAATACCCAGCGGATGATGGTGAAAGATACCGACAAAGGAAAGGAACTGGTTACCCAGATACGGGATTTGGAAAAGCTATTGTACGCTTACCGGAACGGCGTTATCAAGGAACGGAAATAACCGGTGCAGCCCTGCATCGGCAGGGAAACGCCGCGCCTGCCGCCTATACGGGCGGTACGGCGACAGGCAAAGCCGCGGAGAAAGGACTCTGTCAAGACGAATCGCCCGACAGTGCCCTTTCTCCGCGGCTTTGTATTTTTTACGCCAGGGATGCCCGGACGAACCGGAAAGCTCTCCGTAACCCGGCTTATACCGGCCCGGCTTTATTGCCTGTTTTGGCTGAAATAAACGCGGGCATGGTTAATATCTTCGAGGAAATCCTGCAAATCTTGTTCGTGGTCTTCCTCTTCGCTCAGGATATGTTTGGCAACGTCGCAGGTGGTGAAGTCGATTCCTGTGGTAAAGCTGGCGATTTCTTCGTACCGGATAATGGCACAACGTTCGGAAGCCAGGTTCTGGTTTATCATGCTGATTACGTCGAAATCGTTAGGCGTTAAATATTTGCACCGGGCCAGTTCGAACCATTTCTGCGGCTCCAGCACTGGGGTTCCTTCCAGCTCGATAATCCGTTTGGCCAGCCAGTCGGCATGGTCGTATTCTTCCTTGGCATGTTCTTCGAACTCTTTTTGTACGGATGTACGCATAATGCCTTTTACTACCAGCGCCCCTACCCAATATTGATAAAAAGCCAGCCATTCTTCCGACAAGGCGGCGTTCAGTTGATTCAATACGCTATCTACATCGATTTTGCCTTTCAGGATTTCCACACTCTCTCTTGCCATAGTTGTACAGTTTTAATTAAACATTCGTGTTTACAGTAATAACAAGAGGGCTCTTTATTTGTTCGTGGGAAAAACCGAATTCTTCTATAACAGAGGCGGGATACGACGCCGGGGATACGAAAAAAACAGTACATTTGCGATATAAAAAAGAGAATGAAAAAACAGCTTTTATTCTTTATGCTGCCTGTGTTTTTAAAAAGAACATCAAGTGTCTTATAAATGTTCCGATAGAGAACGCAGGAGATAGTAGCGGTAATTACTCGTGAGCAAAGCGCCTATTCCGTTCAAAGCCCGGTTGGTGCCGAGGGCGCCCGGAAGTACACTATCAGGGTGCGTTAACGAAGGAAACGCCGGGTTAAACAAGTAAACCGTGTAAGACGCGCCGGCATACCCGGTACAGCCCGATGCCGCTCCCGGCCCGGCGGGGTTTGATAAATTATCATACGAATAACTAAATGAAATAAGCGATGAAGAAAACCGATGTCGAAGCACTCGACGACAATTTTATCCGGATTATCGGAAAGGAATGGATGCTGGTTACCGCCGGCACGAAAGAGCATTTCAATATGATGACGGCCAACTGGGGCGGCGTAGGATTTTTGTGGAACAAACGGGTGGCGTTTATTTTCGTACGCCCGGAACGGTACACGTACGGATTTATAGAAGAGCAGCCTTATTTCACCCTTTCGTTCATGGGCGAGGAGTACAAAGAGGTGCATAAAATTTGCGGCAGCCGCTCGGGACGCGATATCGACAAGACGGCTGCCACCGGCCTGACGCCTGTAATTACCGAAAACGGAGCCGTAACTTTTGCCGAAAGCCGGCTGGTACTGGAGTGCCGGAAGATGTACCACACCCCGATAAGGCAAGCGGATTTCCTCGTACCGGATATATACGAAACATGGTACGGCGAAGGACACGGGGGCGACCATACGATGTATATAGCCGAAATTACGGGTGCCTGGGTAAGGTAACGGGATTCACTGCAACGGACAACTGCATAAAGACAAAAAAAAGTTGTCCGATTTTCTCAAACCAGACAACTTCAGTCCTGAACTAATCTATCTATTCGATAATTTTTCCATGTTAAGCGGAGTATACCTTATACTCCCTTTTTCTTTTTGTTTATTTACGAAAAGAATAGAAAATAGCGTGCCAAAAAGAAACTCATCGCCCTCCCCCACCCATAACCTGCTCGTTCCGAAGAAATTAATTCAGACACATTACAAAAGCACGCCCGGAACGGGTGTAGAACCCGCCGGAGCCGCGGGGAATAATTCCACACCGGATTGTGGAATATCGCCACAGAAGGGCGTTCCCGGCACTGCACTTCCGGCAAACTGTTCCCCCGGAAAGACGCTGCTTCCTGCTGCTGTTCCCGCCATCCTATTTGGAAGAGGCTATTCATACTTAGCAGAAAATAGCTATCTTTGCGTAACAGTTTGCGAAAAATATGATATTATTAAGTTTTGATACAGAAGAATTTGATGTACCCCTGGAGCATCATGTCGATTTACCGTTCGAAGAGCAGATGCATGTTTCGCGTTACGGAACCGAAAAGATACTCGATTGCCTGAAGCAGGAAAAGGTTCGCGCCACGTTCTTTTGTACAGCCAATTTCGCCATGCACGCTCCCGGAATCATGCAACGCATCCGGGAAGAAGGGCATGAGATAGCTTCGCACGGGTATCGTCACGGTTCGTTCAGGGAAAGCGACCTGAAAGATTCGCGCGACAAGCTCCGCGAACTCACCGGTTGCCCGGTACGGGGATACCGGATGGCCCGGATGATGCCGGTAACGGAGCGAGCGGTGTACGAAGCGGGCTACGAATACAACTCGTCGTTGAACCCTACCTTTATTCCGGGCTGCTATATGCACCTTTCCGTTCCGCGCACCTATTTTTTGCAGGAAAACGTATTGCAGATTCCGGCTTCGGTAACTCCCTGGTTCCGGTTTCCGCTTTTCTGGCTGGCATATCATAACCTGCCCGCGTCCCTGTACCGCTGGTTGGCCAACCGTACCGTAAAGCACGACGGTTACTTAGCTACGTATTTCCACCCGTGGGAGTTTTACCCGTTGAACGAACGGCCGGAGCTGAAAATGCCTTTTATTATCCGGAACCACTCGGGCAACAGGATGGAAAAGCGGCTGACCGCCCTGATTCGTTACTTCCGGGAAAAAGGACGGGAGTTTATTACCTACTCCGAGTTTACCGACCGGGTTCGCCCCCAGGCCGTAGAAAAATGAAATCGGGGGCCATTTTTCTCTTCTAACCACCTATCGAAATAAAAGGGCGCCCCGCTGTATCCGATAGAAAAATCTTCAATAAATAAAGAATCCTCCCGATGAAAACGAACCTGGTAAAAAAAGCGAACGAGTTTATCCATAAGCCTTTTTTCAGCGATTACCGCACCCTGTTCGGGTTATGGGCGTTGATAAGCATCATAGCCGGTATCACCAAGATACACAAATGCAATAACTTCCTTATTTTCCGGTATGTATACTGGCATACCGTGGAAGGGGTATCGCTCTATGCGCCCTATCCGGATTGTTACAACGACGTAAACCATTACGGGCCGCTGTTCAGCCTGATTATCGCCCCGTTCGCACTGTTACCCGTTCCGGCAGGCGTCATTTTATGGAGCATCGCGCTGGGGCTTTCGCTGTATTACGCCATCCGGGTGTTGCCGTTCGACCGCCGGCAGCATGTGTTTATTTACTGGTTTTGCGCCCACGAGCTGATGACGGCGCTGTTTATGAGCCAGTTCAACATCGCTATCGCGGCCATTATCGTGGCGTCGTTTTATTGCATCACGAAAGGGAAAGACGTATGGGCTACCCTGCTTATCCTCATCGGCACCTTTGTAAAATTATACGGTATCGTGGGGCTGGCTTTTTTCTTCTTTTCGAAGCACAAGCTCAAATTTATCCTTTCTTTCGCCGGGTGGTCGGCCGTGCTTTTCGTGCTGCCGATGCTTATCAGCAGCCCCGAATACGTAATCGGACAGTACCGGGAATGGTTCGAGGGGCTGATAACCAAGAACCAGGACAACCTGTTTTCACTCCACCAGAATATTTCCTTGTTGGGAATGATACGGAAATTATCGCACTCCGCCTCCTACTCCGACTCGTGGATTATCCTGGGCGGCTTATTCCTGTTCGCTTTGCCTTATTTGCGCATCGGCCAGTATAAATTCAGGGATTTCCGGTATGCCTTGCTGGCCTCCGTGTTGTTGTTCGTGGTGCTGTTCAGCACAGGAAGCGAATCGAGCAGTTACATCATCGCCCTGGTGGGCGCTGCTATCTGGTATGTTACGGCACCGTGGAAACGTTCGGGTTGGGACGTGGCGCTGATGGTTTTCGCCTTTATCCTGACGAGCTTGTCGCCTTCCGACCTCTTCCCTGCATTTATCCGGAAAAACCTGGTGCAGCCTTATGCCCTGAAAGCGCTGCCCTGCGTACTTATCTGGCTGAAGTTGTGCTGGGAAATGTGTACACGCAATTACGCACCCAGGCAAGCGGCCGCATAAAAAAGCTCTCCCCGGCACCCGCGCTTGCCGGCCGGCTGACCGATACGCCCGGGGCTCGTACTCAGAAGAGTATAACCCAGTGGAAGCCACACCGAACCTGGCCGGGAATTTTAGAGGAGAGAGGTGTCGCGGCTGATTTAACTAACCATTTATATCCTATGAGAAGCAGGAAAAAAAAAGAAATAGAAGATGCTGGTTCAGAATTACG
>JAJBTJ010000180.1 GCA_020860905.1 Parabacteroides sp. | reverse complement strand
CAAAAAGAACATGCTCTAAGCATTGCTTTTTAAGATAGTATCTGAGGCCCGAGGGACCATACGAAGTGGCCGGTGTTTTTGAAGTCCTCGGCAGGCGGAGGCTAGTAAGCGAACGGATAGTGCAAACCGAGGGCATAATCAAAGCGAGCTTTGCTTACGCCGGGATGCAGTATATCTTCTCTTTTCGAGAAACCAAAAATACCATTTAATTTCCGGTTTTGAACGTATGGCCGGTAAGATTTTAAATCGTACCTTTGGGACTCCTGAATAACAATCCTGTTTTACCCGGATAACCTCTAAAAATACAAAATAAAAAACACATGAGAAATTTCTTGTTTACCCTTCTCGTTGCCGGTACCGTGAGCGTAACCGCCAACGCCGCCTATACCGGGCATGTATTTATCGATAAAAATAAAAACGGAGTTTTCGACAAAGGGGAAAAAGCGATGAAAGGCGTCGCCGTTTCCGACGGATTGAATGTAGTACAGACCGACGCAAACGGTTCGTTCACCTTGCCGGGACACCCTAAAGCCCGTTTCGTTTTTCTTACTACGCCCTCCGGCTACAAAACCGACAACCGGCATTACATCCCTATCGCCGGTGAAAACGCTACGTACGACTTCGGATTGCAACCTTACCCGGGAGGAATCAAGAAAGACGGAAGCCACAGCTACCTGCATATCGCCGATACGGAAATATTCAACACCGAGAACCACGACGACTGGGTAAACAACGTACGCGACTATGCAGCCAACGAACAGGCCGCTTTTATCATCCATACGGGCGACATCTGTTACGAAAAAGGACTGAAAGCGCATATCGAGCTGATGAACACGGCCAATATGAACTGCCCGGTGTTTTATTGCATCGGAAACCACGACCTGGTGAAAGGGAAATACGGCGAAGAGCTTTTCGAATCGCTTTACGGCCCGGCGTTTTATTCGTTCGATGCCGGGAGCACGCATTACATCGTTACGCCGATGCTCGGAGGCGACCATGCACCGGGCTACTCGAAAGAAGATGTATGTACCTGGATAGAAAACGACCTGGCCGCAGTTCCGGCCGGCAAACCGATAGTGGTGTTCAACCACGACTTATGGACGTACGGCGACGAATTCAAGTTCCGGTACGGCCATGACAAAACGCTCGATTTAGACGCACACAACCTGAAAGCCTGGGTATACGGCCACTGGCATATCCATTACATAAAAAAACAAGGAAAGGTACACACAGTATCCACCGGTACGCTCGACAAAGGGGGCATCGACCATTCCACGTCGGCTTTCCGGGTAATGCACGTCGATAAAAAAGGGGATTTCCGGTCGGAGCTGCGGTATACGTATATCGACCGGACAATCCGCATCGCATCGGTGGCCGACAGCGTAGCGCCGGTGCTGGCTTCGGGTAAGGTTCCTTTATCGGTGAATGTATACAGCAGCGTTACGCCGGTAAAAGAAGTCAGCTATACCTGCCGGGTAAACGGAAAAAATAGCGTTTCGCCGGCTAAACTGGGCAGGCAAACCGACTGGAACTGGTATGCCGAAGTTCCGGTACCGGCCCGATACGCCGGGCAACCGGTAACCGTACAGGTAAAAGCGGTATTCAATAACGGGCAAACGGCCGAAACGGAAAGTACGTTTGTTTACCGGCCAGGCGAAACCCCGGACGTACGACCGGATGCCGATTGGGGCAACCTGTCGGGGAATGCCGCACACACGGGAACTACCGCTTCGCAGCTTCCGTTGCCGTTGCGGCTGGCCTGGATTAACAGCACGGGCGCCAATTTGTACATGACTTCGCCTATCGTATCCGGCGGAAAGGTATATACGGCTTCGGTAGACGAAGATTTGCAGGGGAAAGCGTTTGTTTATGCTTTGGACGGCAAAACCGGGGCGCTCTTGTGGAAGTATCCGGTGCGCAACTCGGTTAAAAATACGATTGCGGCGGACGAAGGCCGTATCTATGCGCAGGATGCACAAGGGTATTTGTATGCGTTGGATGCAGCTACCGGTAAACTCTGCTGGGAAAAGCAATTGCCTGTTAGCGGACTGCCGGCGCTTATCGACGGCTTAGTAGCTGCTGACGGGCGGGTGTATGCCGGTACGGGTAAAGCGCTGTGTGCGTTGGAAGGCCGCACGGGAACCGTTCTATGGCAAAACCAAGACTGGAACCAGGCGGAAGGTACGACCTCTACGCTGACGTTGGGGAACGGGATGCTCATCGGCTCGGCCCAATGGCGGGCATTGTACGGAAACGACGCAGCTACCGGAAAACTCGTCTGGGAGTTCAGCAAAAACGGGATGAGCGACCGCGGCGCGTCGGCGGCGATTCACGGCAACCTGCTTTACATCATTGCCCGGCAATCGCTCTTTATCGTGGAAACCAACACGGGAAACCTGATTGTGCGGAAAGAGCTGCCTTACAACCTGAACGTTACGTCTACGCCGTTGCTTACCGACAAGGAAATTATTTTCGGTTCGGCGGATGCGGGTTTAATCGCCTTAGACCGGGAAACGCTCGATTTGAAATGGCAATTTAAAACCGGCGATGCCCTGGTATATACGTCGCCTTACTCGCGGAAACCCAGCGCTTCCATCGAAACGAGCCCGGTAGCCGCCGGAAAAATGGTATTCGTAGGGGCTTCGGACGGCGTGCTGTACGGTATCGACCGGGAAAACGGCTCGCTGGTATGGAAACATGAAACGGGCGCCCCCGTATTCGGCTCGGTAGCCGTATCGGGTAACGCGTTGTTCGCTACCGACTTCGGAGGAAACGTGTATGCCTTTACGGCTTGCGGGGAATAAACGGCAGGTAACCGGAAGACTGAACGGCAGGGCTGTTTCTACTGAAATTACTTTTTTCCTGCACGAGGGCAAAACGGAATTTGAGATTCGAAAAGAGCGCTACTTTGGAAAAATTCCGTTTTTTACGGCATTGCCTTTAATCACGGATATTCAGTAAATAAGAACTCTTTTCAGGCTTGCTGAGATAAAACCGGTTTTATGCCATCCTTTTCATTCGTTTATGGTAATCAAAACTGTATCCTTAGCTTGCGGATGTTCGTCCGCAGGTTGCGGACGGACATCCGTAGCTTAAGGACGGACATCCGCAGGACTGCGGATACAGTTTTTATCTGCATAAAACCGGTTTTTGTCCGGCATAAAAAAAGAATATCCGGTAAATGAATCGCTTTTACAAAAAAAGGTAGCAAGGCCACCTCGAGTAACCTCGGAAACGGGGTCGGTCGCCGAATTCCTTGTAGCTTTATCCTGCGTCTTTAGTTTTCCGGTTATTCCCGTCCGGGCCGTTAGACCTTCTTTTCGGGGGCATACTAAAAAAACAACAAAGGCAACTGATTCTCACAGAATCAGTTGCCTTTATTATATAAGTTATAGCATATCCCTTTCCGTAGCAAAACCCGGCTTTTCCTTAAATAAACGTATCCGGTACGCGCCGGGCCTTGAAGTTATTGAATAGCATGGCGGTATAAGGCGTATCGAATAGGCGGGCTTCTTCCGGGCATTCCTTTACACAGGCGCAACATTTGATACACAGCAGCTTGTCGCTGGCTATCTCGCCGGCTTCATTCACGGCAACAGCCCGGGTAGGACAGATTTCCATACAGTGCCCGCACCGGGTACACAATTCTTCTTTCGTTACCGGAGCAGCCGGCGTGGAAGGTCCTTTTACCTTATACGGGAAATTGCCTTTTACCGTAAGCGGCGGCAATTCTTCCGGCGAAGAAACAAAGGCCAGTTTCTCCGCAACGGCTTTTCCGAAACTTCCGGCCGCCGCCAAGTCGTCCGCATCCGGACGGCCGGCAGCCAACGGCATGCCCAAATCCGGCCGGCTGTACGAATGCTCGCCGATAAAGGTGCCTGCGGCAACCGGGATAAAACCGGCGTTCCGGGTAAAATCGGTCAATTCCCGGAGGGCATCTTCGTAATCGCGGTTTCCGTACACTACTACAGGCACAACGGCCGAACCGTTCCCTTCAATCGTCTGCAACCGCTCCATCGCCGTCTCTGCTACGCGGCCGCCGTAAACGGGAACGGCTACGATGACCAACGCATTTTCTATCCGGATTTCCGAATCCGGCGCTTCATACGTCAAATCCGTTTCCACTTGCGCCCGTATGCCCGTACCTTTTGCAATGGCGCCGGCTATTTTGGCCGAAGTACGGGTAGGCGAAAAATAAACGATATGTACCGTTTCGTATTTCATAAGCCGTTAGTTTTTCAACGCCTGGGCCAGTTTCCGCTGCAATTCGGCAAATTCTTCCGGCGTATATCCTTTCGAAACATATATCACTTTCCCGTCCTTACCCACGAGGTAGTTCCGCGGAATCAGATTATAGGCAAAGGCATTGAATATTTTCCGGTTCTTATCGGGATAAAGCGGAAAAGCGAACCCTTTCTTTTCGTTGTACTTAGCCAACTCGCTCTCGTTATGTTCACGACCGATTACCAGCAGGCGGAAATCTTTGTTGTCTTTATACTTCTCCCAGATTTGTTTTTCTATCTCGGGAAGCTCTTTCTGACACGGCGGGCACCAGGTAGCGAAAAAGGTAATCAGCACCACTTTCCCTTTGAACTCGGCCGAGCTGGTTTTAGTGCCGTTGTCGGATACAATCGTAAAAGCCGGCATAGCCTGCCCCACTTTCACAATATCGGAATTGTCGTTCTGCGCCCGGGCAATCCAGGTGCATACCAAACACAAACTGAGGAATAGATACTTTTTCATAGGCTTATTATTGTTTATAGAAGTTTATTGCATCCCTTTTTTCCGTACGGCCCGGCATGCCTGTCTGAAGCATACGCGCATAAAACCCATGCCCGGTACCGGGTCGCCGCAATCTCCGGGTTTTCTTTCGTATAAAAAGAGCTGTATTCCGCGGCCGCTGCACCTCCGGTCCGGCCACATACCGAAGGCCTGCCGGCGGCACGGAACTCTTGTCTTTTTTCCATAGATTGTATCGTATCGTTAAATTTCACTCCAAATATACGATTTGAGAACAAACTGCGCACCAATAGGAGGCACAAACTTAGGGTGTAAACGAGAAAATGACTACTTTTGCGCGCCGGTTTATTCCCGACAAAACCGGTGCGACTTATCCGAAACGAATAGAAAATGAATAGTTCAGGAAAGAAAAGAATCGTTTTGCTCTCCTTATTGGCCGCACTGGCGGCTAACATGACAAAAGCGCAGGAAGTGTCGATTGCAGCCGATTTGGTAAGCAACTATATCTGGCGGGGCGAGAAGTGCGGCGATGCCGGGTTTCAGCCTTCCGTTACTTTCGATTACAAAGGCTTTTCGTTTACGGCCTGGGGTTCGACCGATTTTACGGGCGATGCATTCGAATTAGACCTTACGGCTGCTTATACAACCGGGAAATTCCAGTTCGCCCTGACCGATTATTTCGTTACCTCCGATGTAAATTCCCAACCGTACTTTAATTACCAGGCCGGCGCCGGCCACGTTTTCGAAGGAACGGTAGAGTATACCGTCAGCGAACAGGTACCGCTCGGGTTAAGCTGGAATACGTACTTCGCCGGCACGGACGATACCTATGCCGCGCACGACTACTCGACCTATATCGAAGCCGCTTATCCGTTTACGCTGGGCGGTATCGACCTGGAAAGCCGGGCAGGCATCACGCCCTGGAAAGGAGCTTATGCCGATAAGTTCAACGTAGTAAACCTGAGTCTGCGTGCCGCCAAGACTTTTCCGTTAAAAGCCGGCTTCGCTCTCGAGCCGTATGTGGAATTGATTTTTAATCCGGCGGCCAATAAAGCCTTTATGGTATTCGGCCTCGGCATTCGATAAAAACGGAACTATTTCTTTTACTTCCCCGATTTCTTTCTCTACCGGTAGAACCACTCCGTAACTCGGGAGGCATTTATTAAACTCGCCCACCCCGTTCCTATCGGTTTCTAATAAATTGAATTTAAACAAAGGCCGATATTAAAATAATTTACCCGGAATACCGGGTTGTAAAAACAATCGCTATATTTGTATGTGAACGAATGATTGTACAGTACCAGCAGAAAAACCATAAGGAACTGCCAAGCAGATGATTGATACTATGGATGACACAACCCGCAACGACATCGACCTTTGGAACGCTTTTTTAAGAGGAGAAACCAGCGCCTTCGCCCAGGTTTACCGCCGTTTTTATCCCTTACTTTATTCGTACGGCATCCGTATGGGCGGAAACCGCGAGCAGGTTGCCGACACGATTCAAGACCTTTTTGTGAAACTTATCCTGAACTGTAAGCATTTGCAGTTTACCGACAACCCGAAAGCCTATTTACTCAGAGCTTTCCGGAATAAATTATTCGACTCCGTGCAATCGCTCCGCCCTGTGGAACAGGTAGACGGCTACAAGGAATTTTCGCCCCTGGCCGAAGAAATAACCGGGAACTTGTTTGCCAAAGACGATAAAGACCTGATAAACGAACGGAAACTGGCCCGAAGCATAGCCAGCTTGCCGGCCCGTCAGCGCGAAATTTTATACCTGTATTATATCAAAGAATTCAGCCACAAAGAAATAGCGTTGATATTGGATATGAATCCGCAATCGTGCCGCAACCTTTTGTCGCGCACGTTAGCCCATTTGCGACAACACTTTTTCTCAACCGCCACCCCGGAAAACTAATTTTTACTTCCCCTGCATTTTTTCCTTCTTTTTTGAGTATGTTTTTCCGCGAGCATCGTTTTCATAATAAAAAGATACCCGATGAAAAACAAACATACCGCAGATACGGCAGAAGAACTCCGGAAAGCCACCCGGAATCTCATCGAGCGAATCCGGCAGGAGGACGAAGCAAACGAGATGAAAACAGACTGGTCGTTCGAGCCGGTTATGGAAAAGGTACAAGCAGCCAGGAGCCATGCAAAGCGCCGCCGGTTATACTTCCGGATTGCTTCGGCCGCCGCCGTACTCGCCCTTGCCTTCGCCGTAAACCTGTGGTACGAAAACCGGCATACCGCACCGGAATTGTCCATCGCTTTACTGAACGACACCGTAGCTGTACGGAACGACGAGGTAACGTTGATTGCCGGCAACCAGGCACTGAACCTGAAAAACAACGCCGCAGGCGGCTCGAATGCCGAACAATACGCCCTGAACAAGCGAACCATGCCGGCTCCGGAAAGCGAAATGCATAAAATCGTAGTTCCCCGGGGCAAACGGGCGAATGTAGTGTTCTCCGACGGAACCCGGATAAACATCAATTCGGGAAGCCAGGTAATTTATCCCGACGTTTTCGATAAAGATAAACGGGAAATCCTGGTGTCGGGCGAAGTATACCTCGACGTGGCCGAAAATCCGGAACGTCCGTTTATCGTAAAAACAAAGGGATTCGATATCCGCGTATTGGGTACGGCTTTCAATGTATGCGCCTACGACCGGGAAACGACCGCCTCGGTAGTACTGGTACGGCGAATTTTTTCGCCCGCCGCGAAGGCTCTTGCCGGAGTTTCTGTCGAAGGAAGAAAAGGTACATGACAAAAATTAATTTCAGACAGCAGAACAAAAGAACAAGAATCCGTTCGTCTACCGAGCCTTGAAAAACACCGGCCTCGTCGTATGGTCCCTCGGGCCTCGGGCGATGAGCGTGAAGCAGACCGGCCGAAAGAGAGCGTGAAAAAAG
>JAJBTJ010000131.1 GCA_020860905.1 Parabacteroides sp. | reverse complement strand
TGCTCTAAGCATTGCTTTTTAAGATAGTATCTGAGGCCCGTGGGGCCATACGAAGTGGCCGGTGCTTTTCGGGGCTCGGTAGGAAGAAAGGAGGTTGTAAGTGAACGGCTTCTCTTTCTTTTGCTCTTCTGTCCTTCTGTCTGAAAATAATTTTCGTTATGTGCTTTGTGCAGTTTGCCGAAGCAGCCGGAATCCGTTTCGCCCCTGCCCCTTCCGGCTAACGCCGGTTTATTATCCGGAAACGCGGTTCCGTTACTTTTATCACTCTTCTTGGTAGTATTTGCTGATAAATCGTTACTTTTGCCTCGCAAAACGAAACGATGCCGCAGCCCGGAACAACAACTTTTCGAGCCGTAGCATGCAGGCAGGCCGTTTACCGGCGGCTAATTCCGGAAGATGCCCGTTGCGGAAGCCCGGAGGGGTAATACATAAAGACGGCATGCTGGCGGAATCCGCTTCCGGTTGCCGGCGCCGGGACGCTGCAAGCAAAGCGTGGTTAGAAGCCCCTGTTACTTGGGTAATGATGGTAGGGATGAGGGCGAGAGGCGGCAAGCAAAGCGTAATCGGAACCGATGTTTTGCGATAAGCCGCTACTGGTGTCGACGGTCATCGTTGCCGGCAAAACGTCGTTAGGGCTGAAGCGTAACATCGAAACAGGGAAGGCAACGGAAACAACGACGGTTCCGGCTCGGTAAAAAAGCGCCTGTTCAGCTCATCAGCTCACGAAGGCAACGGAAAGAGCTTCGGTTCCGGCTTTGCCGTTAGAGCCGGAGCGTATACAGGGAAACCAGCCTATCGGGAGGCGCGAAGGGCTTTCGCAACGGAGTTAGAACCGAGGATGCAGCGAAACTTGTACCGCCACCTCCGAGAACCGGGAGGTAACAGTTTTAAAGCCGAAGCGCATGCAGCGAAAGCCGGAAAAGGCGCCCGTAAGGTAAGGGGCAAGAAAAAGCGCCGGCCGGGAAGCATCCGGCGAAACCGGACATTTCCGGTGCGGAAACCGTTATTTTAATTTGGAAACAACATGGTAGTAGCAATCGTAAAATACAATGCGGGAAATATTTACTCGGTGGATTATGCTTTGAAAAGGTTAGGCATTACGCCGGTGGTAACGGCCGACCCCGAACTACTTCGACAAGCGGACAAAGTGATTTTCCCGGGCGTGGGCGAAGCGTTCACCACCATGCGCTACCTTCGCCGGCACCGGCTCGACGAAGTAATCGCGTCGCTCAAACAACCGGTGTTAGGCATTTGCCTGGGCATGCAACTGATGTGCCGATTCTCGGAAGAAGGGAATACCGGATGCCTGGGCATCTTCGACACGGACGTGAAGCGGTTCGTTCCCGAGCAACACGAACACAAAGTGCCGCACATGGGCTGGAACACCCTCACGGATGTTAAAAGCCCCCTCTTCCCCGCCGATATAGAAAATAAATTTGTTTACTTTGTGCACAGCTACTATGTTCCGGTAAACGAACATACGGCAGCCACGACCGGCTATATCCTCCCGTTCAGCGCAGCGCTACACAAAGATAACTTTTACGCTACGCAGTTTCATCCGGAGAAAAGCGGGGCGGCAGGCGAAGCGATTTTAAAGAATTTTCTAACGATATGAACGTATGATAGAACTGATTCCGGCCATCGACCTGATCGACGGCAAATGCGTACGGCTTACCCAAGGCGATTACGGCAGCAAAAAGATATACAACGAAAACCCGGTGGAGGTAGCGCTGATGTTCGAAGACTACGGCATCCGCCGGTTGCACGTGGTAGACCTTGACGGCGCCCGCGAAGGCCGCCTGGTGAATTATCGCACCCTGGAACGGATCGCCTCGCGCACTTCGCTGATTATCGACTTCGGCGGCGGCGTACAGCGCGAAAGCGACCTGGAAATCGCCTTTGAAAGCGGAGCGCAGATGATAACGGCCGGAAGCGTGGCCGTGAAGGAACCGGAAACGGTATTGGCCTGGGTAAAGCAGTTCGGCAGCGACAAAATCATCCTCGGCGCGGACGCCTACGACAAGAAAATAGCTATCCACGGCTGGAAGGAAACCACCGATAAGGAGCTGATTCCGTTTATACAGGGGTACTACGACCAGGGAATCACGCAGGTTATCTGCACCGACATCCGGAAAGACGGCATGCTGGAAGGGCCTTCCGTAGCGCTCTACCGCGAAATCAAGGAGGCGATTCCGATGCTGCGCCTGATTGCCAGCGGCGGAGTGAGCAGCATCGCCGACATCGAAGCGCTCGACGAGGCCGGGCTGCACGGCGTTATCTTCGGCAAAGCCTTATACGAAGGGAAAATCCGATTGAAAGAGTTAGTACGGTTCACTTAAAAACATCCTTATCATGTTGGCTAAACGCATCATCCCCTGCCTGGATATAAAAAACGGCACCACGGTGAAAGGCACCAATTTTGTAAACTTCCGCAACGCGGGCGACCCGGTGGAACTGGGCAAACAATACAGCGAGCAGGGCGCCGACGAGCTGGTATACCTCGACATCACCGCCTCGCACGAAGGACGCAAAACCTTTACCGAGCTGGTTAAAAAGATTGCCGCCCGAATCAACATTCCGTTTACCGTAGGCGGGGGCATCAACGAGTTGCAGGACGTAGACCGGTTGCTCCAGGCAGGCGCCGATAAGGTATCGGTCAACTCGGCGGCTATCCGCAACCCGCAGCTTATCGAAGACATCGCGGCACACTTCGGCTCGCAGGTATGCGTAGTAGCCATCGACGCCAACTTCGAGCAGGGCGAATGGGGGTGTTACCTGAACGGCGGCCGTATCCCTACCGGGAAACGGTTGTTCGACTGGGCGAAGGAGGCCGAAGACCGGGGGGCGGGCGAAATCCTGTTTACCAGCATGACGCACGACGGCGTAAAAACCGGCTATCCCAACGAAGCGCTGGCTTCGCTGGCCGAGCGGCTGCACATTCCGGTAATCGCATCGGGCGGAGCCGGCGAGAAGGAGCATTTCCGGGATGCGTTCGTTTTGGGAAAGGCTGACGCCGCACTGGCCGCCAGCGTGTTCCATTTCGGCGAAATCGACATCGGCGAACTGAAACAATACCTGCGCAACGAAGGTATCGAAGTGAGGCTGTAAGGAAGGCGGGGCCGGCCGGAACCGGCGCACTTCGTTTACGGGTGGCCCGGCGGCAAGCCGGTTCGATACGAAGGGGCCGGCCGGAGTAAGCATATAAACAAACAGATAAATACGATGAAATTAGATTTCGAAAAGATGGGGGGCCTGATCCCGGCAATCATTCAGGACAACAATACGAGTAAAGTGTTGATGCTGGGTTTTATGAACGAAGAAGCGTTGATGAAAACCCAGGAGTTGAATAAGGTAACGTTTTTCAGCCGCACCAAGAACCGCCTCTGGACTAAAGGGGAAGAGAGCGGCAACTTCCTGAACGTGGTAAGCATCACGCCCGATTGCGATAACGATACGTTGCTAATCAAGGTAAACCCGGCAGGCCCCGTATGCCATACGGGGGCAGACACGTGCTTCAACGAAAAGAACGCCGACGATATTCTGTTCCTGAAATACCTGCAACGTTTTATCGAGCGCCGCCGCCAGGAAATGCCGGAGGGTTCGTACACCACGTCGCTGTTCAAGAAAGGGGTGAACCGGATGGCGCAGAAAGTGGGCGAAGAAGCGGTAGAAACGGTTATCGAGGCCACGAACGGCACCGAGGAAGGGTTTATTTACGAGGCTTCCGACCTGATTTACCATTTAATCGTGCTTTGCACCAGCAAGGGCATCCGCCTCGAAGACTTGTCGCGCGAGCTCCAGAAAAGGCACAAGGCTTAACTTCTTAATAACGGACACTATGGACGACAACCTCCTGCTCTGCCTGGAGCATGCCGGTATCTGCCGCAACGAAAACCGGATACTGCACGACGCCTGCTTGGAAGTGCGGGCGGGCGAGTTCTTGTATATCATCGGGAAAGTGGGCTCGGGTAAAAGCACGTTGCTGAAATCGCTTTACTGCGAAATGCCGATAAGCGGCGAAACGTGTATGTTGCTGGGTTACAACCTGTGCAAGATGAAGCGGAAAGAGATTCCGTACCTGCGCCGCAAACTGGGTATCGTGTTTCAGGATTTCCAACTGCTTACCGACCGGCCGGTGCAAAAAAACCTGGAATTCGTGCTGAAAGCGACGGGCTGGAAGAATAAAAACGAGATACGCGAGCGCATCGAGAGCGTACTTTGCCAGGTGGGGATGCAAAACAAAGGGTATAAGATGCCGCACGAGCTTTCGGGGGGCGAACAGCAACGCATCGTGATTGCGCGGGCGCTGTTGAACAACCCGCAACTGATTTTAGCGGACGAGCCTACGGGGAATCTCGACCCGGAAACCAGCAGCCAGATTGTGCAACTGCTGCACGAGATTTGCCGCAGCGGAACGGCTGTAATGATGACTACGCATAATTATACGTTGGTGCATAATTTCCCGGCCCGGGTGGTGAAATGCGAGAACGAAACGCTGACCGACATCGTTCCGGAGCCGGCGTTGACCGATTGATTTCTGCGGGACGGGTGCCCGGCGTGCGGGTAACAAACGGCCGACGGCGGAGAAAGAAGCCGGAGCAAAGGGCGCCTGGCGTGTGCTTCGTGTATGGGGTTCGGCTGCTGCGGGCGTTTTCGGTACGAAGGGGACGGGCGGAGACAAATCATCCGGCTGCGGCCGATTATTTGGAGGGGTATGTTGTACAATTCCTTAATTTCATGTACATTTGCACACCCGAAAGGAAAAAAAAGAACAATTTAATATAAGGAAAAAGAAAATGAAAGTTTTAAAGTTTGGCGGTACTTCTGTGGGCTCGGCCCAGCGAATGAAAGAGGTGGCGAAATTAATCTGCGACGGCAACCGGAAGATTGTGGTATTATCGGCCATGTCGGGTACAACCAACGCGTTGGTGGAGATTTCGGATTATCTCTACAAGAAGAATCCGGACGGCGCCAACGAAATCATCAACCAGTTAGCCCGCAAATACGAAAAGCATGTAGACGAGTTGTACGCTACTGCGGAGTATAAGCAGAAAGCCGGCGAACTTATAAAATCTCATTTCGATTATATCCGTTCTTTTACCAAGGATTTGTTCACGCTTTTCGAGGAAAAGGTTATCCTGGCGCAAGGGGAGCTGATTTCTACGGGTATGATGAATTTGTACCTGAACGAGTGCGGGGTGGCGTCGGTGTTGCTGCCGGCGCTCGATTACATGCGCACCGACAAGAACGCGGAGCCCGACCCGGTGTACATCAAGGAAAAGCTGGCTAAGTTGCTGGAAGCGAATGCGGGGAGCGACTTGTTCATCACGCAGGGGTACATCTGCCGCAATGCGTACGGCGAAATCGACAACTTGCAACGGGGGGGGGCAGCGACTACAGCGCTTCGCTCATCGGCGCGGCTATCCAGGCGGAGGAGATACAGATTTGGACGGATATCGACGGGATGCACAACAACGACCCGCGGTATGTGGAAAATACTACGCCGGTGCGGCACTTGCTTTTCGAGGAAGCGGCGGAGCTGGCTTATTTCGGCGCCAAAATACTGCATCCTACGTGTATCTTGCCCGCTAAGCTGAACAATATCCCGGTGCGGTTGCTCAATACCATGCAGCCGGATGCGCCGGGTACCTTGATTTCGAATACGACGGAAAAGGGGAAAATCAAGGCGGTGGCTGCCAAGGATAATATCGTTTCCATCAAGATAAAATCGGGCCGGATGTTGCTGGCTTACGGTTTCTTACGGAAAGTGTTCGAGATTTTCGAAAGTTACCAGACGCCTATCGATATGGTAACGACTTCGGAGGTGGGTGTTTCGGTAACTATCGATAACCGTAAGCACCTGGAGAAAATCGTGAACGATTTGAAGAAGTACGGTACGGTAACGGTGGACGACGATATGGAGATTATCTGTGTGGTGGGCGACCTCGAATGGGATAACGTGGGTTTCGAGGCGCGCATCGTAAATGCGTTGAAGGATATTCCGGTGCGGATGATTTCGTACGGGGGAAGTAATTACAACGTGTCGTTGCTTATCAAGGGGGAGGACAAGAAACGGGCGCTCCAGGCGTTAAGCAATTATCTTTTTAACAACTAACTTAATTGTTCTACACGCTTTTGTTTTATCACCGAATTATTTATCATGCGTATGAAAAGTGTATTTCCTATCGAAAAGTTCAGGGGGCTGCAAACGCCTTTTTATTATTATAATACGGGTTTATTGCGGGAAACGTTGGCGCTGGTGCGGGGCGAGGCGGATAAGTACGGGTATCGTATCCATTATGCGGTAAAGGCGAATGCTAACCCGAGGATTCTTACGATTATCCGCGAAAACGGATTGGGTGCCGATTGTGTGAGCGGGGGCGAAATCCGGGCGTGCCTGGATGCGGGTTTCCCGGCGGATAAGGTGGTGTTTGCGGGTGTGGGGAAGGCTGACTGGGAAATCGACCTGGGGCTGGATAACGATATTTTTTGTTTTAACGCGGAGTCGGCGGCGGAGTTGGTGGTTATCAACGAGCGGGCGGGGCTGAAAGGGAAGGTGGCGCCGGTGGCGTTGCGTATCAATCCGGAGGTGGATGCGCATACGCATGCGTATATCACTACGGGGCTGAAAGAGAATAAGTTCGGCATCAACTTGTCGCAACTGGAGGGGGTGCTGGATTTACTGGAGGGGTTGAAGTGTGTGCGGCTTATCGGGTTGCATTTCCATATCGGCTCGCAGATTACCGACCTCTCGGCTTTCCAGGGGTTGTGTGCGCGGGTGAACGAGATTCAGGTGTCGTTGTTCCGCCGCCACTTGATTGTGCCGAACTTGAATTTCGGGGGTGGCTTGGGTATCGATTATGAGCATCCGGACCGGCTGGCTATCCCGGACTTCGGGGCGTATTTCGCTATTTTTCACAAGCATGTGGCGTTGCGTCCGTCGCAGGTGGTGCATTTCGAGCCGGGCCGCTCGATTGTGGGTCAGTGTGGTTCGCTGATTACGAAGGTGTTGTATGTAAAGGAGGGGTCGTATAAGAAGTTCGCGGTGCTGGATGCGGGGTTCACGGAGTTGATTCGGCCGGCGTTTTACCAGGCGTATCATAAGATGGAGAATCTTACGTCGGAGGGGCCGCTGGTGAGGTATGATGTGGTGGGGCCGATTTGCGAGTCGTCGGATTGTTTCGGTAAGGAGGTGGAACTGAATGAGGTGTGCCGGGGCGACTTGATTGCTATCCGCTCGGCGGGGGCGTATGGGGAGATTATGGCTTCGCAGTATAATTGCCGGCGGTTGCCGGTGGGGTATTTTTCGGATACGTTGTAGGGGGCGCTCTTTTGGGAAAAGGGCTTTTGGAGAAAAGGTTGTTTTTTTGTAAAGGGGGCTTTCTTGGTTTATAGCTTTTTCGCTCGCCGCGGGGCGTCTGCCGACGGCTGTCGTTTCTTTTCCGAAAGAAACGGAAGGAAAGAAAAGGTTTTCGGTGAAAGGTGGCTTTTCTCGGGTTACAGCTTTCTCGCTCGCCGCGAAGGCGTCTGCCGACGGCGCCTACCGGCGGTCTTCATTTTTTGGCTTGACCCAAAAAACGAAGCAAAAAAGGTCAAGGGCTAACGCTCTCTCACTAAAAATGGCACTCCACTCACTCATATCTTTGTATCCATATAAAAATAAG
>JAJBTJ010000154.1 GCA_020860905.1 Parabacteroides sp. | reverse complement strand
GATAAGCGAGGCGGCCGGACGAATGAATGGGGCTGCACAATAAACGTTGGTTTATAAAGGCAGTTTATAACGTTTCTTTTCTCTCTTCCCCCAGTACGTCAATCCATTTCTTACTTCTTCTTTTTCAATCTTATACGTCCGTTTTATTTTTTATTCCCCAACCGGAAATCGTATAACACACTAAACCAACGTTTATTGTGCGTATCCTCTTCCTTATTCCGTCTGTAACATCCTGGTTTCTTTTTCTTTTCGGTAAATAGCGAATAGGGTGACATGGCTGGTTGCCAGGCAACCGGCCGTGTCCGGAATAAGTAATAACCTTAATTTAATTCAGTATGAAGAGGAATTCTGAAGGAAAGCACTTACACGTGAGAAAGGCGTTGTGTGTGCTGTTTGCATTGATGTTTTATTGTGCGGCGAATGCCCAGACTGTAACGGGAGAAGTAGTAGACGCCCTCGACGGCTTCGGGCTTCCCGGAGTAAGTATTTTGGTAAAAGGCACCACGGTAGGTACCATTACCGATTTGGATGGAAAGTACTCGTTGGATGTGCAGGGAGGTACTACGCTACAATTCAGTATGATAGGGTATGCTACCCAGGTGATTGAAATAAAAGGGCAGTCTGTTATCGACGTCCGTTTGGGCGAAGATACGCAGAATCTCGACGAAGTGGTGGTAACTGCTTTGGGTATCAAACGGGAAAAGAAAGCGTTAGGGTATTCCATGCAGGAAGTGAAAGGCGAATCCCTTACCCAAACCCGCGATGCGAACGTGGCGAATGCCTTGGCCGGTAAAGTGGCCGGTTTGCAGATTAAGCAAAACGGTACGGGCGTAGGCGGTTCGTCGCGTATCGTAATCCGCGGAAATAACTCCATTACCGGCAACAACCAGCCGTTGGTGGTGGTCGACGGAGTGCCTATCGATAACTTCAGCGGAGGAACCGACGATTACTGGGGAAACGGAAACGTGGATAAAGGTTCGGGTATTTCCGATATTTCGCCCGACGATATCGAAAGCATGTCGGTACTGAAAGGGCCGGCCGCAGCCGCTCTGTACGGTAGCCGCGCCGGTAACGGGGTCGTGATGATTACCACCAAAAAAGGAAGCAAGAGCAAAGGAGTGGGCATTAATTTCAATACCAACTTTACCGCCGAGAATGCCATGCAGACTCCGAAGTTCCAGAATGTGTACGGACAGGGAATCGACGGTGCGTTCGATAACAATAAAAACTACAGCTGGGGGCCCGAAATGAACGGCTCTATGCAGGATATGGCGCTGGGTAACCTGCCGTATGCCGCCCGCGATAACGATTTATATTCCGATTTTATGCGTACCGGTACCACCTGGACCAATAGCCTCGACATCAGCAAAAGTACCGACGAACTCACGTTCCGGGCCGGCGTAACGCGGTTGGATAACAAAGGCGTGATACCGAACAGCGGAATGGACCGTACGTCTATAAACCTCCGCTCTACGGCTCAGTTAGCCAAATGGCTGTCGGCCGACGTCAAAGTAAACTATGTGAACCAGCATACCGATAACCGGATTAAACTGGCGGGCGACCCGGATAATATTTTCCTGAATTACCTGAGCATGCCCCGGAGTGTAGCTTTTTCGGATTACGACGCTTATAAAGCCGACAATTGGAAACGGGCCGACGGCAAACCGGCCGGATACCTTATCGACCCGAATTCGAATGCCAACAGTGCTTACTGGTCGGCTTACCGGAATACGAACAAGGACAAAAAAGACCGCCTGATCGGATTTGCCGCGTTGGATTTTACCTTTACCGACTGGCTGAGCCTGAAGCTGCGTACCGGTATGGATAATTACACCATCCAGTACGAAACGGTACGGGCCACCGGAAACTCCTACTGGGAAAATAACGGAAGTATGACGGCTAATATGGAAAAGTTCACCGAGATGAACTCCGACTTCCTGTTAACCGCCAAAGGCAACTGGAATAAGTTTGGCATCGTGGGAACCATCGGCGGAAATATGATGTACCGCAACCGCAGTTGGTACAAAGAATCTTCGGGCGAGCTGGTAATTCCTGATTTCTATGCCATTGCCAACGGAAAAACACATAACGGCGAATATACCCGCGAACGGAAACAAATCAATTCGTTGTATGCTACCGCCTCCATGTCGTGGGACGATTATTTGTACCTCGACCTCACCGGGCGTAACGACTGGTCGTCTACGCTGCCCGAAAACAACGATTCGTATTTTTACCCTTCGGTGGGCGCCAGCTGGATTTTTACCCAAATGATTAATAAGATGGGCGGCAGCACCGGCCCGCTTACGTTCGGTAAAGTCCGGTTGTCGTGGGCGCAGGTAGGTAACGATACCGACCCGTATATGTTGCGCGATTATTATAAAATCGGATACGACATCAAAGGCGGCATTTTCACGGCCGATAACGAAGAGTGGATTGCCAATCCCGATTTGAAAAACGAAACGATCAATTCGTGGGAAGTGGGGTTGGAACTGAAGGCGTTCGATAACCGGGTAGGTGTGGATTTGGCTTACTATAAAAAGAACTCGAAAGACCAGATTCTGAAAATCGACGTACCGTCGGCTACCGGATTCAAGAAGAAAATGGTAAACGCAGGTAACATCGAAAACAAAGGGGTGGAAATCGCGTTTACGGCTACTCCCGTAATGACGTCTACCGGCTTTACCTGGGATACGCAGGTTAACTGGTCGAAGAATAAGAACAAAGTGGTGGAACTCACCGCCGATACGAAAGAGCAGATTCTGAGCGATGCTTCCGTAACGTTCCTGAAAATCGTGGCCCACGAAGGGGGTGCGTACGGCGATATTTACGGCTATGCTTACCAACGCGACGACTTCGGGAATGTCGTGGTAGGCGCCGACGGGATACCTGTGAAAACAAACGATATGCAGTTGCTGGGCAATAACCAGCCCGACTGGATGTTGGGATGGACGAATACGTTCACGTACAAAAATTTCACGTTGAATTTTATGCTCGATATGCGTAAAGGCGGCGATGTGTATATGGGTTCTATCAAATCCGGTACGAACAGCGGCGCCTTGAAGATGACCCTCGACGGACGCGACGGCGGTATCGTTGTTCCGGGTGTGCACCAAGACGGTACGCCCAACACTACGGCTGTGGATGCCCAGAAATACTGGATGGGTATCACCGGTATTACCGAAGCTTTTATGTACGATGCAACGAATGTTCGTTTGCGCGAGTTGAGCCTGGGATATAATTTCCCGAAACAGATGTTGGCTAAAACGCCGTTTACGAACCTCAAGCTGAGCTTCGTAGCCCGTAACCTGTTTATGATTTACAGCAAAACGAAAGGGTTCGACCCGGAAGCAGCTTACACGTCCGGCAATGCGCAGGGTATCGAATACGGCTCCATGCCGACCATGCGGAGCCTGGGTTTCAATCTTAACGTATCGTTCTGATAATTTTCAACTAAAAAACAACGTACGCTGGAACGGGCGTATGGCTGCCGGGTTTGTTCCGGCAAACAGGCGTACCGTTTCAGAAAGTAGTAAGGATAATATTAAATTTTACGCATATGAAAAGTAT
Organism: Parabacteroides sp.; assembly: GCA_020860905.1. Taxonomy (GTDB): domain Bacteria; phylum Bacteroidota; class Bacteroidia; order Bacteroidales; family Tannerellaceae; genus Parabacteroides_B. Next base: position 4,111 of record JAJBTJ010000154.1, on the reverse strand, counting down.
TAAAATAGTTGCCGCTTGTTCGCTTTTGATGATGGGGATGCTGTCGGGCTGCGACCTGACCGGTATCAACGACAACCCCGATAAACCTACCGACGATGTGGATTACAATATGAACGAACCCCGGCTGGCCAGTACCATACGCGGCGGCGTAATCGTAGACGGAAATGTGGAACAACGGCTCAAGGAGCTGCAAATCGACTTCTATTCGCAGATGTTGATCGACGGCGGCTCGTGGGGTACGAAGAACTATATTATGAACGACGAATGGAATGCGTTGGCCTGGGACGAATACATGAAGCAAATCGCTTCGTTAAACATTGTCATCCGGTCGTCTATCGAAAAAGACGCCGACTTATACAAAAATTCCATTGCGTTTGCCAAGGTATGGCGCGTGTATGTGCACAGCCTGGCGTGCGACAAGTTCGGCCCGATGCCTTTCCCGGCTTATAAAACGGTCGATGCCAATCCGCCTTACAAAACGGTGGAGGAGATTTATACGGAATATTTTAAGGAATTAGACGAGGCCATCGATATGTTCGATGCGGATGCCGCTCCGATTTTTTCCGACAGTGCTTGGGATGTGGTGTATAAAGGCGATATAAACAAATGGAAAAAGTTCGCCAATTCGTTGCGGTTGCGTTTTGCCCTCCGTCTCACGGAAGTGGCGCCGTTGGTAACTATCGAACAGGCCCGGGCTTCGCTGGAAAGTGCGGCGGGTTTGATTTTGAATTCGGGTGATAACGCCCGTCTTTCGGTGAAGGCCGACGGTTCCTGGGGCGGCGATTACAATTATACGATGTTCCAGATTTCATGGACTACGCCGATTAATATGTCGAAATCGTTCGAAAAGCTGGTAAGTGGTATCGGCGGCATCGCTTTCCCTGCCGGACTGAAAAATCAAAGTTCGGGAGTGGCGCTTTCGTCGGTTCACCCGAACAGGGTCGACCCGCGTGCTCCCATCATGTTTCAACCGGCTATCGAAAACGGCGACTGGGCCGGTATTAAATATGCCCCGAAGGTGGAACAAACCAATACGAAAGGGTACGAGAGCAAGAAACATGCGGAAATGGGATTTATCTGGAGAGACGGCGCTCCTTACAAATCGCGGCCGTACGATTTGTTCCTTTCCGAAGAGGTATATTTCTTGCAAGCCGAATTGTATGCCCGCAACCTGATTGCCGGGGATGCCAAAACTGCTTACGAAAACGGCGTGCGCGCCTCTTTCCAAACCTGGGGCGCTGCCAATGTCGAAGTTTATCTGGGTTCTTCCATAAAGAATGAAGCCGGTACGAGCGCTTGGTATAACGATACTCAAGGGCCGGGCAATACTGTCCTGGAAAAGATTATTACGCAGAAATATATTGCCGCTTTCCCCGACATGGCGCAGGAGGCTTGGAGCGATAAACGGCGTCTCAACCTGCCGCGTATGGATGTGGCGGTACACCGCGACCCGATTATTTATGGCGACGACGACCCGAACGCCAGTATCAAAGACCCGCGGAACTTTATCAAACGCATCCAGTATCCTACGAAAGAGAAACTGATTAACGCCGACGAATACAACCGGGGCGTACAGATGCTGGGCGGCAAAGACAACGTAGCGGCAAACATCTGGTGGGATACGAATTCCAATTATTGCACGTCGGATAATTGATTATCCCGGAAGATAGAAATTCAACATAATTGCAAAAAAGGGAGGGCGGCCGCGAGGTTGCCCTCTTTTTTAGAGGTTGCCCGGCTTTTCGCTTTACGGCGGGAAAAGGAATACAAAAGGCTGCCTGAAAATGAAGTGCACCCCAAAAGTCGGACAAAAAACTTTCGGAGTGCACTTCAAAACGTTTCAGACAGCCCCTTGTGCCGGTAGGCGACTGGTTATGCCGGCTCTATTCCTTTTTCCTGCAATAATTTCAGCCCCAGGTCTTTCAGCTTGAACTTCTGGATTTTCCCGCTTCCTGTCATCGGGAACGTCTCTACGAAAAAGATATACTTCGGTATCTTGTGGCGGGCTATCTTGCCGCGGCAGAAGTCTTTCACTTCTTCTTCCGTAGCCGAAACCCCTTCGTGCAAAATCAGGAAAGCACCCACTTCTTCGCCGTATTTTTTGGATGGAACGGCCGATACCTGTACGTCTTTTACGCCGGGGAAATGATACAGGAATTCTTCTATCTCGCGCGGGTAAATATTTTCGCCGCCCCGGATAATCATATCCTTGATGCGTCCGGTAATCCGGTAATACCCGTCTTTGTCTTTGATACCCAGGTCGCCGCTGTGCAACCAGCCGTTCTTATCGATTACTTCGGCCGTGGCCTGCGGATTGTTATAATATCCCTTCATGATGAGGTATCCGCGGCAGCACATTTCGCCCTGTACGCCTACGGGGCATTCTTCGCCCGTATCCGGGTCGATTACCGCCACTTCGGTAAACGGATATTCTTTTCCTACGGTGATGCAACGCGCCTTGAACGGGTCGGCGAGCACCGAGTGCGTCATGCCTGGCGAGCTTTCCGTGAGGCCGTATACACTGGTGATGTGGGTGATGTGCATTTTGTCCGTTACCGCCCGCATCAGTTCGATAGGGCAGAGCGAACCCGCCATAATCCCGGTGCGGAGTGAAGTGAGGTCGAACAGGTCGAACATCGGATGGTTCATTTCGGCGATAAACATGGTGGGTACCCCGTACAAGGCCGTACACCGTTCCTTATGTACCGAAGCGAGCACCAGCAGGGGGTCGAATTTCTCTACCATTACCTGCGTACATCCGTGTGTGAGGCAGTTCATCGTAGCCAGTACCACGCCGAAACAGTGGAACAACGGCACGCAACAATACAGCTTGTCGTCGGCGGTGAATCCCATCCCTTCGCCGGTGAAAAATCCGTTGTTGCTGATGTTGTGGTGCGTCAGCATCACTCCTTTCGGGAATCCTGTCGTTCCCGAAGTATATTGCATGTTCACCACGTCGTGGCAGTCGACTTTCGCTTTTGCTTCTACCAGGGTTTCGTTGCTTACATTCTGCCCTAACAGCAGGATTTCGGACGTATTGTACATTCCCCGGTATTTTTCCTGGCCGATGTATACTACGTTTTTCAGCCGCGGAAACCGTTCGCTTTTGAAGTAGCCCCGCTGCGAGGTTTTCAGTTCGGGCGCCATCGTATATACCATGTCGATGTAGCTGCCGTCGAACACTCCTTCGGTGATACAAAGCGTATGGATGTCGGAATCTTTTACCAGGAATTCCAACTCGTTTTGTTTATAACTCGTGTTGATGGTAACCAGTACCGCCCCTATTTTGGCGCCGGCATACAGAAACGTAAGCCAGTCGGGTACGTTGGTAGCCCAGATGCCTACGTGCGTACCCCGCTCGACGCCGATGGCCAGCAGTCCTTTGGCCATATTGTCGACCCGTTCGTTGAATTGTTTCCAGGTAAAACGCAGGTCGCGGTCCGAATAAACCAGGTATTCCTTGTCGGGCGTCAGCTCGGCCCACTGCTCCAGCCACTGGCCGAGTGTTTTGTTCGTTAGTTCCATAGCTGCGCCGGATTAATAAGGGATGTATACGATACCGAGGATGCGAGCCGTGTTGCCGTTGCCGGCGTGTACATGGTGGGCCACGATGGAGTCGTAATAAATGCTGTCGCCTTCTTCGAGGATATAGGTGTCTTTTCCGTAATTGATTTCCACTATCCCGTCGAGCACATAAATAAATTCTTCGCCTTCGTGGGTCGACAGTACGAAATCCACCCCTTCCGACGAGGCGATGTCGATAATGAACGGTTCCATGTGGCGCCCCGATTTCTCTTTCGAAAGCGAATGGTATTCCATGTGTTTGCGCGCTTTGGTGGCGTTATTCGAAAAACTGATGCTTTCGTCGTCGCGTTCGGTTTTCCGGCAGATAACCGGCCCCAATTCCGTTTGGTCGTCGAGGAACGTGCCGAGCCGTACGCCCAGTACGCGGGCTATTTTGATAAGCGGCGCGAGCGAGGGAAAATCGATGTTCTCTTCGATGCGGGTGATTTGTTCGGCAGAGAGGCCCGAACGTTCGGCTGTTTCTTCGAGCGAAAGCTGTTTCGATTCGCGGATTCCTTTTATTTTGGCTCCTATGATTTTGTTACTT
>JAJBTJ010000104.1 GCA_020860905.1 Parabacteroides sp. | reverse complement strand
GGTGCTTCTCAAGGCTGAGTAGGAAGATAAGGAGGTTGTATACGAACGGATTCCCATTCTTTTACCCTTATATTCTGCTGTCTGAAATTATTTTTTGTCCTGTATTTTGGTTTCGTTATAAAGAAAAAGCACAGGGAAACTTTTCTTTTTGGAAAAGCCCCTGTGCTTGTATCGGTTCGTTTGAATGCTTCGTACGGTTTACCGGATGTTTGCCACCTCGAAACCGCCTTCCAGGCGAATATCCTGTGAGGAGGCGCCTACCCCCACCTTGAATGTGCCCGGCTCTACGGTAAAGTTCCGGTTGATGTCCCAGATAGCCAAGTCCTGAGGTTGCAGCGTAAACACAACCGTTTTCGATTCGCCCGGTTGCAACGTAATACGTTCGAAACCGCGCAGCACGCAGGTATAGGTAGTTACGCTACTATACTCGTCGTGCAGGTATAACTGTACCACTTCGTCGTCAGCCCGTTCGCCCGTGTTGGTTACTTTACAGCTTATGGTGTAAGAACTCTGCGTGCCTCCCTTTTCCGGAGTTACTTTCAAATCGCTATACCCGAAAGTAGTGTAGCTCAGGCCGTATCCGAAAGGATACAAGGCGCCGTATACACTGGTAGAGGCTTTTACATCCGAGCCCGGCTTGAACGGGAAAGCGAAAGGCACTTGTCCTACCGATTTGGGGAATGTTACCGCCAGGCGTCCGCCCGGGTTGTAGTCGCCGAACAATACTTCGGCAACAGCTTGCCCGCAAAACTCGCCGGGAAACCAGGCATGTACGATGGCGGGCACGTTCCGCGCAGCGTAATTAATCGTCGAGGCGCGGCCGTCGAGCAATACCAGTACCACCGGCTTGCCGGTAGCCATTACCGCTTTCATCAGGTCGTTCTGCCGTCCCGGAAGGTCGAGGTCAGTGCGCGATTTGTCTTCGCGTACCGTTTTTTCCGAACCACCCAGTACCAAGACAGTCACATCCGCATTCCGGGCAGCCTCCACCGCGCGATTCATCAACGCGGTTTCGTCGTCGGTATAGGGAAAGTCGAGCAATTCGCTGTCGGGGAAGTTCGGGTCGATAATCTCACATCCTTTTTCCACCGTTACGTTGGCACCGGGCAGCATTTGCCGGATGCCGTCGGCTACGGTAATCATCGGCGCATTAGCCGGCCCGTAGCGGCAAATCAGGTATTTATGCTCCGTAGCGTTCGGCCCGATAACAGCTACGTTTTTCAGGCTTTTGCTTAGCGGGAGCAACCCGTTCTCGTTTTTAAGCAATACGATCGATTGGCGGGCAGCGTCTAACGCTACGGCCTGGTGCTCGGCACAATGTACGATTTTTTCGGCTTCCTTTCCGTTTCCGGTGTACGGATTATCGAACAAACCCAACCAGAATTTTACCCGCAAGATGTCGGCTACCCGCGCGTTCAGCGTTTCTTCCGACACTTTCCCCTTCAGGAAAGCGCTGCGTAGCGGCAAGATAAAATCTTCCGGCGGCGTAAAATTCGTGCGGATATTCAATCCGGCATTTACAGTTTGCGCTACGGCATCTTCGGGCGATTCGGCCGTCCGGTGCTTGCTGTACAGAAATTCTACCGCCTCGCTGTCGGATACCACGTATCCCTTGAACCCCCATTCCTGGCGTAAAATCTTAGTCAGGAACTCGTAGCTGCCGCTTACCGGCTCGCCGTCGTAATCGTTATACGAGCTCATCACGCCCAAAGCGCCGGCTTCCTGGAAAGCTACCCGGAACGGTTCCAGGTATAACGTACGCATTTCGCGCAGAGCTACGTGCGGGTCGGTACGCGTACCGCCGTCGCGCCCGCCTACCGGAATGCTGTATACGCCGAAATGCTTGGGAGTGGCAACCAGCCCGTGCTTTTGCAGGCTCAGTATCATTTGCTTGCCTAACTGGCCTACCAGGTACGGGTCTTCGCCGTACGTTTCCACTACACGTCCCCAGCGCGGGTCTTGTGCAATATCGAGGATAGGCGAATAAATATTGGTGTATCTCAGCGCTACCGCTTCCTTAGCTTCCACTTCGCCGATGCGGGCAATCAGTTCTTTGTTCCAGGTAGCCCCCTGTCCGCATTGGGCGGGAAAGTAAGTAGCCCGGTCGTGGCAAAGCCCGCGGATGCCTTCGTTCGTAAAATCCACCGGGATGCCCAGGCGCGTTTCCTCTACGAAGAAACGTTGTACCGCCTGGCGCGCCTCCACACTTTTGCTGTACGGAAAAGAGTATTCCGAGCGGAACGAACCTAATCCGTTATGCTCTTCGTCGATATTGCCTATGCCGTCTTTCCAGATTTCCGCTTTCCAGCCTTCGGTGGGGAGTGCGTCTTTCAATACGCGACCCGAGCCGTACAGGGTAGCCATCTGGCAGGTTTTCTCCTCGAGTGTCATTTGGCGGAGCAGGTCGTTTACCCGCGCCTCGACGGGAGCCGACGGGTCTTCGTACACGTCTTTCACTCCGTTCTTGTTAAAGTCTATCCATCCTTTTTTGTATATGGAATCTTTCGCCTGCAACGTAGCGGCGCTTATACACGAAAGGGTAAGATACAGCAAAAAGTGTTTCATATTCGATTTAATTTATAGATAATGTCAATTTACATCCCACCACAGGTTCTTTTCCGGATAATTCCGGTCGGAAACGCTGTTGTAATTGTCGGTATTCATCGACGCCTCTTTGGCCGGATATAAAAAGCGTTTGGGCGTGTTTTGCTTGTTCAGCAAGGCACCTTTTTCCTTATCGTCGAGCAATACCGGCAAGTCGGTACGGCGGTATTCGGCCCATGTTTCGTAAATTTGCAGGATACCGGTATGAATCCATTTCTGGGTGGCAATCTGCTCCAGGGCATTAGCCGGGTCGAACTTGAACGACGAGCTTTCCAGCCACGCGGCCAACGTAGCCTCGGTAACGTCGGTAGCGGCAACAGCGGCATTCAGGTTGTCCGTATCCGTGGTATGGGTATAATAATCGTAATAATTCTGTACGGAAGCGATGATTCCATTATCGTAGAATTCTTTCGCATTTCCCAGCGCTACCAGGTTCCGTTGCTGCGCTTCGGCCAGTAAGAAGTATACTTCGGCCGCCGTGATTCCGATTCCGACCGGAAGATAGTAATTGTTCCGGAAAGTAGCGGTATTGTAGATGGCGTATTTTTTTTGTATTTCTGTGTCGGAGAGTACATTCTTTAGTTGGATGGCATCGTCGGCCGAGGAAGGATAAGGAACGATGTCGGTTACCGACTTGTCGATTACTTTCCCGTCGTCGTCGCTGCCCGGTTGGAACAACACGTTTACCCGCGGGTCGTTGGCGGCATTCAACAGGTTGGTCATCAACTCGGGCGCATAGCAATAATACCCGTTGTTCTTGTTATGGCTTTCACGGATAGCGCGCCAGATAGCATCGGGCGCCGTATCTTTCCCGCTTACTTGGATATAAGCGTTGTCGGCATTGTCGGTTATCGGGTCGGTCAGGGCGAGGGCGCTCAATACGGTTCTGGCTTTTTCCGGGTCGACGTTCGAGATGCGCATGGCATACCGTAACAACAACGAATTGGCGAATTTATACCATTTCGTTAAGTCGCCATTATAGATAATGTCCTGACGCTTGAAAGATACCTGCGCATCGACTTGGTCGTTCAGCGCGGCCGATTTCAGGTAAGCGGCAGCCGATTTCAAATCGTCTAAAACGGCGTAGTAGATTTCTTTCTGGGTATCGTACTTCGGTTTCAGAATCACTTCGTCGCCGAACACGGCATTCCGCGCGGTAAACGCTTCGCTGTAAGGCATATCGCCGAAGAAGTCGGTAGCCATGGCGGTGTTGAACGCTTTCAGTACTTTGTTCGTTTCGAAATAGGGCAGGTAATCGGCTTGTTCCTTTTCCGTCAGGTGCTTGTATATCTTGTCTATTTCGGTAAGCGTCTTCATCCGGTTTTCGTAGTAATTCTCCCACCGACCCTTGTCGTTTTGGATGTCGTAGGTATTTATCCGGCTTTCGCCTTCACGCCGCGAAGCTACCTGGGTATAAGTGGCGAGCAGGCGGAAGTTGTAATTGTAGCAATCGGCGTAGTCGATTTCCAGCGCATTCAGGGCGCCGCGCGAATACAAGTATTCGATTTTCGTGGATGTGAATCCGTCGGGGTTTTCATGCTTTTCGTCCATTTTGTTTTCGCACGAAGCTAACAGCAAGGCCGAGCCGCAAAGTAAACTGTATAATTGGTATTTCATATTATTCGATTTTTAAATTGTAAAACAATAAACGCATCAGAAGCTGGCATTGATGGCAAAGCCGAAACTCCGCTGGCTGGGATAACTCGTATATTCTACGTAGCTGTTCGTTCCGCCGGTACCTAAGGTAGCTTCCGGGTTGATGTTCGGTACGTTTTTATAAATAAAGAACAAGTCGCTTCCTACCAGGGATACGTTGAGGTTTTGCAGCCCTAACTTGGAATAAATATTTTTCGGAACGCGGTACGACAGCTTCAATTCGCGCAACTTCACATAGCTGTTGTCGTACAGGTTGTCTTCCGAGCCGGCGCGGTTATAGCGCGAGTCGTAATAGTCGGATGCGCTTAACACGATATCGTTTTTCGAGCCGTCTTCTTTCACCCCTTCGGCAATCATACCGTCGTGGTGTACCAGTCCTTCTTCCGCATTGGCGGGAGCAGTTGCCGAATGGCTGTCGAGCAATACTTTCTTGTTCGTTCCCTTTTCGATATAATAAGGAAGTCCGCCATACTCTTCGTCGCGACCGAACAGCGATTCTTTTCCGGTACCGGTAGATTTCAGGTAGTTGTTGGTAAACGACAGCAGTTTGCCTCCGAATTGCCCGTCGATATGAACCGATAACGTAAAGGCTTTGTACCGGAAGTTGTTGGTAAAACCGCCGATAAATTTGGGCGCAGCGCTACCGGCATACGTATATTCCGATTCCTGTACATATTTACCGTTGCTGTTAACTATCATATTCCCGTTGTCGTCGCGTTTCCATTTTTGGATGTATACGCTCGGGGTTGCATAGCCCGGAACCGCTTTGAAAATGGCGGCGCTCCACGGGCTGCTGATTTGGCGGTCGTCCATGCCCGGAATCAGCGAAACCAGTTCGTTGTGCGTATAACTGTAGTTCAGGATAGCATCCCAGCTAAAATCTTTGGTTTCCACCGGTGTACCCGATAATTGGATTTCCACTCCATGGTTGGCTATTTCGCCCGCATTTACTTTCATTCCCGTCGAACCGGTAGACGGTGCGATAGGCACGGTAAGAATCTGGTTCTTGGTTCTGTTGGTATAGTACGAAATATCCAAACCTAACCGGCCGTTCAATACGCGGCCTTCCAATCCGAACTCCCACGAATACGTTTTTTCGGGAACTAAGTTCTGAGCGGGCACGTCGTTGCCGAACCAACTGGTAATCGCGCTTCCGTTGAATAATCCGTAATCGTACGTGTTGTTGGCGAAGAACAAGCTCGGGGCCGTGTTACCTACTACGGCGTACGAAGCTCTTACCTTTCCGTAGTTCATCCATTCGGGCATTTCGAAGGCGTCGGTGAAAATAAAGCCTGCGCCTACCGAAGGATAAAAGAAGCTGCGGTGTCCTTTCGGCAAACGCGACGACCAGTCGTTCCGTGCGGTTACATCTAAATATAAAAAGCGTTTGTATGCTACCTGCGCCGAAGCGAAAACCGCCCCTAAGAATTCACCCCGGTTGTATCCGCTGTCCTTGCTGGCTTTCTTAGGGTCTTTCTTGTTATTGGCCGTAGAGAACATGCCGTTGTATTTCAATCCTTCCGATTCCCAGGTAAGCCCGCTTTCCGAAATATCTTCGGCCGAGGCGCCCAATGTGGCACTTACATCGAAATCATTCCCGAACAGTTTGTTAAACATCAACATACCGTCGACGTAATTCTTCATGTAGTGGTTGTCGATTTTCGAATAGCTGCCCTGTAACTCGTTCATATCGGCCGGGTCGGCGTATTTCTCGAACATTTCTTTCGACTCTTTCTTGTCATTATACCGGTCGGTACCGCCCCGCACTTTGAAGCTCAGGAAATCGAACAGTTTGACGTTGGCCGACAACGAAGCGATTAACCGTTCGCGGGTGTCGGTATATTCATTTTCATTTTGCTGCCACAGCAAATACTTGATAATGTTGTTCCGGTTGCTCTCGTTGATACCGCTTATCTCGTCGGTGAGGAAATACCCCCGGTCGTTTTTGTAGTGGTCTTTCCACAACTGCGCTATTTCGTTTCGCGGCATCGGGAAGTTGGAAACGCGGTCGATACGGGTCGGCGCATTCTTTTTGTTATCGATGTTGTACATAACCACGGCATCGAAGCTCACCCGGTCGGACATCTTGAAATTCCCCGCTAAACTGAAATTATGCTTATGCTGGCTCATGTTTTCCAGGTAACCGCCGTAATTCATATTGGTATACGATACGCGGTAATTGGCTTTTTCGGTTTGGTTGGAGATAGCTATGCTGTTGTTATTGCTGTACCCGTCTTTGAAAATATCCTTGAAGTTATCGGGTTGCGGAGAAAAAGGCCGTACTTGTCCGTCCCACCACAGTACGGGCGTACCGTCCATCCGGGGGCCGAAGCTACGCGACGTCGCACCCGTATATACCTTTTGCCCGTCGGCGTTGGTGGTGAAGTAGGGCGAGCTGCCGCCGCCGAACACGTTCTGGTATTCCGGCATATAAGCCCGTTGGATATAGGTATACGACGTGCTTACGTCGATGCCGAGCCCTTTCTTTTCACTTCTCCGTTTGGTCGTGATTACGATAACCCCGTTCGTAGCGCGCGAACCGTACAGGGCGGCTGCGTTGGCCCCTTTCAGAATCGACATCGATTCGATATCGTCGGGGTTGATGTCGTTCAACGCCGAACCCGGTTGCGTCTGGTTCCGTTCGCGGCCGCCCCAGTCCGAGTCGTTGTCATTGATAGGAATACCGTCCATCACGATAAGCGGACGCGTATTACCGTCGATCGAGTTGATACCGCGTATCTGGATTTTCGTACCTCCCATCGGGCCCGCAGCCGTTTGCATAATCTGTACGCCGGCGGCTTTCCCGTACAACGAGTTGGCCACGTTCTGCACCGGCACCAATTGGATTTCGTCCGATTTCAGCTCGCTCATCGCGTACGAAAGGGCGCGTTTCTCTTTTTTGATACCCATGGCGGTTACCACCACTTCGTTGATTTTTTGCGTGTCTTCTTTCAATACTACGTTCAGGCTGGTTTGTCCGGTATACTTGATGTGTTGCGGCGTATACCCGAGGAACGAGATAGAGATGGTAGCGCCCTGGGGAACATCGAGCGCAAAGTTTCCGTCCATATCGGTGGTAGTTCCGACGGTGGTTCCTTTAATAAAAACGGAAGCGCCTGCTACAGGGCCGAACTCGTCGGTAACCGTACCCGTTACTTTCTTACTTTGTTGCATGACGCTCGATTCACGTGAGGCCGGTTTGTCCGAAGCGTATAGCACGGTATTCGAACAAAGCGCTGCGGCAAGTAAAACTAAGCTCACCGGCTTACATACTTTTCTCATAATCGATAAATTGAATTAGGTTATAAAATTGGTGTTTACAATTGCCTGTCTTTTTCAGACAGGTTGCAAATCTATTCGCTCCGGGCGAAGCGGTAATTCAAAATTGAAGCGGATAATGGTAAAATCGTACGCCGTACGATTTTGCTATGCTTTTGTAC
>JAJBTJ010000263.1 GCA_020860905.1 Parabacteroides sp. | reverse complement strand
TTTCAATATCTAATCCATTAATGCTAATACTATGTTAAGACACTTAAAATCAGTCGGATTACTCTTATTTCTTCCGACTATGTACGGAGGAACAGCGTATGCTTCGTCCGCAGAGAAAGTGCCCGGTATGGAAATCGTCCAACAGAACGCCGACTGTACCGGAGTGGTAAGAAACGAATCGGGCGAAACCGTAATCGGGGCATCCGTGGTAGTAAAAGGCACTACCAACGGCACGGTAACCGGTATAGACGGCGATTTTTCGTTACGCAACGTACCGAAAGGGAGCACCCTCGTTATTTCTTACTTAGGCTACCGGCCGCAAGAAATAAAATGGAACGGTACGCCGCTCGACATCTTGCTGAAAGAAGATACCCAGGCGTTAGACGAAGTGGTGGTAGTAGGGTACGGCTCGCAGAAAAAGGCGAACCTGACGGGCGCCGTGTCGTCGGTGAAAATGGACGAAGTAATCGGTAACCGCCCGCTATCGAATGCGGCGGCGGCATTACAGGGAGCCGTTCCCGGGCTGCTGGTATCCAATAACGGAAACGCCCCGGGCAAAAGCAAATCGTTCCAGATACGGGGAGCCTACTCGGTAGGAATCAAAAACGACGACGGCTCGTACGGAAGCACGATAAAGCCCCTGGTACTTATCGACAACGTAGAAGGCGACCTGGATATGCTCAATCCGGAAGACATCGAAACCATTTCGGTATTCAAAGATGCGGCTTCGTCAGCCATTTACGGCGCCCGGGCCGCCGGCGGCGTGATTATGGTTACTACCAAACGGCCGAAAGGGGCGGCGGCATTCCAATTGAACTACAATAACAACTTCGCTTTCGCCAGCGCGATGAACCTGCCGAAGCAGGCTTCCCTGACGGAGTACCTGCAAGCCTATTCGGATGCCGCCGGCGACCAGTTCTGGACCATGGGTTCGCCCAGCGTTGAAAAGTGGCTGGGATACCTGGAGCAATACCGCGCCGACCCCTCTTTCCTCCCGGTAACGGGCGACGGTATTTTTAAAGATACCGACGGCGCCGTATATTACCTGCACGAAAAAGACCTGGTAAAGAATATGCTCGAAACCAGCTTCCAGCAAACCCACAACCTTTCGGCAACCGGCGGAACCGACAAAATACGGTATCGTTTATCGGCCGGGTACGTGGGCAACGACGGGGTGCTGATTACGGATAAAGACAAGTATACGCGGATGAACGTGAGCGGTTTCCTCTCGGCCGACGTAACCGGCTGGTTCACCCAGGAAGCTACGTTCAGTTACGCCCACAGCAAAACAGCAGAACCGAAATCGGCGCTCGGGGCCGTATACTCCACCCGGCTGGCCTCTTTCTATCCGGAAGGGAATATGCCGGAAGGGATTTCGGATGCAGGCACCGGTTTGCCGTTCTTTACGCCGTCGAACCAAATCCGCTGGAGCAACCCTACCAAAGCGCTTACCGATAACCCGCGCATCTTCCTGAAATCCCTCCTGAAACCGTTCAAAGGGTTCCAGGTAGCTTTCGAATATACGTTCGACAAGAACCTGTACGATTACCACTGGTACTCCGGAAGCGTGCCCTATACCACCGTACAGGGAGGAAAAGACGTAACGCCGACGAACGACTACCTGCAAAAAACCAAGCGGTATACCGATTACAACTCGCTCAACCTGTACGGCACGTACGATTTCACCTTAGGAAAAGATAAAGAACACACATTCAAGGTGATGGCCGGCTTCAACCAGGAATCGAGCTACCGGGAAACAATGGAAGTGCTTTCGTACGGGCAAGCGGTAATCGAGGTGCCTTCGCTGGGCTCGGGCACGTCTACGCTGAAGGCTACCGACACGTACAACGAGTTTACGGTGCGCGGCGGGTTTTTCCGGGTGAACTACAATTATGCCGACCGGTACCTGCTCGAGGTGAACGGGCGCTACGACGGCTCGTCGAAATTTCCGAAAAACTCGCGCTACGGGTTCTTCCCGTCGGTTTCGGCCGGCTGGAACATCGCGCAGGAACGGTTTATGGAACGCACGCAACCCTGGCTCGACGCACTGAAGCTACGGGCCTCGTACGGCAGAATCGGCAACCAGAACGTACCGGCCTACTCGTTCATTCCCACCATGACGGTAAACAACAAATACAACGGTTGGATATCGAACGGCAATTACGTAACCGCCATCACGTCGCTTCCTTCGCTGGTAAGTACCGATTTCACCTGGGAAAAAGTAGGAACGGTCAATGTGGGGCTGGATGTTTCGATGTTCAGCAGCCGGCTCTCGGGAACGTTCGACTGGTACCAGCGCAACACCGACGGGATGCTTGCGCCGGGCATGCAGCTTCCGGCCTTGGTAGGCGCCGACGCTCCCTACCAGAATACGGCCGACATGCGTACCCGCGGCTGGGAACTGAGCCTGAACTGGCGCGACCGGATTGCCCGGGTGGGGTACCGTATAGGGTTCAACCTGTCGGACAGCCGTTCGAAAATCGTGAAATACAACAGCAATTCGTCGTATATCCTGAGCAGCCAGCATACGAACGCGCTTACAGGGGGTACGTATACGTTCTGGGATTTCTACGAAGGGAAAGACCTGGGAGAGATATGGGGATACGAAACCGACGGCTTTTACTCGGTGGATGATTTCGAAGACGCTTCCTCGTGGAAACTGAAAGAGGGGGTGCCTGCTCTCGACGGATACAACCCGCGTCCGGGCGACGTGAAATTCAAGAATCTGCGCGACGACGAGCGGGGCGACAACCTGATTTCGAGCGGCGACAACACGCTGACGAATCCGGGCGACCGCAAAGTAATCGGGAACAACACGCCGCGTTACCTGTACGGCATCAACTTAGGAGTAGACTACCGGGGGTTCGACCTGAGCGTGTTCTTGCAAGGAACGGGAAGACGGGACGCCTGGCTGGCCAACACGCTGACCTTCCCGCTGTATTCCGATTTCAAGTTTATCCCGCTGTACGAAGGGCTGGGCAATTACTGGAGGCCGGCCGACGCTGCCAACGGCGACTACACTTGCGCCAATCCGGGCGCCGAGTTTCCGCGCATTTACGGCAATTACGGCAACCAGGGTTCTAACTACCGCCAGTCCGACAAATACCTCTCGGATGCTTCGTACCTGCGTATCAAGAATGTAACGCTTACGTATACGTTCCCGAAAGCGTGGATGTCGAAAATAGCGTTGTCGCAGTTGCGCATGTTCGTGAGCGTGGAAAACCTGGCTACGTTTTCGTCGTTGCCCAACGGCATCGACCCGGAAACGCTGGAATGGAACTATCCCGCTTTCCGCACCGTATCGTTCGGTCTTAATCTCACATTATAATCCGGAACCGGCATGTATAGGATGAAACCTGCATCCGACGTGGGTGCGTTACCGGATAAAAAACAGGCAGGCAGCCATAAATTCGAATATCAAAAATAAAACGACGTATATATGAAAAAATTACTTATAGGGTTGGCCGTATGCTCGGGCGTGGCATTTTCGGGCTGTAACGACAGCTTCCTGGATAAAGAGCCCGTTACCGACCTCACGGAAAAAAACGCCTTCAACTCATACGATAACTTCAAGGCTTTTATGTGGCCTTGCTACGAGATGTTTACTAATAACACGATTCGTACTTCGCTGAACGGCTGGGGACAGAACGGCCAGTACAAAGGCGATATGGATGCGGGGTATATGGAGCAGAAATACGAAAGCGGCTACAACCAGTTCGCCTACCAGACCGTGGCGAGCGCCGCTACCGGCAACGGATGGGATTTCAAATCGTTTATCCGCCGCATCAACATCATGCTTTCGCATATCGACGACTCCCAGATGAAGGAGGATGAAAAAGACCACTGGCGCGCCGTAGGTTATTTTTTCCACTCGTATTGGTATATGGAACTGATAGACCGTTTCGGCGATGTTCCGTGGATTGATACCGTATTGCAGGAAGACTCGCCCGAAGCCTATGCGAAACGCGAAAACCGGCTTACGGTGGCCGACAGGGTACTGGAACGGCTGCAATGGGCTGAACAACACATCGGCGATTTTACTTCGAGCGACGGGGAAAACACCATCAACCGGGATTGTGTGCGGGCGGCGCTTTCGCGTTTTACCTTGCGTGAAGGTACCTGGCGCAAATACCACGAACTGGGGGATTACGACAAGTACCTGAACGAGTGCGTACGGGTATCGGAATTGCTGATAAACAATTACCCCACGCTTTACACGGGCACCGACGGGCAGCCTGCCGCCGGATACGGCGAGCTGTGGACTACCGAGAACCTGGCGGACGTTCCGGGTATCATCCTCTACAAATCGTATGTAGAGAATATCAATCCCCACGGGGCCTGCTACATCGAGCATACGTCGTCGCACCATGTGGAAATGAACCAGAACACGGTCGACTTATACCTGATGAAGAATGGGAAGCCTATCCTGAACAACGCTTCCGGATACCACGGCAACGCCGACATGTATGCCGTATTCCGCGAACGCGACCCGCGTTTATACCATACGGTGATTCCGCCGTACAAAGTAAAAGCTGGCAAGGGCGACTATCCTACCTGGTCGTACACTGGCAACGCTGCCGACCGCGAATACATCGACATTATGGGTGCGAATACCTCGTGCAGCAACCCGGGCATCGGGATGAAACGGTTGCCGGGGCAAAACTGGAGCGCTTCGCTGGTTCCGGAAATTCCCCGGTTAGGTACCGGCGCGTTCGTAACTTGCCGCTCCGGATATTATGTATGGAAAAACTGGGATAACTGGGAAACCAATTTCAACAATGGAAACCTGAACACGGCCGATAAGCCTGTTTTCAAAATCGAAGAGGTGCTTTTGAATGAAGCGGAAGCCAAATTTGAGCTGGGTGCGTTCAATCAGGGCGTGGCCGACCTGACGATTAACAAATTGCGCGACCGGGCGGGCGTTACCCGGATGTAAGTGGCAGACATTAACGACAGCTTCGACTCCGGCCGGGGAAAGTATTACCCGAAGGGCAACGATGCGGGTATACCGGTAGACCCGGTTTTGTGGGAAATCAGGCGCGAACGGATTATCGAACTGATGGGCGAAGGGTTCGGTTTTTACGATATACGCCGCTGGCGGATGGCTCCCTGGTTCCTGAACCGGCCTGCCACCGGGCTGTGGATGAAAAAAGCGGATGCCGTGAAGAACGGGATGACGTTGTACAATCCGGCCACCGGCTACTCGGACGGCACGCAGGGCTCGCTTGCGGAAGGGTACGTATATCTGTTCAACGACCCGCAGAAAGAGGGAAAAGGCTGGCAGGAAAAATATTATTTGTATCAGGTTCCTACTACGGAGATTTTGCTGAATCCGGACCTGGAACAGAATCCGGGCTGGTAACCGGTAGCTGAAAAACAGCGCATTCCGCCGGGAATGCCGGGCACAGGGAGGCGAAAAACCGCAGGTTTTATACCGGGATACGCGGCAATTCCCCCACTCTGTGCCTGTTTTCTTCCGGCAGCTTTCCTGTACTTTCCCGGCAGTTTTCAGGCAGTTTACAGCAATTTCCCGGTAATTTCAGGCAGTTTACGGCGGCAAGCCGGCAACCAAAAGGCGTTTGTCGCCCCGGGAAAACCCAGCCGTTATCGGGCAAAGCCGGGGTACCGGACAGTTTGACCCGGAACTGTTTTGCCGTTTGCCTATTTTTCCGTAAATTGCCCCTGTTTCCGTATCGACATTCTATTACCAAATCAATACACAGCATGAAAAATAGAGCCTTTTTGCTTTTCGGAAGCGGAATGGTACTCGCTTCGATGGGTACCTACGCACAAAAAACAGCTAAACCCAACATCATTTACATCATGTGCGACGATATGGGTTACGGCGACCTGGGTTGCTACGGGCAACCGTATATAAACACTCCCCATATCGACGCTATGGCGAAAGACGGGATGCGTTTTACGCAGGCGTATGCCGGAAGTCCGGTAAGCGCCTCGTCGCGCGCTTCGCTTATGACCGGACAACATTCGGGCCACTGCGAAGTACGCGGCAATAAAGAATATTGGCGCGACGCTCCTATCGTGATGTACGGCAACAACAAGGAATACAGCGTAGTAGGGCAGCACCCGTACGACCCGGAGCATATCATTATCCCGGAGATAATGAAGGATAACGGCTACACTACCGGGATGTTCGGCAAATGGGCCGGCGGGTATGAAGGTTCCGTTTCCACGCCCGACAAACGCGGTATCGACGAGTTTTACGGGTATATCTGCCAGTTCCAGGCGCATCTGTATTATCCTAATTTCCTGAACCGTTACAGCAAGGCGCTGGGCGATACCGGGGTAGTGCGCGTGGTGATGGAAGAGAATATCGAGCATCCGATGTTCGGCAAGGAGTATTTCAAGCGTACGCAGTATTCGGCGGACATGATTCACGAAGAGGCGATGAAATGGCTGGATAAACAGGATGGCAAACAGCCTTTCTTCGGGATTTTGACCTATACTCTTCCGCACGCGGAACTGGCGCAACCCGAAGATTCCATACTCACAGGGTACCAAAAGAAATTTTTTCATGACAAAACCTGGGGAGGTTACGAAGGTGGACGCTACAATGCTTCTATCCATACGCATGCCCAGTTTGCGGGGATGATTACCCGGCTCGACACGTATGTGGGCGAGGTGATGGAAAAGCTGAAAGAGAAAGGGTTGGACGAGAATACGCTCGTTATCTTTACCAGCGATAACGGCCCGCACGAAGAAGGGGGCGCCGACCCTGCCTTTTTCGGTCGCGACGGCAAACTGCGCGGGTTGAAACGCCAGTGTTACGAAGGGGGCATCCGTATTCCGTTTATCGTTCGTTGGCCGGGTAACGTGCCTGCCGGTTCGGTAAACGACCATATATGCGCTTTCTACGATTTGATGCCTACGTTCTGCGATATTATCGGGGTGAAGAACTACATTAAAAAGTACGGCAACAAGAAGAAAAAAGGAACGGATTACTTCGACGGCATTTCCATCTATCCTACGTTATTAGGGCGCGACGGCCAGCAAGAGCACGATTTCCTGTACTGGGAATTCGACGAAACCGACCAAATCGGCGTACGTATGGGCGACTGGAAGATGGTGGTAAAGAAAGGGAAACCGTTCTTGTATAACTTGGCTACCGACATACACGAAGATAATGACGTGGCTGCCGAGCATCCCGATATCGTAAAGCAGATGAAAGAGATAATCCGCACGCAGCACACGCCGAACCCGTATTTTTCGGTTACGTTGCCGGAGTTCGAATAAGAAAAAGCCTGGTTTCTTTTTGTCGAAAAGAAACCGGGGGAAAAAAGACTGGCTTTCAGCTTTATCGTGGCGATGCAGGTTGTCGCCCGAACGGATTTTCTTTTCCTGGGCTTAACACCAAGTACACGACAATTATTTCAAGCTGAAGAACCAAAGTATGACTGTCGGCAGACGCCTTCGCAGCGAGCAGGAAAATAGACTTCACCTCTGCATAATCAAAGCAAGGCTTTGCTTCGGCTTTCGGTTTGCACTATTTTTCAGCAATAAAATTTTTTTTGTCATGTACTTTAGTCACATCCTTTGACTAAAGAACCATAGTACATGACAAAAATTAATTTCAGACAGAACAACAGAAGAAAATCAGTTTGCTTACAAACCTCTACCTACCGAGCCCCGAAAAGCACAGGCCTCATCGTATGGGACCCAGGGGCCTCAGATACTATCTTAAAAAGCAATGCTTAGAGCAT
>JAJBTJ010000284.1 GCA_020860905.1 Parabacteroides sp. | reverse complement strand
TCACGCAAATAGCCCCTTCACGCAGGGGTTATTTTGACAATTTGACATTTTGTTAGGTGCTTAGATATCAAGATAAGAATATGACCACCGGCAGGCACCGTCGGCAGACGGCTTCGCGTTGAGCGAGAAGATGTGAGCGAAAAAAGAATTTTTTGTCATGTACGTCGGGCTTATCGCAAAAAAACGAACATTCCCTTCTTCTTTTTTTAAAGCAGCGGTGAGAATAACCGCATAAACGATTCCGTGAACCGGTTTTTCAACGGGCGCTTCATCCACCGCGCAGGAACCAGCCGTTCGCATTCTTCCATATCGTGCAGGAATATCTTTTTCATTTGTACGGCAAAAGACTCGTCATACATAAATGCGTTGATTTCGAAGTTATGCTCCAGGCTCCGGAAATCCAGGTTCGCCGACCCTACCGCCGTGAGCATATCGTCTATCACCAGTAACTTAGCATGTAAAAAACCACCCGTATAAAAATACACTTTCACTCCCGCCCGCACACTCTCGTCGATAAACGAGCGCGTAGCCATATTCACCATCTTGCTGTCCGCCTTCTTCGGAATCATCAGCCGTACGTCGATTCCCCCTAAAGCCGCTACCTGTAACGCCGTGTTCAGCCCGTCCGACGGGAGAAAATACGGCGTCTGGATATAGATATACCGCTTGGCATTCGAAATCGCGAACAGGGTAGTCTGCAAAATCGTACGCCACCGGCCTACCGGGCCGCAGGTAGCCAACTGCATGATGTTGTTCGTGAACAACGGCATGGGCGGATAGTAGCGCTTCGAGGTATGGAGCGTTTTGCTCACCACGTACCAGTCGATCAGGAAAGCCGACTGTAACCCGTGCACCCCTTTTCCCTCGATACGGAAATGCGAGTCGCGCCATTTCCCGTACATGTTTCCCTTTACGTACCGGTCGGCGATATTCATTCCCCCGATAAAACCCACCTGTCCGTCGATAACTACGATTTTCCGGTGATTCCGGTAATTCACCTTACTGGTAAAGATAGGGAAAGCCACCGGCAGGAACGCGTGTACCTCGATGCCTGCCTCCTTCATCTCCTTGAAAAACGAAGCCTTTACTTTCCAGCATCCCACATCGTCGTACAACACCCGCACCTGAACCCCCTCGCGAGCTTTGGCAATCAGCGCCCTTTTTACCTTGTTCCCGATTTCGTCGTCGCAGAAAATATAATATTGCAAGTGGATATGATGTGTCGCCTTGGCTATTTCGGCCAGCAACGCCGCGAACTTCTCGCTGCCGTTCGTATAAATGGTGATTTTGCTTCCGAACAGCAACGGCGCCTGGTTGGTATTGGTAAGCAAGGCGGAAAGCGGCTTGTAAATCTCGGGAACGCAGCACGCATCCTGTGCCAGCAAGCGGTCTTGCGGGCATTTCATGATACGCTTGTACGTGCGGCGTGAGATGATACGCTGTTTCCGGTTGTCCTGCCCGAAGAAGAAATAGAAAATCAGTCCTACCACCGGGGCGAGAAGCAATACCACGACCCAAGGGATGGTTTTCAGCGGATTCCGGTTCTCGGCAATCACCACCACTACCAACCCTAACACGGTGACGCAATAGATTAACATAAACAGCGAAGTCACCACATATTGTATATGAACCGAGTTCAGCATGCTTCGAAAAGATAAACAGCGGCATTAAAGGTAAAGAAGAAGATTGAAAAAGCCAAAGAATTGAAAAGAAAATAAAAACCGGCTATCCGCTTCTTACCGGTTTGCCCGGTAAAGCGGCAAGACACCCGGCGTACGGTACCGGATAAAATAAAGAGAGCCGCAAAAGAACGGAGCGCTGTCGTTCGACTCGAACAGCTCCGTACTTCTGCGGCTCCCGGTTACGTAAACTTTCGGGCAACCGGTGCGCAAAAAGCAAACGTTTTATTTATATTCCTGCCAGCTCTTGATTTGTATATCTTCCGCCTTCATCTGGCTGAACGCGTCGATAAACGCACTGGCCAGGCGGGCGTTCGTAAGCAACGGGACATTGTGGTCGATAGCCGCCCGGCGGATTTTATAACCGTTTGTCAGCTCGCGTTTCGAGTGGTTTTTCGGAATGTTGATTACCAGGTCGAACCGGTGGGCGGCAAACATATCCATGATGTTCAGGTCTCCCTCTTCGTCGGGCCAGCTTACTACGGTGGCCTTCACTCCGTTTTCTTCGAGGAACTTCTGCGTGCCGGCCGTAGCGTAAATCGTGTAACCCTTGGCATCCAGCGTACGGCACGGTTCCAGCAAATCCACTTTCGACTTTACGCCGCCCGACGAAACCATCACGCTCTTTTGCGGGATGTGGTATCCCACCGCAATCATGGCCGAAAGCAACGCTTCGTTGAAATCATCGCCGATACATCCGACCTCGCCGGTCGACGACATATCCACCCCTAATACCGGGTCGGCCTTATGCAACCGGGCGAACGAGAATTGCGACGCCTTTACGCCGATCCAGTCGATATCGAAAGCCGACTTGTCGGGCCGGGTATAAGGCGCGTCGAGCATGATGCGCGTGGCGGTTTCGATAAAATTCCGTTTCAGTACCTTCGATACGAACGGGAAGCTCCGCGAAGCCCGCAGGTTGCATTCGATTACCTTTACATCGTTGTTCTTAGCCAGGTACTGGATGTTGAACGGTCCGCTGATATTCAGCTCCTTCGCAATCATCTTGCTTATCTTCTTAATCCGGCGCGCCGTTTCGAAGTAAATCTTCTGTGCCGGGAATACCAGCGTAGCGTCGCCCGAGTGCACCCCGGCGAATTCGATATGTTCCGAAATCGCGTATTCCACCACTTCGCCGTTCTGGGCTACCGCGTCGAATTCGATTTCCTTCGCGTTCTGCAAAAACTCCGATACTACTACCGGATACTCCTTCGATACCTTGGCGGCCAGTTGCAGGAACATAATCATTTCCTCTTTGGTATGGCATACGTTCATCGCCACCCCCGACAGTACGTACGAAGGACGGATGAGGATGGGGAATCCCACTTCGCTTACGAACGAGTCGATTTCGTCCATGCTTTCCAGCTCCCTCCAACGCGGCTGGTCGATACCCAACTGGTCGAGCATGGCCGAGAACTTGTGCCGGTTTTCGGCCCGGTCGATAGATACCGGCGACGTACCGAGGATAGGCACGTGCTGCCGGTGCAGTTTCATGGCCAGGTTGTTCGGGATTTGTCCGCCCACCGAAACGATAACCCCCTTCGGCAACTCGAGGTCGATTACGTCGAGCACCCGCTCGTACGAAAGTTCGTCGAAGTACAACCGGTCGCACATATCGTAGTCGGTCGAAACCGTTTCCGGGTTGTAGTTAATCATAATCGACTTGTAGCCTAATTTCCGCGCGGTTTGCGCCGCATTCACCGAACACCAGTCGAACTCTACCGACGAACCGATGCGGTAAGCGCCCGAGCCGAGGATAATCACGTTCTTGTCGTTCTTGTAATACGGAATGTCGTGCTCGCTTCCGTCGTAAGTCATATAGAGGTAATTCGTCAACTCCGGATGTTCCGAGGCAATCGTGTTGATGCGCTTTACCGACGGCAGTACGCCTTGTTTCTTACGCAGCGTACGCACACGCAGGTTTTCCTTTTCCATATTGTCTTGC
Source organism: Parabacteroides sp. (assembly GCA_020860905.1). Lineage (GTDB taxonomy): Bacteria > Bacteroidota > Bacteroidia > Bacteroidales > Tannerellaceae > Parabacteroides_B. The sequence goes on along the minus strand of JAJBTJ010000284.1, from coordinate 4,119 downwards.
GGGTTTTCCATGAACCGCGCAATCTGGAAATCCGAGAAGCCGAGGCGTTTCGCTTCTTTCATTACATCCGCCGGAATCTCTTCGATTTTGTTATATCCTTCCAATACCTTCCGGTAGTCGTCGATGTTTTTCAGGCCGTTCAGGAACCAGTGGCTTATTTTGGTCAGCTCGTGTATGCGTTCTACCGAGTAGCCTTTTTCGAAAGCCTTGGCTACGGCGAAGATACGCAGGTCGGTGGGGTTGGCCAGCTCTTCGTCGAGGTTGTCGAACTCGAGGTCGTTGTTTCCAACGAACCCGTGCATGCCCTGGCCTATCATACGCAAGCCCTTCTGGATAATTTCTTCGAACGATTTCCCTATCGACATGATTTCGCCTACCGACTTCATGCTCGAGCCGATTTGCCGCGAAACACCTGCGAACTTGGTCAAATCCCAGCGCGGGATTTTTACAATCATATAATCCACATCGGGCGCCTTATAAGCCGAGTTAGGCGTACCCATTTCCCCGATTTCGTCCAGCCCGTAACCTAAAGCCAGTTTGGCAGCCACGAAGGCCAGCGGGTATCCGCTCGCTTTCGAAGCTAAGGCCGAAGAGCGGCTCAGCCGGGCGTTTACTTCGATTACCCGGTAATCGTTCGTGTCCGAATTAAAGGCATACTGGATGTTGCATTCGCCTACGATGCCTAAGTGGCGGATAGTCTTGGTAGATAATTCTTTCAGCAAATCCAGCTCGGCATCCGTCAGCGAACAGGTCGGAGCCACTACGATACTTTCGCCCGTATGAACGCCCAGCGGGTCTACGTTTTCCATGCTAACCACGGTAAAGCAATGGTCGTTCTTGTCGCGGATTACCTCGAACTCGATTTCCCTCCAGCCTTTCAGCGATTCTTCCACCAGAATCTGGCTCGAATAAGCGAAAGCACTTTCCGCCAGCGTGCGCAACTCGGCTTCGTTTTTGCAGATGCCGCTACCCATGCCTCCCAGCGCGTACGCCGAGCGAATCATTACCGGAAATCCGATGCGGTTGGCGGCCGCGATGGCATCGTCCATGCTTTCTACTGCCTGGCTTACCGGTACCTTCACGTCTATCTCGTTCAGTTTCTTTACAAACAGGTCGCGGTCTTCCGTGTACATAATCGCTTCTACCGAAGTACCCAATACTTTTACGCCGTACTTGTCTAACGTGCCGCTGGTATACAGCTCGGTGCCGCAGTTCAAAGCCGTCTGTCCGCCGAACGCCAGCAGAATGCCGTCGGGTTGCTCTTTCTTAATCACTTCTTCTACGAAGTAAGGAGTGATAGGCAAGAAGTATACTTTGTCCGCTACCCCTTCCGATGTTTGGATAGTTGCGATATTCGGGTTAATCAACACCGTGCTTATCCCTTCTTCTTTCAGCGCTTTCAACGCTTGCGAACCGGAATAGTCGAATTCGCCGGCCTGTCCGATTTTCAAGGCCCCCGAGCCAAGAACGATTACCTTTTTAATTCCACCTTTAGACATAGTAAAATTGGGTTGTTTAGTATGTTAAATAATTTATAGTTATTAAGTTCGTCCGGGTTATTCCGTACCGGTTATATAAAAAAAATGCGTTAGTGAAAAAACTAACGCATCCTATATTACCGGAATAATATGTCCTGAATTGAAGAAATGAGCTTCGTTGTCCGATGTATAACCGGAAATCGCCAGCGGGTTATCCTGATGTATCGTTTTCGACATGAAACTTATTTCTCTAAAACCGCAGCAAAGTTACAACTTATATTTGAGGTAACAAAGTGTTGCACCGTGCCGGCTTTAAATTTTTTACTAACTTTGGCCGTCGAAACGACCAGTCGAACCGGGCGCCGGGGCGGGAGAGGGCATTCCCTCTGTGTGTCGCTTCCGATAACAGCAATAAAATAACAATGAAGAATATGGAAACAGTCGTAAGCGGTATCCGCTCTACCGGACAATTGCACTTGGGCAACTATTTCGGTGCCTTGCGTAACTTTATCAAGATGCAGAGCGAGAACAACTGCTATTTTTTTATCGCCGATTTTCATGCGCTTACCACGCATCCCGATCCGAAGATGCTGCATGCCAACGTGAAAAATGTATTGACCGAGTACCTGGCTGCCGGAATCGACCCGGAAAAGTCGGCTATTTACGTGCAAAGCGACATTCACGAAATCCCGGAGTTGTACCTCCTGATGAATATGCACGCCTATCTGGGCGAACTTTCCAAAACCACCTCGTTCAAGGAAAAGGCGCGCAAGCAACCGAACAACGTCAATGCCGGGTTGCTTACGTATCCTACCCTGATGGCGGTCGATATTATTATCCACAAGGCGAACAAGGTGCCGGTGGGGAAAGACCAGGAACAGCATCTCGAGATGACGTGTACGTTCGCCCGCCGGTTCAATAACTTTTACGGGGTGGACTATTTTCCCGAGCCTACGGCGTATAATTTCGGGGAGAATTTAGTAAAGATACCGGGGCTCGACGGAAGCGGCAAGATGGGAAAATCGGAAGGAAACTGCATTTACTTGTCGGACGATGCGAAAACCATCGAGAAAAAAGTGAAAAAGGCGCTCACCGACCAAGGGCCTACGGCGCCCGATTCGGTAAAGCCGGATTACATCGAAAACCTGTTTACCATCCTGAAGGTGGTTTCCGAGCCGGATGTGGTAGCTCATTTCGAGGAAAAATGGAATACCTGCGAAATCCGCTACGGGGATTTGAAAAAGCAACTGGCTGCCGATATTATCCGGGTTACGGCTCCTATCCGCGAACGGATATTGGATATACAAAATAACGACGCGTACTTGCATAAAGTAGTAACGGAAGGGGCGGAGAAAGCGCGCGAGAGTGCTTCGAAAACGTTGCGCGAAGTGCGCGAGATTATGGGATTCAAGGCTTTTTGAGAGAGAAGCGTTTTTTATGCAATAAGGGCTGTCTGACAAATCAAAATCAGGCAGCCCTCTTTTTATATCTCCGAACACAGTTTCCGGTGTTACTCAGCCTTCTTCTTTTTCATCCGGTAGCCGCTGGTTTTGCCGAACCGGGTTCAGAAAGCGAACCTCACGACCGGCGTGTCGCTGTTTACTTCCACGGCTGTAAACGTCCGGGCTTTTTCGTCTACCGCGATGCCATAAATAAACCGGTCTAATACGTATTTTCGCAAGGGGTTACCCTGTAAATCGAAAACGTAGATGAACTGTCCGCCGTCCGGCGGGATTTCTCCCTTTTTATACGCTTCCTGTTTTCCTTTGAACGTAGTGCCGTGAAAAACGGCATAGATGCACGAATCGCCTACATGGATGTCGCTGAACCCCATCAGTCCGTCGGGATAGGCATACCCGTCGTGGATAAAGTAGGCCGGTTCGCCGCCCGGGCCGTAGAGTACGGTGCGTAATCCGCAGTCCGGCCGGTATACTTCCAGTACTTCGCCTAACTGGGTTCCGAGTGCTGCCACGCCGTTCCGCGGGTTATAGTCGATAAAATCCCGCCATACTTGCGCCAACACGTCGCGGCCGGGGCGGGTAGGGTGTTTTTCTGTCGGGATATTTCCGAAAACCTCCGTTACGCTTCCTTGTTTATCTGTTTTGTAAAAACTTGCGTTTCCCGAGTAATCGGTTACCAAAAACTCGTTTTCGTGGTACAGGGCCATGTCTAATGCGTGCACCGCTTGGCTCGGAACGGGAAATTTTTCTGCCTCGGTTGCGGTATGGGCGGCCGGGTCGATACGCCAGCGGGTGATTTCCATTTTCCGGCTGTCGACTGTCCAGATAGAATCATTGGATACGAACCGGAGGGTTTCGGGCGAAAGCAGTTGCCCTTCGGCTTCTCCGTATCCGCCGAACGAAACGAGGTGCTTGAACTGAGGATAGGTAAAGGCGTGAAAAAAGTAATCGGCGTTATGCAGGTCGAGGATTACGGCCACCGAATCTTTTACCGCTATCCTAAAGGGGTACCTGAACGGCATGGTATCCAACGGCATGGTTTCTGCCTGTAACGGCACTTCTACATTAAAATTTTTATAACGGGGATAAACCTCCGTATTCTCCCCGGAACACGCGGATAATATCCCGATTGCTCCGGCCATAACTGTTTTTAGTAATGTATGCATAGAGTAGGTAGTATA
>JAJBTJ010000065.1 GCA_020860905.1 Parabacteroides sp. | reverse complement strand
CCCCCGAACCCCCGTGAAAGATGAGTTTCAATTTAGGCGTACGGAGAGATAAATACCCCTTTCCCGATTCGTAAACGAGATTTTCCCGCACAACTGTTTGTCGTTTTTTTAGTATCGGCCATAAGCTGTAGCTATCCACAGCCTCTTCCTTTTCCAGTTTATGATTCACCAGTTGAGCGAACGTGGCATAGAAGTCGGTCAATGAAACCAGGGAGTTGTTGGTTTCACCGCGATACTTCCCCTTCCATGAAACGATAAGAGGAATTCGATGGCCGCCTTCGTAAATGTCGGTTTTATACCCCCGGTACAGATAGCTCGGGAAGTGGCCTTGCCGTTCCATCTCTTTTACTCCCACGTAAGGCGCGCATCCATTGTCGGAAGTAAAAATAACCAGGGTATTATCCAGTTGATTATTCTTCTCTAATGCTTCTATGATTTGCCGTACCATGTCGTCTATCATCACAACGAAATCACCGTAAGCGCCGATACGGGTTTTACCTTTGTACTCGTCCGAAGGGAGTACAGGCGTATGCGGAGCGGTAAGCGGCAGGTAAAGGAAAAAAGGTTTCCGGCTGTTTTTTTGTTCGTTGAGGTAGTCTATGCTGTGCCGGATAAGGTTGGGCAAACAGTCTCGAGGGTCGAAGTCGGCGCCCGCCACTCCCCCGTGCATCAGGAGCAACCCTTTTTGAGGCTCGATAACATGGTCGGGGATAGTGGTTGTGCGATTGTTTTCTACATAAACATAAGGAGCGATGTCTAATGACGACGGTATGCCGAAGAAATAGTCGAAGCCCCTGTCTACCGGGCCGTTTTCGATAGGAAGTGAAAAATCCACCTCTTTTTTGTTTTCGGCGCCTTCGGCATATCCCCAATCCCAACCCAAATGCCACTTGCCGATACAGGCGGTGCTATAGCCGTTTTCGGAAAGCATCCGGGCGATAGTGCGACGTCCGGGAGTAATCATCGCCGGCGAATAACCGTCGAGCACCCCTTCCTTCAGCGTTGTACGCCAGGGATACCTTCCGGTCAGGATAGAATAGCGGGAAGGAGTGGATAAGGCAGAAGAAGCATGCGCGTCAGTAAAAGTAATCCCGGTCCGGGTGAGATGGTCAATGTTGGGAGTAGGAATCTTCGATTCGGGATTGAACGCCGAAATATCGCCATAGCCCAAATCATCAGCCAGGATGAACAGGATATTGGGAGATTGTGCTTTCACGGCTGCTGCTGTGGCGAGGAAGGCCGATGAGATTGTAATAAATTTATTCATCACTTTTCAGTATTATAGTAGTTCGAGAATCGTGCAGTCCATGAAAGTAGTTCCTGATTTCGCCGGTAATTACTTATTTTGCAAAAGTACACTTTTGGCAGGGCTTTTAACACGGGCATTTCGAAAAATGTAAAACAGCTCGTCTGCTACTATATTGATAGATAGGGAGATAAACGTACTGTGTTACGCAGATAAAAGTAAATGGCTTTTGTATGAACCGAACTCTACCTGTCCTTTTTCCCTCTTCTTTCCTCCTGTATTTTTTCGGTTGGAAGGTTCCTTTTTGCTTTTGCCAATAGATTAATTATCAATGTTTTGGTGTCGATGATATTTACATTTTACCCCGATTCCGTTTACATCCCTTCATAAAGAAAAAGCATCTGTCTATTTTTGCTATCACACTTATCAACCTAACTGTTAACCAACTCAAATTAAAAAATGAATCCAGGAAAAAAAAGCAGAACGACTTGGCGTACAAGTTGGAAAAGAAAAAGCATGATTCCCCTGATGCTGCTGGGAATCACTTTAGGAAACGGAAACGCAGCAGACCGAGACTTGTTCCGAATCGAACAAGTAAATCAAAAAACCGTACCCTCCATCCACGGAAAAGTGACAGACCAGGCAGGAGAACCCCTTATCGGAGCGAGTATTATTATACGCGATACAAAAGAAGGCACGATGGCCGATATGGAAGGAAAATATACCCTGAAAGCATCAGAAGGACAAGTACTGGAATTTTCTTACTTGGGGTACCGTACCGAAACGGTTACCGTTACGAATAAAACCGAGATAAACGTTATTCTCCAGGAAACGTCTGCAAGCATCAACGAAGTCGTGGTAGTAGGATACGGCGTGCAAAAGAAAATAAATCTGACCGGCGCCGTAAGCGTCGTCGATACCAAGACATTGCAAGGGAGGCCGGTCGCCAGTGCCGTAGAAGCGATACAAGGAACCACCCCCGGGCTGATTATCCAACAAAGCAATTCGGAACCGGGCAACAGCCCGTCCGTTAACATCCGGGGCCTGAATACGATGAACAACAACGACCCGCTTGTTATCATAGATGGTATCGTAGGAAATTTATCGAATGTGGCGGTAGAAGATATAGAGCAAATATCCGTATTGAAAGATGCAGCCTCCACAGCCATCTACGGTTCGCGCGCTTCCAACGGAATCATTCTGGTTACCACCTCGAAAGGAGCGCAAGGAAGAAGTGAAATAAGCTATAGCTTCAATTATGGCTGGCAGGCTCCCACATCGCAAGCCAACGTAGTCGATTCGTGGATATATGCCGATATGTATAACGAAGCGATGATAAACTCGGGTAACTCCCCCAAGTACTCCGCCGAAGATGTGGCCCGTTTCAGGCAGAACGGACCGAATTATAAATGGTTAGACGAGTTATACGAAACCAGTCCGATGCAACAGCATTCCCTGTCCTTGACCGGGGGGAACGACAAAACCACTTATCTCGTCTCCGGGAGCTTTTTAAACCAGGCCAGTATGTTCGTAGGCCCGGATTACGGTTTCAAGAAATATAACGGACGAGTAAACCTTTCCCACCGGATGAACGACTATTTTAAGTTTACTACCACCATCTCTTATACCTGGAAAGACTTGAAAGACCCTTCCAAATCCAAAGACCAAATCATACGTCAGGCGATGCGCATGCCGCCCTTTTATCCCGTCAAAGATGAAAACGGTAACTGGACTACCCCGAGCGGCAGTAACTCCAACTCCTTCGCCCGTTTATGGGACGGCGGCTATATCTCCGACAATCGCGAAGACCTGAACGCCACCATCAAAGGCGATTTGAAATTGTATGAAGGCCTTACACTTTCCGGAGTCTGGGGAGGTCGTAAAGTGAACCTGCACCGGCATAACCAGAGCCTGGCCATCGATTACCCGACAGCCGGAGCCGGCGATGCCGTTAATTCCATGCTGGAGAGATTCGAACAAACGTTGAACATGACCGTAAATGCCACGTTGAATTATGAAAAGAAAATCAAACGGCATACCTTCAATGCCATGATAGGTTATTCTTACGAAGGCGAAAAATATACCTGGTTTTCTACCAGCCGTACGTACGACGAAATGAAATATCCGGTACTGGGCGACGCCGTCAGCGGAGAGAATGTTACCAATTCGGGGAGTGGCAATGCCTGGGCGCTTTATTCCCTGTTCGGACGGTTGAATTATAATTTCGACGAGCGGTATTTGTTTGAGTTTAATATCCGCGATGATATTTCCTCTAAATTCAGGAAAGGGAATAGAAGCGCCGTATTTCCTTCTTCATCTATCGGCTGGCGAATTTCCCAGGAAACGTTTTTTGATTCGTGGAGAGAATATATTCCTAATTTGAAAGTAAGAGGCTCGTTGGGCTTGGTGGGTAACGACAGAATCGATTTATACAAGTATATGGCTAACGTATCCGTCGGCTCCGACTATATTTTGGGAGGCCAGTTGGTGAATACTTCCAGTTTCAGCACGTACAACCCCGACATTAAATGGGAAACCACCCGGATGCTGGATGCCGGAGTCGATGTAGGGCTGTTGAATAATTCGTTGAATCTATCGTTCGACTACTTTAATAACCGCACCAAAGACATTTTGGTTAATCTGCCCGTTTCGGCTACCTACGGTTCCGGCACCTTGCTCCAGAATGCGGGAAAGGTAAAAACGTGGGGCTGGGAAGTGATGGTTAACTATAATCTCGCCACCGGGAAGGTGATGCATTCTATTTCCGGCAATGTTTCCGATAGCAAAAACGTGGTTATCGACAATAAAGGAATCGTCGATATTTCTTCGGGAGATTATACGACGATTATCCAGGAAGGTTCGCCGTTGTGGTCTTATTACGGATTCAAGTCGAATGGATTTTTCCAACAGGAGCAAGAAGTACAGGAAGGCCCTCACCTGGACGGAGTAACTCCTAAACCGGGCGATATCCGCTATGTGGATAAAAATGGCGATGGAGTGATAAAAACGGACGACGACCGGTTTGTAATCGGTAACCGGTATCCCCGTTATACATTCGGATTTACTTATTCCCTCCATTGGAAAGGCATCAATTTCTCCATGTTCTGGCAGGGAGTGGGAAAACGGCAAGTATGGTTGAATGGCGTTGCCACCCAGGCTTTCGCCAATAATTTCGAAGGACCTGTATACGATTTCCATCTCGACCGTTGGACACCCGGTAATCCGGACGCTTCCTATCCGCGCTTGACCATGGGAGCCGAATCGGCCAATAACTCGGCAAATTCGGATTTCTGGCTCGAGAACGCCGCTTACCTGCGGTTGAAAAACTTACAAGTAGGATATACTTTCCCCGAACAACTTATACAGAAAGCCGGAATCCGGTATGCAAGGGTTTATGTAAGCGGACAGAACCTGTTGACCTACTCGCACATGCGGGGAGGTTGGGACCCGGAAGTCTCTCAGAATAATGCGGCGGTTTATCCGGTGGCGCGTGTGATTTCATTAGGATTGAATGTTAAATTTTAAACGAAGAACGAATGAAAAATACCTTTTTATATTCCGCAGCAGCATTATCCCTCTGGATAAGCTCGTGCGTTTCACTCGATACTACCCCCTTGGATGGAGAAACGAATGTTACTTATTGGCAAAATCCTTCCTCTGCCGTCGAAACAGCGAACGCGTGTTATGTATCGTTGGGCAATCCCGACCAGATTCTTTATATGGACGGCGCCAGCGATAACGCGCATGTGCGGGCTACTTCGGGTAAAACCCAGGCGATAGGGAACGGCAGTTATAATACGGCCGATAACTTTGTAGCCTCTATCTGGGCGTATCATTATGAGGGAATTAAAAAATGCAACTTATTGACGGATAATATAGACCTCGTTCCCGGACTGACGGATGAACTGCGCAACCAGTACAGGGCGGAAGCGCAGGTGATAAGGGCGCTACATTACCATGAGTTGATTGTCAGGTTCGGCGATGTTCCCTATTTTACCCATGTTATTTCGGTCGATGAATCCAGAACGATTGAAAAAACAAGCCGTGAAACGATTGTGGCTGCTATTTTGGCTGAACTGGACGATATGCTGGATAATGGGTACCTGCCCGAGTCTTATCCTGCTTCTGAAACAGGACGTATCACGCATTGGGCCGCCGCGGCATTGAAGGCGCGTATTCTGTTGAACGAAGGCCGGTATAGCGAGATAAAAAGCGTAACCGGTGAAATCATAGAGAAAAGCGGGCATGCGCTCCATCCTGATTTTGCAGCGCTTTTTACGGTGGAACACGAGAATAACAAAGAAATAATCATAGCGATACAGTATGCCTTGAATTTACGGGAAAACCAGGGTAATTACCAATTCCTGCCCCCTTCGTTGGCAGGAGTGGCCAACATTTGTCCTTCCAACGAATTAGTGGAAAGCTACCTCATGCTGAACGGCAAAGGCATTCACGAACCGGGTTCCGGGTACGATGAAGGCGCGCCCTGGGTGAACAGAGACCCCCGCCTGGCGATGACAATTTGTTACGACGGAGGGTATTACACCCGAGCGGACGGCTCGAAACAGATTATCACGATTAACCCGGAAAGTAGCAGCAACGACCGTTTCCAGCCGGGTACTTCGGTGATAACCACGTCCACCGGCTACTATTTCAAGAAGTTTTATGATAACCAGGCGACGACTGCACAAAAATCCAGCTTGAACTATCCCGTTATCCGGTATGCGGACGTGTTGCTGATGCACGCGGAGGCATGTGCCGAAACGCATACGTTAACGGCGGAAGAGTGGAACAAAACCATCAGGCCCTTGCGGGTACGGGCCGGATTTACCGATTCGAAGGCTTTAGACTTTCCTGTCGATAAGAGCCCACAGGAGCTGATTGAAATCGTGCGGAACGAACGGCGGTGCGAATTGGCTTTCGAAGGATTACGCATGAAAGATATTTATCGTTGGAGAACGGCCGAAACGGTAATGAACGGCAAGTTACACGGAATGAAAATAAACGCGACGATAGGAACCGATAAGGGGTATTATATCGTTGAAACTCGTTCTTTCGACAAGGATAAACACTATTTGTGGCCGATTCCGCAGGCAGAACGGAATATAAATCAGAAGCTGGGACAAAATCCTAATTGGTAATCGTAAAAAAGAAAAAAAGCCATGAAATATACCTATTTACTAATCGCTCTCCTGGTAGGGTTGAGTTCGTGCGAGGAAGACTATAAATACAATACAGCCTTCTCCGTACCGACGGCGTTGGATGGTCCGGAAAACGTAGCGATAGCGTTGGATAACGAACGGAATATCGTTCTAAGTTGGACTGGCGGCGGGGCGGCCGACGGCTCCCCGGTACTCTATGACGTCTGTTTCGATAAAGAGGGAGACGACTTTGCGGAACCGTTTTATTCATGCAAAAGCGATTTGAATACCCGCGAGCAACTGACGCTGACCTATCGGAACCTGAATCAGATAGCGCGCCGGGCAGGTATAGCGCCTGCTGCTTCCGGCAGTTTTATATGGACGGTGCGAACTGCCAAGGGAGGCGAAATGAAATTGGCTCCCGTCTCCAGGAAAATGACTGTCGTCCGACCGGATGTGTTGGATATACCGGAGAACCTGTATCTGTTCGGCACTGCGTTAGCCGAAGGAACCGGCGGGTATGAGATGAACCAAGTGGATGCCGGAGTGTTCCGTATATACGTTTCCGTTCCTCGAAACGGAACCTTGTTCTTTGCCGACAAGAAAGACCCGGAAGCACCCGGAGCCATCCGGTTTTATTATGATTCGGCAGCCGGACAAGTAAAGCAAGGGGCGGGTACTACGCTGGTCGACGTGCAAGCCGAGGCGGTAGATATTACGGTGGATTTGAATTTGCGTACTTATGTTTTGGAAGAACACTTTCAGCAACCGGAGGAATTATACATCCAGGGAGAGGTAAGCGAAGCCGGGCAGCGGTTCGCCAAAAATGGAGATGTCTTTACTTTGTACACCCGGTTCGAGTCGGGCGGAAACATTTATTTCACCGATGTGCCGGACCCTGCTTCCGGCCATGCGTTGAGATATTACCTGAATGAAGAAAATAAACTGGTTCAGGGAGAGGGAACGACTGCGGTGGATGCTACCCGTGACGGGATATGTGCCGACAGGATAACGGTGGCTGTTTCGACTCGTCTGATGACAATCGACGAAATCGGCGATATGCGTATCGAGTGGGTGAATGCGATGAGTCCGGTGGATATATCCGATCCTAAGTTCATCTATGCAGGTAACGGAAACTTCACCGTGGATTTTTCTATTCCTGCCGGCTTCCGGCACACAGACGAAGAGAATAAAGGAGGTACGAGTGCAACGGATGCCAGGTACCTGTTGAAAGTGGTGGAAAACGGTACGCCGAAACGTTGGGGATGTAATCTCACGAAGGATGAAAACATGACTATCCAGCCTTACGAGCGTAAAAATTCCGCCGGTGAAACTTATGCCGCCCACTGGATTCCGGTATTT
>JAJBTJ010000023.1 GCA_020860905.1 Parabacteroides sp. | reverse complement strand
AGAAAGAAATGAAAACCCACCGTGGTAACGGTCGTTCCCGGCTTCCCGGAGAAGAGCGAACCTTCATCTTCCCCCATACCACAAAAATAACCTTTTGCTGCAACGAAAAATAACCTTTCCTGCCGTAAAAAATATCGTCCGACCCGGGCGTTTCACCCGTCCGACCCAGGTCGACCACCCGTCTGACCCGGGTTGACCACTCGTCCGACCCGGGTTGGACGATAAATTCCGCGTGTATCCCGCAAGTTTTCATGTAGTATAAAACCCCTTTTCCATACAAGCAACCGGTCCTGATACCCCCCTGTCTGCCGGGAAAAAACGCACCCGTCGCAGACAGGCAGTCGCGGCAAACAGCCCCTTCCCTATATCCGCTTGCTCTGCCAATCGGCAAACCGCATATAAAAATACGACAGGATAAGAATCGACACCGCATATACATGTTCGGTAGTCCAGCACAACGCCACATCCACCCGGTAATGGAATACCACGATTACCATATACGTTACATACAAGCAAATAGCCATAAACTCCATCAGCAACGCCGAGCGCGTGTTACCGGTTCCCGACACGGAAAAAAACATGATAAACCCCGGCACACTGATCAGGTACGAAGAAGCCATCACCCACAACGAAGCTACCGAACTGTGTATCAGTTCCGGATTATCCGTATAAATGCGCATCACCCAAGTAGGGAAAATACTGATAAGCGCAATCAGCGGCAGCACGAAGGCATAACACATCTTAATTACGCGCCAGCAAAGGTTGAGCACTTGTTTCGACTCGCCGGCCCCCATCAGGTTACTTACCAGCGAGCTGTTGGTGGATGCGAACGCATTGAGAATCATAAATGGAAAGGCGGAAATATTCCGCACGATATTCGTGATAGCCAGCGGGCGTTCACCCAAATGCTCCACCGCTACAAAGAAAAGGAACCAGGTGGAAAGCGACAGGAACGACTGCAACATCGTCCATACCGAAACATTCAGTATCCGCTTCAATATCCGGGAATCGAATCCGGTAAAACGAAACAGGGCATACTTCTTGTAATCTATTTTTTTATACGTATACACCACGAAAAAGAGTACCGACACCAACTCGGCCAGCGACGAACCGATGGCAGCCCCGGCAATACCCATTTCCGGAAAGCCGAACTTGCCGAAAATCAGGATATAATTAAATACCACATTGCTGCTCACCATGATAATCGAGTTGAGCGTAAGTATTTTGGTACGGGTGGTGGCCACGTAAAACGCCCGGAACATTTCGGCTATAAAGGAAAAGAAAAAGCCGTATACACGCCAGTTGATATAACTCAGGGTAGCCTGATACACCTGGTCGGACGTAATCAGTTTCCGCAGCAGAGCCGGCGAATACACCTGAGATAAAGTAAACACGGCTGCGAGCATCAGCAGGAATAAAACGCCCTGGGTAAACACAGCGCCGATTTGCCGGTATTCTCCCTCGCCGTTCCGGCGCGCCATCAAAATCTGGGCGCCGATACGGAATCCGAAAGCCACCATGAAAATAGCCAGGTAATATACCCCTGCCAGGGCGGAAGCGCCCAGCTCGATTTCGCCCACGCGCCCGAGGAAAGCGGTATCCGTCATCCCTATCAATTGCTCCATCAACAGGCTGATCAACACCGGATACGTAATAATCCAAATTTGTTTGTACGAAAAAGACATACCGTTTTCTTTTTTACACAGTTCACACTCCGGCGAAAGCCATAACCGGCCTGTCACTTCCTTCGCAGGAAACAATACGGTTGCGCTTTCGCTACTATTAGAAAGATACGCGGGAAATTCAGCCAGGCTCCGTTTACCGGAGGACGCAAAAGTACGGGTTTATTTCCATATATAACCAAGAAAAACGAAAATTTCCCGAAGTCCGCACACTGGTAGCATATACGCCCGCGCGAAGCGGATTTTCTTCCTATATTTTGTTCTTCCGGCAGAATGGCGTACTTTTGCCTGCAATCTATCCAAAAACAAGGAACAGTGGGGAAAAACAAACTACAGAAATTCGACGAGATGGCGGCTTATCCGCATGTATTTCAATATCCGTTCGCCGTATTGCAGGAAAAAGGGTTCGAACTGAAAGGACGCTGGAACGAACTTTTTTTCAAGAACGACCATCCTTTGGTACTGGAATTAGGTTGCGGAAAAGGAGAATATACCGTAGGCCTGGGGCGGCTTTTCCCGGAAAAAAACTTCATCGGAATCGACATCAAAGGAGCGCGTATGTGGAGCGGCGCAAAAGAATCGTTCGAAGCGGGCATGACGAACGTAGCGTTCCTGCGCACCCATATCGAACTGATTTCCCGTTTTTTCGCGCCCGGCGAAGTGGCCGAAATCTGGCTCACCTTCCCCGACCCGCAAATGAAAAAGACGAACAAACGGCTTACCTCGACCCGGTTTATGCGGATGTACCGCGAAATCCTGGCGGATAACGGAATCGTCCACCTGAAAACCGACAGTAACTTTATGTATACCTACACGTGCGAAATGGTGCGGGCCAACGGGTACCCGGTCTTGTTCGACACCGACGATTTATACCATTCGGGAGCGACCGACGAAATCCTTTCCATCCGCACCTATTACGAGCAACAATGGCTCGACCGCGGCCTGAACATTAAATACATCCGGTTTGTTTGTGAAGAACGCGGGGAACTGACCGAGCCGGACGTGGAAATCGAGCCGGATGCTTACCGGAGCTTCAACCGGAGCCGCCGGAGCCAGCCGGAAACGGCGCGGCAGGAGAAGGAAAACGGATAAAACGGTTCCGCAGATTACTGCCTGAACGAGAAATAAACACATTAATTATATACATCATGACAACGATATATCCCAAACTCATCCTCGACGCCCTCTCGAAAGTGCGCTATCCCGGCACCGGGAAAGACCTGGTGGCACAGGAAATGGTAGACGACGACATTCGCATCGACGGAAATAAAGTGTCGTTCTCCCTGATTTTCGACAAGCCGAACGACCCGTTTATCAAATCGGTGATGAAAGCGGCCGAAACGGCTATCCTTACCTACGTGGGCGCCGATGTGGATATTAAAGGAAACATCCGGGTAAAAACCAAACAAACCTTGCCGCCGCCTCCGGAAAAGTTATTGCCGCAGGTGAAGAATATCATCGCCGTTTCGTCGGGCAAGGGAGGCGTGGGAAAAAGCACCGTGGCGGCGAACCTGGCGGTGGCGCTGGCGCAGTTAGGTTATAAGGTCGGGTTGCTGGATGCGGATATATTCGGGCCGTCGATGCCCAAGATATTCCATGTGGAAGAGGCTCGCCCGTATATGGAAGAGGTAGACGGCCGGGAACTGATTGCGCCGGCCGAAAATTACGGGGTGAAGTTGTTGTCGATCGGCTTCTTCGTAAACAAGGAGGATGCGGTTCTGTGGCGCGGAAGCATGGCGAGCAACGCCCTGAAGCAGTTGATTGCAGAGGGGAACTGGGGCGAACTGGATTATTTCCTTATCGACTTGCCTCCGGGAACCAGCGATATTCATCTCACGTTAGTGCAAACGTTACCCGTTACAGGGGCGATTATCGTAAGCACGCCGCAGGAAGTGGCGCTGGCCGATGCCCGGAAAGGCATCAGCATGTTTACGGGCGAAAAGATAAACGTGCCGGTATTGGGGCTGGTCGAAAACATGGCCTGGTTTACGCCGGCCGAGCTTCCGGAGAATAAATATTATTTATTCGGAAAGGAAGGGGGGAAACGGCTGGCCGAAGAGCTGCATATCCCGCTGTTAGGCCAGATTCCGATTGTACAAAGCATTTGCGAAGGGGGCGATGCGGGAACGCCGGTAGCCCTGAATCCGGATTCGGTTACGGGAATGGCTTTCCGCGAACTGGCCGAAAACGTGGTGAAGCAAGTGGATTACCGGAACGAACACCAGGCTCCCACCCGGAAAGTCAACGTAACGAAAAAGTAGGCCGGAAAACTGTTTCTTGAAATATAAAGCCGGACCCGGAAACACAGGATATATTTCCGGGCTCGGCTTTTTCCTTTTGTTCCCGGTGCCTGTTTCCGGTAACGTTTGCATTTTACACGTCTTCCTGTTCCGGTAAATCCGGATTAATCGGTCACGTTGACGCATCGCACCGGACAAGCGTTATTCGTTGCACCGTTCGATATCCGGGCGCCTACATAATTAAAATATAAATTGAATGCGTACCGGTCGCTCATCCATTCGCCCGTCCAGTAGTATCCCGTTGCAGATGCCGAAGATACCGACCCGTCATACCGTCCTGCCGCC
Organism: Parabacteroides sp.; assembly: GCA_020860905.1. Lineage (GTDB taxonomy): Bacteria > Bacteroidota > Bacteroidia > Bacteroidales > Tannerellaceae > Parabacteroides_B. The sequence continues at coordinate 3,517 of JAJBTJ010000023.1, read as the reverse complement.
GGGAAGAAAAGCTCTTTCGCAGGCCCGAGCTTCATTCCGGCTACACTCGTTAGTGTGCTCCATTCCGCAAGAGTAAAATCAGAACTGCCGGTAACGCCTCCGCCCAAGCTGTTCCGGTACTCGTCAGGCGTAGGCAAGCGCCACCCTTCGCCGAGGTAATACGTACACGGGTCGCCCGTACCGGCCGCCGCAGCAGGCGCTCCGATTGAATTTCCCGTAGTATAAGGAGAACCGGCAAACGAACGGTCGGCTACATACGCATTCGGCGTTACTACGCTGTTTTGCGCTCCCGCTGCATCATATCCTAACAAACCGCCCCACTTGAAATACAAGCCGGCGTCGGCAGGCTCGCCTATCGTACACGAATTGACATCTTGCCGTACCAGATTTCCCGTAGCCCATTTCATGCCGCCCACGGTCATTATCCGGTCGGCGGGCAGCGTGTTGACGGATACCGTATACCCGATACAGCGGGTATTATCCTGTGCGTTACATACTTTCACCGTTGCCATACCCCCAGAGGTTCCTTTCAACGATACGATACCGGTAGCCTCATCTGTTGCCGAAACGGTAACGCCGGCGCCCGGAAGCACCTGTATCCCGCCGTAAGGGAAAGGTTGCTTTATCCGGATTTCGGCCGACGCGCCGGTATTTACCGTAAACCCGAGCGGCTGTCCGTCCGCATTTTCCGGTACCGGCCACAGCGGGGTTACCGTAAACGAGGCGTCGCCTCCTCCCGCAACTTTATTCTTTAATACGACCGTAGCTTCTTTTACCGAACCGGGAGCAACGGATGCCAGGCCGTTTTTTACCCGGATACCCACCCTTTGGTCGGTGCCGGCTGGTGCATCCGTTACTGTCAGGTCGAACCAGGGCGTACCGCCGGCGCCCCACTGGATATCCGCTGCGTTTACCGTAAAGCCTCCGGCAGAGGAAATAGCCGTTTTGTCCGCTTCCGCGCCGGCCTCGAGCAGCACCTCCACCGTACCCGCAGGCACATGGATAGCCGGGTCGTCGGGCAACAATACCGTTACCGGATAATCGGTAAACTTGGTATTATCCGAGTAATTCATTACCCGTAACGTACCGGTACCCGCTTCGACAGCCGTAAGGGTATAAACCGCCTCGTTGGCCCGGTTCCCCATCTCGGCCGGGAACGACAAGCCGCTACCGGAATAGGCGAGCTTGCTGCCGCCGTACGCTACGACCCGGATTTGAAGCGTAGAAACACTGCCGGCCGGCTTGTACATCGTAACGGCGCTTCCCGTCCATTCATTTTCGGCCGGTACCGGCGAACCGGCGCCGGTTATCTTTCCGCTGCTGAAAGAAGGGGTAACCGTAAAGCGGTAGGGCACGGCGCCCGTACGGGGTTGCAGCGTAACGGCGGCTGTACGCGCGCCGGCGAGTTTATCCGGAACCAGGTTGAAAGTTATATTTTCCGTAACGGCGGCCGATGCTTGTGCGGGAACAGGCGTAACGGCAACCGCCAGCCACGCCGGCCCGTCTCCGAAACCGACTACGGCATCGGCGCCTTTCATCGATACGGCCTCTATCGTAAAAACGTTCGGCTCCCGTACCAGCATACACACATCGGCCGGATTTTCCGCCGTGGCCGGCGTAAACAGGTTCTCCGTACCGACAAGGGAAGCAAACGAAGGAGTTACGGCATCGAGCAACCGGATGGCCACATCGGTTTTAATTTCCTGCGGACGCGCTTTGTTCCGGAAAGTCAGCATCCCTGTTTCTTCCGCCACATACGGCTGGATAAGCGTAAGCCTGAAGAGCGTTTCGCCGTTTTCTTCGGATACCGTTTCCACTTGCAACCACTCCGGAATGTTTTCCGCTTCCGCACCGTCTGCACAGACGAGCTTCAATAAGAGCGAACTGGCATCGAACCGGAACAGCGAAACGGTCTGCGTTTCCGCGTCGAAGCGGTTCGGATTCGTTTCGTCGGCCACGGCTACCGCCTGCAATCCGGTAAGCGACTCTACGAATAATTCGCTTTCGTTACCCGAAGCTGTATCGGTAAAGCGCAACTTCGCTTTCGGATAACGGGCGCCCCGGTAGTTTCTATCGAGCGACAGCGTATAAGTATACCGGTAGCCGGCTATAGCTTTGGTAGCCGCCGTTACCGTAGGTTCGGAAACGGCGAGCCAGTCGTCATTGCGGTTGTCAGAGGCGTAAGTTTTGGCAAGCAGCAGCACCGAGTTGCTTTCGGCCGACAAGGTAACCCCGCTGCCTGCTTGAAACGCCAGGCTCAGTGTGGCCGAAGCCGGGTCCCAACGCGTTTCGCCTTCAAAAGCCGGAGGAATCGTTACGTCGAACTTCCGTACAGCCGGGTCGGAGGCAGAACCGGAAGCCACATCGTCGTCTTTCCAGTCGTCGACGTGGAAAACATAATACAGTTGCCTGGAATCGGAACCCGTAACGGAGAGCGTATACCGCCGGTTGTTCGTTATCTCCACCGGGTTGCCGTCGGCCTGCTGCCGGAAAGGAATCCGGTATGTCACCGCCTCTTCCGGCCCGCTTGCCGGACGGTATTTTCCTTGCAATACCAACAACGGGTTATCGGCCGGGAACGACGGATAGAAATAAAAAGCTCCTGTGCACAGCCCGGCATTCGCATTCGTCCCGGTAAACGACCTGGCGGGATAGGCAATCAACTCGTCCCGGCCGGCCTCCGGATACCTCCCGAACGGAAGCGCCGGAAAAAGAGAACTTCCTTTCCGGCCGTTCTCTACCGAAACCGTTTCCAGGAAAAAACCGGACACCTGCGTATTGTTACGTATATCCAACCGCGCCGCCGGCCGGATTAACCGGATTTCGGCCTTGTACGGGATATTTTCCTCCAGTCCGGTGAAATCCAGCGAACCGGCGTATGCTCCGGCCATACCTATCGGGCAAGTCAACGTATCCTGTACAGCCGTCGCATCCAGCAGGGGCGTATGGAACGTAAGAAATTCCGTTTCGGAAGGCCGGCCCGGCTCGGTTATATCTACGCCGGCCGCACCGGTACGCGTTTGGAGCGGTACGAACGCCGTATCTGCCACAGCAACCGTTTCGTCGGCCGGGTCGATAAGCGCCGGCAGGTTGGCGATGCAATACAATTTCACGAACAAGCCGTTCCGGAGAGATAAAGAAGTGGTGGTACAGGCGTCGTTTTCACCGGTTGCCGCCAACTGAATCGCAGTAGCGCCGGACGGAAAGGTTTCGGGATTCTTCCGGTAGGCAAAACGCTCGCGGTAGGTATAAGGGCCGGCGGCCGTAACCGAGCCGAATACGAAAATATCCAGCGCCGCTAACTCGTTCTCCGGATTAACGGATACGGAAAGAGAAGCATCCGTACCGGCGGCAGGCGCAAATAAAAACCGGTTTTTGAGGGTTAACCGGAGCTCGCGGGGCGGTATCGGCTCATCGGGACCCGGTACAGGTTCCTCGTGGCTACAGGCTATTGTTAAAAAGACAGAAGTCAACAGAAGTAATTTAATAAATAGTTTCATCTCTCTTTCTTATTTAG
>JAJBTJ010000018.1:582-7790 GCA_020860905.1 Parabacteroides sp. | reverse complement strand
TCCGTCCGCAGCCTGCGGACGAACATCCGCAGTACTGCGGATACAGTTTTTATCCGCATAAAACCGGTTTTCGTCCAGCATAAAAAAGAATAAATCCGGTGAACGAATCGCTTTAAAAAAAAGGATACTGTTTTTATCTTGTGTTTTTCGTTCGGATTATCCCCGTTCGGGTCGTTAAACTTCGTTTCCGGGGGAATGCTTAAAAATACGATACAGGCAATTGATTTATTAATAATCAATTGCCTGTATCGTATTATTTCCGGAATATCCCTAAAAAACGGGGCTTGCAAATACCCCGTTTTTTATCTTCCTCTCTGTTTAACCGGCCCGCTTTACCGTACTGTAACCCGGTTACCTTCCGTATGGGCCACGAATTCCGGAGCGTACAGGCATTGAATGGTGGCGATGCCTCCCGAATATTCGCCCGGACGGGTTACATAAACGGTATATTCCATTACATACGTGCCCTGCAGCAAGGTATTGAAAAAGAAGTTTTGCGAAGCGTCTTCGGGCGATTCGTAGAACAGGAGGCCGTCTTGTGCGCGTACCCCGGCTGTTTGGCGAACCGGTTCGAAGCAGGCGGCGCGCATATCTTTCAATTGTACATAATCCATGGTCCGGTCGGCTGTGACTACCAGCCGTACGGTTACCTTGTCGCCAGTTTTCAGCGGATTGGACGGCGTTACCGCAACCAGTACCGGCCCGTTCGGCCCGGTTACGGTTACAAACAGCTTCTTTTCCACGCTCAGCCCGCTTCCGGCCGCTTTTATCCGGTCCGCTTTTTCGAAGTACTGCCGGTAAACGGCACCCCAGGCCGGCCCGTCGCCTGTTTTTTGAACGGAAACGGTATTGAGCGCCGGCGTGATTTCTTTTCCCTGCAAGGTTTCCTGTATGTATTCGGTGCCGGTTTCGCCAGCAGCCGTTTCGTACCGGTGGTCGCCCCAGGTAACGAGGGTGTTGCCGGTATTGCCGAACCAGTCGCTACCCGTACTCAACAGCGCGTAAATCGCATTTACCGTGGCCGGCACGGATTCCCAGCGCTGCGTTTGTTTTTGCATCAGCAGCCATTGTTTCATCCGGTCGAGTTCCTGCCGTTCGGGCGCTATTTCATCGAATGCATCCATCAACTGGCAGTGTACGCTTACCGGCGAAACGAAGAAATCTTCGGTATACCGGTTGTTGGCCCAGTACATACCCATCGTTTCCGTCGTGGTAGCCGTTTTGCGCAGGGACGCGAGAATCTCGCCCGCGGTTTGCTTTTGTCCGTTGCGGAACAGGAGCTGCGCAATCAGCGCTTTACCGTATAACGACTGGTCTTTCCATTCTTTTTCTGCCAGCCCGGTATAGAAACGGATTGCCTCGCGGGCGTCGCCGTATTCCGGAATATCCCGGTAGCCGCTCCGTACAAACAGGTATTCGGTAAGTTCGGGAGTAAGCCAGCGGGTAGGCTTGTTTTTCCATTCGGCAGCCACTTTTGCCGTGTATTTTTCCGCTGTATTCTTATCTAAGAAATCGAGCGCCCGGATTTGCATCTGCTTTTCCTGCTCGCCGAACTCCACGGCGCCCAGGTGCGTAAGCTGCGACATCCCTTTCAATATATATAAGGTGATGGCCGGGCTCGCCGGCATCCCTTTATACCAGCTCCAGCCGCCTTCGCCGGCCTGTAAAGCTGCTAATTTATCGAGTGCTTGCCGTTGCAGGTTTTCGGCGTGGTTGATGTTGAACAGAAGCGATAATTGCTGCTTTTGCTCCGTCTCGTTTTTGGCCGCCAGCACCCACGGCGTTTCTTCCAGCAGGATGGATTTCAATTCCTGGTTTTTCCGGAGGTTGGAATATAGTGTCTCGCTGTCGCCACCCTGTTTTTCCCATTGCCGGATCATGTTCTGCACTTTCGGATACGACCGGGCGATGTAAGTAGCTAACGTATTGGTGTAATAAGCGGCGAACCACGCAACGGCATCTTCGTTTTGCGGAAGCGTAACCGACGGCAACGCCTGGATGGCGTACCAGGCCGGATTACCGGCTACTTCCAGTGTCATGCCGAACACTTGCATGGAAGGCCCGGAAGTCCAGCCGGTCCGGATGGTTTTATCGCCGCCAGCCGGAATAACGAACGGCTTGCTTTCGGTTACCGCCACTTCGTCGGGAAGGATAGGCAGCAGATGTTGTTCGCCGTCGCTGGCTTCCGGCGTTTCGGCGATAATGCGGCAACCTACCAGGTCGATGCCTTCCGGTACGGCAAAACTCCACGACGCTTCGGTAGTTCCTTGGGCCGGAACGCTGAACGATTGAACGTTGGAGGCTATGTTCCCTACCGGCCGGTCGTCGGCCGGATTGAAGAGTTCGAGCCGTACCCGGCCGCTCAAGGCTTTATCCGACAGGTTGATTACCTGGGTAGAAACCGTGGTTACGTCGCCCCGGCGCAGGAAACGCGGCAGGTTGGGAAGCACCATCAGTTCCTTTTGTGAAACCACTTCCTTGGTAAAAGAGCCGTGCTTGAGGTCTTTCGTATAGGCGACCGACAGGAATTTCCAGGTGGTGTTGCTTTCCGGAAGCGTAAATTCGATTCGGACATTCCCTTGGGCGTCAGTCGTTAAGTCGGGATAAAAGAACGCGGTTTCGTCGAAATTCTGCCGTAGTTGTACGGGAGCCATCGGCTCTGCGGGTGTTTGCTGCGGAGCGCCGGCCGCTACTTCTTCTTCTGCCATGATGTCGGCGTTGGTCGACTCAGCTTGTACCTCCACTGCATTTTTGGTGGTTGCCCGGGCCGATAGCATCATGTAGGGACCGTAAGAGTTCCGGCTGTACAACATCGGCAGTATCCCCTGCCAGTTTAGCTGGTCGTACCGGTACTCCGGAATAGAGAACGACGGTATGCGTGCCGAGGCATACCCGCTTTTGCTTTCGAAGGCCTGTCCGGTCGAAAAGTAATATTTCCGGGGGCTGAACAGGCGTATCGGATTGAAGTACCAGGCATGCGGCGCGAGTTTATCGAGTGCGGCATCGTACATGCCGGCCAACATTTCGGCCGCTACGGGCACCGAGTCGGCGTCGGTGATGCGGAAGCTCCAGGTTTCCCGCTGTCCCGGGCGCAGCCGGTCGCGGAATGTTTCCGGCCGGATGGTGAGCTGCCGGTCGGGGAATTTCTTCAGCAGGCTTACTTGCTCGTTATATACCTGGCCGTTGCGGATAAGCGTAAAAGATACGTCCGCCCCGTTGCCGAAAGCAGCCGTGAAAGGAATCCGGAACGTTTTGTTCGCGTCGTTCAGCCGCACGATTTGCCGGTCGAGCACTTGCCCGTCGGCCAGTATCTCGTAAAGAATATACGCGTTGGTATCGGACGTGCCGAAAACTACTTCGGCTGTTTCGCCCGGAAACACTTCCGTTTTAACAGGTAGGAGCCAGGTGTGCGTTTGTATGGGCGGCTGCCGGTCGGACGGGCTGTACAAAACGAACTCTTCCGATGCCTTTACCGGCCGGTTCTGGGTATCCTTTGCTTCCATCGTCAGCCGGTAACGGCCCGAGGGAAGCGAGGCGAACGTACGGGCGGCAATGGGATGGCCCGAAGTGAACAGGCCGTCATATACTTTTTTTACCACCGGCAACTCGCTGGCATTTACCTCCGAAGCCCATTCTTTCGTATCCTGTAGCAGTGAAAGAGTGTAAGAGCCTTGTACGGTCGCTTCCTGGTTGTTCAGGTTAGTAGCCCGGATAACGAGCAGCGAGGTGCCGGTTTTATCGAATTTCCCCGAAATATCGCTCGATAAAACGAGGCTCCGGTTTCCTACGGAAAAGAAAAAACTCCCTTCCTGCGTTTCGCCCGCACTGTTCGTTGCCTGAGCCATTACCTCGTACCGGTAGAACAGATTCGGGTCGTCCGGCTCGTTGTTTTCCGGTTCCGGCCGGAAAGAAAGGGTAAACGTTCCGTCGTTGCCTACGGTAGTAGTTCCTTCCGCTACCTGGGTTTGCCCGGTATACATGCCGTAACGGGGCCATAGAGGGCGCCGTACGATGCGGTAATTTACTGTAGAACCGGCTAAGTTGGCGCCCGAAAAGGTGCGTACCGTGCCGTGGAGATATACGTTTTCACCGAAACGGATTTCTTCTTTCAAGGGAAGGAAGTCTACGGCGAACGAAGGCCGTTTGTACTCCGCCACCTGAAACGATACGGCACCGGCCTCGCCGGCAGTAATCGAGAAGTAACCGTTCAGCGTTTCCTGCGGCAGGACGAACCGGCCGTTAAACGAGCCGTAGTCGTCGGTAGTGAAGGTTTGTTTGGCGATTTCCTGGTTATTGGCGTCGCGCAAAACAACGGTATAGGTGTTCCCGGGAACTACATGCGGGTTATCCGGATTGCCCGAATAGGCGATACCTTTGAAAAATACGGTTTGCCCCGGCCGGTAAATGCTTCGGTCGCTGAAAAGCGCCAGTTGCGCCTGACCGGCCTGCGTATTTCCGTTTTCCCACCAGCTTCCGGCAAGAGGCGAAGCATAGGTAAAACGGTCTTGTCCGTCGGTAACCCGGAACGCTTTTATCCCGTTATCGGCGCTCTTTACTGCCGCGATTCCATTTTTATCGGTACGGAGTGTCCGGGTACGGTTTGCATCGAGGTCGGCCGTGGTATACAAAATCACTTCGGCGTTTGCCACGGGCTCGCCGCTTTTGTAATCGGTAACCAATATATCAGTCGCGTCCGGCCCGGTTGTGCGTGTAACGGCGAATAGCCGCGAAACGGAAACGATTTGCCGCACCGGCTCGGTTTTTCCTCCCGTAGAAATCACATATATATAGGCGCCGAGCCGGTCGAGCGGCAAGGTCACGGTGGTATCCTGCGTAGTATAAGGCTCCGGCACGTCGAGCCGGAAAACATATTGGTTTACCTTTTCTCCGAGAATCGTATCTTTTTTATTGTATCGCGAGCCCGCGTTGGCATAGTTGTCGGCCGACAGACGGCTTTTATAAACGCTTATCGTAACAGAGGAGAGGTTTTTGTATGTGAGCTTGAGCGGCAATCCGTCGCCGGGATAAGCTATCGACGCGCTTTGCGAGGAGATGAACGGGTTGGTTAACCGGTTGAGCCGGCTTTGGATAATGCCTATCCGGTTGTAACGGGGATATTTCCGGAGCGTTTCCTGTGCCAGCCGGTAAATGATTCCGTCGATGGAGTCTCTCGGTTGCCCGCCGGGAATCATCGAAGCATACGCATCGATGCGCGCAGCGGCTATTTCCACGCTGAAGTCGTCGGATGCGTACCGTTGCTGGAGGCTGTCTAATGCATGCAGGTAGCGGGCATCGTTTTCCTGCGTCCGTTTCGAGCCGAACTGATATTGCAAATAATCCAGTTCGGCCAATAACAAGGCTTTCGGATTACCGGCTTTTTTACGGAAAGCGATCAGGTTCCGGTAAATCGCGTCGATTTCAGCCGGACGGGCGTTTATCCCTTCGAGAATCGAAATACCCCGGTACGAAAGAAAATCGAACAGGGTAGGGCGCAATTCCGGCGAGTTTTTCCCCGGTTCCAGTATGGCCGAGTAAGTGGCGGCTTTGGTTTGTTGCAGAACCGGAGCGTCGGCCAGCGATGCTTTTACCTGCGCCTCGATCGTATCGGTAAAAATGTTGCGGGTCCAAACCTCCATGTCGGCTGGCACGTAGCCCGAAAGCGGGGTGCGCCGGTCGATTTTCCACTGGTTGGCATTATAATAAGCGGCATACATCTGTGCCGCCATGGAATGCAGGATAGCACTCGAAGCCGGGTTGCCCGAGATGCGGGCCGCCTCTTCCGTCTCACGGATAAGGGCCGGAAACGAATCGGTATTCTTTTCCATCTCGTTCTTTATCCGTGAAATCAGGTTTTTAATCGAGGCAGGCGTATCGTTGTTGTCTGCTTTGGCTCTTTTATAAGCGAAAAGGCCGCACAAAATAACGGCTACCCAAACAATCTTCTTTAGATTCATATCCGTATCGTTTTAATTAATACTAACGCTGTCTGTATATAAGATACCGAATGTAAAGAAAAAGTTGAACGGGGATGCCTTATTTTTATATTATTTAGGATTTATCGGGGCCGACTGTCTTCTCCAGTAAAGGCGTTTCGGTTCTTCGGACCGGGGGAGGGACGTGAAAAAATAAAACGAAGATAATACTGGCTCCGTGCAGAAACAAGCAAGCTCGGTAATGCCGGGGCGCAATGTATCTTCGTTACTGATTTGCGGAGCCCGCTCTTTGCAGGAACGGGCGCCGGGTATGCGTATAACTTGCGGATTTTAACGGTTCTGCGTGCCGATGGCCGTTTTCGAGTCGGGCGATTTCCGTACATACGTCAGGAACGTGTACGAATACGCGTGCTTTTCGTCGGCCGGGAAATCCTGGCGCTCAGTTTCTTCCCACTGGCTGTAATCCACTTCCGGGAAGAACGTGTCGGCATCCTCGAATACATGATGTACCTGCGTGATATACATTTTATCGGCTATTTTCAGAGCCTGCTGGTATATCATAGCGCCGCCTATCATATATACTTCGTCTTCTTTTTCGCAAAGGTTAATCGCATCGTGCAGCGATTCGCAGGTGAATGAATCCAGGAAAACGGCTTCGGGCAACGTAGTAAGCACTACATTCTTCCGGTTGGGGAGCGCTCCGTGCGGTAGCGACTCGAATGTTTTCCGGCCCATAATCACGGCATGTCCCGTGGTAAGGTCTTTGAATCGTTTCATGTCGAACGGCATGTGCCACAACATCTGTTGCTGTTTTCCGATAGCATTATTGTCCGAAATGGCAGCGATAATTGAAATTGTACTCATAGCATATCGTTTTTTAATGTTCAATCCTGATACTGGAGGCGGTTTATACCGCCACATCCCCTTTAATATGCGGATACGGTTCGTATCCGGTTAACGTGAAATCTTCGAAACGGAATCCGAAAATATCTTTTACTTCCGGGTTGATTTGCATAACCGGCAGCGGCCGGGGCGAGCGTGTAAGCTGTAATTTTACCTGTTCGATGTGATTGGAATAAATATGTGCATCGCCTAAGGTATGGATAAAATCGCCGGCTTCGAGCCCGGTAACCTGCGCCATCATTTTTAATAACAAGGCATACGAGGCGATGTTGAACGGAACGCCCAGGAAAATATCGGCGCTTCGTTGGTATAATTGCAGGCTCAGCCGTCCGTCGGCCACATAAAACTGGAAAAGCGTATGGCAGGGGGGGT
>JAJBTJ010000018.1:0-547 GCA_020860905.1 Parabacteroides sp. | reverse complement strand
ACGAACTTACGATAATCCGGCGCGAATCGGGATTGTTCCGGATTGTTTCCACCGCTTCTGTTATCTGGTCTACCGAGCCTCCCTCGTAATCGGGCCACGACCGCCACTGATAGCCGTAAATATGACCCAGGTCGCCGTCGGCGTCCGCCCATTCGTTCCAGATTCGCACCCCGTGTTCCTGGAGGTAGGCGATGTTGGTATCCCCCTTCAGGAACCATAATAACTCGTATATAATCGATTTCAGGTGCAGCTTTTTGGTGGTGAGAAGCGGAAACCCGTCTTCCATCCGGAAGCGCATTTGATGCCCGAATACGCTGAGGGTGCCTGTGCCGGTACGGTCTTCTTTCTTAGTCCCTTCGGTAAGGACGCGGTCGAGCAAGTCCAGATATTGTTTCATCCTTCAATATATAAAAAGGCGTATCGCCTTATAGTTCAGGGGAGCAAAAGTACGAAAGTAATTGCAGTTATCCAATAAAAATCAACCTGTACATTATAAAAGGGCTCCCGAATCCGAACTTTAGGTCAGGAAGAAGAGCTATTATAAAGC
>JAJBTJ010000040.1 GCA_020860905.1 Parabacteroides sp. | reverse complement strand
CTTTTTCTATTTATACTACTTGAAAAGAAAACAGTCTTCGGTTTTTGTTATTACTACTTGCCGGATTCGCACCGGTTCGCAGACAAGTAACCGGCAAACCGGCTATTAGAATGTACCGGGAAAGGAAGCCCTTTTTATTTGTTTAACAGAATAGAGAACGCTAATGCGTTTAAAATAAGGTTCGATAATAAAGCTATACTTCGGCAGTCAGATTCCTTTGTCGCCAGCGTAGGTAAATTGAACGAGCGCTTCGGCCCGTTAGCCGACGACACTCCCGACAGGTTAGTCCGCGCCTCCGGCAACCAGGAATAGCAGCATGTAGCGAAAACGTTATCCTCGTTTTAGAGGGTAAACTGTATTTTCAAAGGAGTGTTTCAAGTACAAAAACAAAAGGTAAGCGAAGTATGCCCGGTCGTGATTGCTTTTAGTTTTAAGAGGGGTAAATACCACTAGTAAAAGCCGGTTACCGCGCACCCAAATCCTGGTAAAGTGTTTGCAGCATCGCTTTTCCTTTAAGCATACGTGCGTGCGTTTCCTCGTGAGGCTCTTCGATTAAAACCCGGTCGCTTTCACAGTCGTATGCGGTAGTACCGGTAGAATCGATAAAGCCGAACCCGTTCGGAAACGTATAAAAAGCGAATTTAGGCGAAGCCGGGTTAACGATATTCTTACTGAAACGAAAGGCGGAAGCATCCAGTTGCATTTGTGCTAACAACGTAGCAGCCAAGTCGATTTGCGAAGCATAATCCGAGATTATCCGCGATGACGTCAGCGCCCCGCCCAGCCAGAGCATAGGCATTTTCTGTCGTTTGGGGTCGTAATGAGAAATACCATACGGATACAGATAACCGTGGTCGGAAAGCAAGATTACCAGCGTATGGCTCCATACCGGCAGTGTTTTCAGGCTGTCGATAAAACTCCCGATGCAACTGTCGGTAAACGCCACCGAGTTAAGGTATAAATCGTCTATGTGGTGAAACGGTACCTCGAACGGCTCGTGGCTGCTCAGCGTAAGGAACGTTTTGAAAAAAGGAACACTGTCGCTTTCCCGTTTTATTTCTTCCAGTAAATGAGGAAAGGTTACATCGTCGTTCGCCCCCCATTTCGAGAGCCGGTCTTTTAAGGGAAAATCGCGGTCGGCCGTAATTTTCTGGTACCCCGATGCATAAAAGTACGACTGCATGTTTGTAAAGTTAATATCGCCGCCATACGTCATGCTCGTACGATAACCCACACTGTCCAGTACCTTGGCAATCGACGGCAACGATTGGCTTTTCATGGGATATTTCATAATCGAAGTGGTAGGCTGCGCCGGATAACCGTTTAGTACCGATACCAGTCCCCGGTCGGTACGGAATGAATTGGCATAAAACCGGTCGAACAGCACGCCCTCCCGGCTTAACCGGTTCAGGTTCGGCGTAATACCCGGCTCTCCACCCAATACCTCGATAGCATTTGCCGAAAAACTTTCCATTAAAATTAATACAATGTTAGGGCGCCGCGTATTTAATAATTGTAATGTGTCGGCCGAAGTGGGAATATCTGTTAACATTTCGAAAGTCGCTTTCCGCTCGTTTTCGGGAAGAAATTGGTATTGGGAAGCGAAATCATGCTCCCGCCATACAGAAGCCAGCAAACTGAAACAAGGATTCACGGCCGCATAGTTGAGGAACAAGTCGGTACTGAAATACGCCCGGCCTTCGTTAGCGGTGGAAACGGAAAGGCCGCCCCGGATGGGAATAAACAAAATCCCGCCGCAAAGCAGCAAAATAAAAGAACCCGCTATCCGGTGACGAACCGGTTTTATTTTTAAAACCGGAATAATCAGTTTCCAAAAGAACCAGCAAATGGCAGCGGCATACAGGACGAACAATACCGTTTGAGTAAAATAAGCCCGGAGAGGAATACTTGCCAAAGCGTCTTTGGGCGTTTTCAGGTAAAAGAAAGGAGTGGTGTCGAGCCGGAATCCCCAGTACGAATATAATTCGATGTCGATGCTGAAAATAGCGGCGATAACCACCGCTGCAAGTAAAAAATAACCTTTTAGAGCCGCTTTGAGGTAAGGCCCCGCCACCCACACCGAAAACAAAACCAACAAAAACGGAACGATGGTGAGATACCCGGCGATACTTAAGTCGAGCGTAAGTCCGTGGGCGATTACCTTAAGGTAATCAGTTAGCGTCGAGGCCGACGCTAACTGGTGATGGTATGCCATGAATACCGGTTTTTGTATAACAAAAACCGGAAGGAATCCTACAAAGGTGGCCATCAGAAAAAGAACTCTGTTTTTCATTTTTGTTTATTCGTGTTCGGTTCGGAGAGCAAAGATAGGGAAATATCTTATTTCTTGAAAACCAGATATACGGCAGCCACCAGTAACAAACACGCCACCGCATGGTTCCATTTGAGCGACTCCGTTTTAAAGGCGAGTGTGCTGAACCCGATAAAAACCACCAAGGTTACCACCTCCTGGATTACTTTTAGCTGGATTAGGCTGAACGGACCGCCGTTCTCGCGGAATCCGATCCGGTTGGCCGGCACCTGGCAGCAGTATTCGAAGAAAGCGATAGCCCAACTGAAAATAATAACCCCGATGACCGGCAAATGGTCGAACCAGGTAAATTGCTGGCGCATTTTGAGGTGGCCGTACCAGGCGAATGTCATAAAAATATTCGAAACGATTAACAGAAGGATGGTAAATAACGCTTGCATGGTTACTTTTGTTTAAGAGGTAAATAAGGAGTCTGGATATTCGTCATGCAGCCCCATAGGTTGTAGCGGGCGTGCGGATTGATTTCTTCCAACCGTTGCAGGATTTCTTTCATATCGGGACGCGACGACGATTCTTCGTACGGGCAGCTTTTCACTTGCTTTTTATACCCTCTCCATTCGGCGATTCGCCGGAGTTCTTTTTCTTCCGCCAGGCACAGCGGACGGATAATCGTCATGTCGAATTTATCCATTTTCAGGCAGGGAGGCATCGTGCCGAAAGCACCCTGGAAAGTCATGTTCATCAATAAGGTTTGCAATATATCGTCCTGATGGTGGCCGAGCGCTATTTTATTGCATCCCAGCGATTTCGCCGTTTCGAAAAGCGTTTTCCTCCGGTTCCAGGAACAAAGGAAACACGGCGATTTCCGATGGTCGGTAGACGGGTCGAACGCCCTTTCCCGTATCACGAGCGGGATTCCGAACTGTGCCGCATGTGCTTCGAGGTACTCCGTATCGGTACGGTACGGAATGTTCGTCGTTACGATATGAGCCGCTACCGCTTCGAATTTCGGACGGTGTATCCGCATGCGCCGGCCTAACAACTCGGTTAGAGCCAGCGAGTCTTTTCCGCCCGAGAGGCCGATAAGTACCCGGTCGCCGTCGGCTATCATGCCGTAATCGTAAACGGCTTTCATAACCTTCCGTTCTACTTTCCGGTAAAGGAGCTCTGTTTCTGTTAAGTGTGCCATAGAAATCAACCGGCTGCAAAATTAGAGGATTTTTACGATTCCTTATAGGGTTCGACTGAAAATATTACTACCTTTGAAACGAGATTAGTAAACAGTTTTAAACAGGAATATGAAAGGATTCGGATATAAAATTCTTTTATTGGCAGGCTTGTTCCTGATGATGCCGCAGTTACGGGCGCAGAGCCTGGACCAGGCGAAGAAATTATACAACCAGGGCGAATACGAAAAAGCGAAACCGGCTTTTGCCAAACTGGTTAAAACCTCGCCGAATAATTCTTCTTACAATCAATGGTACGGCGTATGCTGTTTTGAAACCGGCGAATTGGAAGAATCGCAGCGCTACCTCGAGTTTGCTGCCAAGCGGAAAATACCCGAAGCATATCGTTATTTAGGGCAATTGTATTATCTCACCTACCGGTTCGACGAGGCGGTGGAAATGTACGACGAATATATTTCGTTCCTGGAAAAAAGAAAAAAGGATACCGCCGGTTGGGAAGCCAAACGCGATTTGGCCGAGACTGCCGCCCGGATGATGCGCAATACGGAAGACGTGCAGGTGATAGACAGCGTAGTGGTGGATAAAGACCAGTTCCTGTCGGTTTATCCGTTGAGTGAAGAAAGCGGTAGCCTGATACCATACACGCAATTTTTCGATACCGCCCGTCCGGTCGAGTCGGTGGTATACCGGAATGAAAAGCAAGACCGCATTTACTACGCCCATCCCACCGAAGAAGACCGCTATTGCTTATATACCCAGTCCCGACTGATGGACAAATGGGGCGATGAGAAACAGTTGCCGATGAATATCAACAGCCAGGAAGACGAAAATTACCCTTTTCTGCTTTCCGACGGAGTAACCGTTTATTTCGCTTCGAAAGGAAACGGCTCGTTAGGCGGCTACGATTTGTTTATCACCCGCTATAATACCAACAGCGATACCTATCTCACCCCCGAGCAAATGGGCATGCCGTTCAATTCGCCTTACAACGATTATATGATGGTAATCGACGAGACGAAGGGGCTCGGCTGGTTCGTGAGCGACCGTTTCCAACCCGAAGGAAAAGTGGCGGTTTACCTTTTTATCCCGAACGACGAGCGGAACCGGGTGGAAACAGACAACGAAGCGATAAAACGGGAGCGGGCGCGTATTACCGCCATCCGCGACTCCTGGAAAGAAGGAGCCGATTATGCCCGGTTGGTGGAATTGGCCCGTATGCACATGCCCTCGGGCGCCAATGAAATAAAAAAAGATTTCGACTTCGTGATTACCGACCAAGTGGTTTATTATACGCTGGACGAAATACAAAGTCCCGAGGCTCGCAGCTATTACGAAAAAGCAGTTGCTTTGCGCAACCAACTTCGTTCGCTGGCCGGCGAGCTCAACGGGTTGCGGCAGGCGTACGCTTCGGCCGACGCCTCGCAGCAGCAAAAACTCAAGCCGGTTATTTTGCAAGCCGAGCAGAAAATAGAAAGTCTTTCGGCTGAACCGGAAGGATGGGAAATAAAAGCCCGGAATGCGGAGCTCTTTTTCCTGAGGAACAAACGCTAATCTGTCGCCTTATGGTTTTCGACGTTATTATTATCGCCTTGCTTTTGGGAGTAGCCATCGGTTTGCTGCTGATGGAAATATTCTTGTTGCCCGGTATCACGATTGCCGGCATAGGCGGTGTGTTTTTCGCCGTGGGCGGTATCGCCTATGCCTATTTGCATGTAGGGGCGACGGCCGGCACGGTTACGCTTATCGCTTCGGCGCTGGTTTTTGCCCTGTTATTTGTCTGGCTGATACGCTCGCGGGCATTGGATCGAATCGCGTTGAAAACCGATACCGACGGCAAGCTGGTTACACCTGCACAACAGGGGATTCGGGTGGGAGATGAAGGCATTACGCTTTCAAGGCTCAATCCGGTCGGAAAAATAAAGGTAAGCGGCATCGTAACCGAAGGGAAATCGACCGGCGATTTTATTCCCGAGGAAACCTCTGTCGTGGTAATCCGGGTAGAGATGAATACCCTGATTGTAAAACCGAAACACGTAAATTAGTATTTACTTTTAATATCAGTTGTATGGAATTGACCTATTTACCTATTATCGTGGTAGCCGCAGCGCTTTTGCTGCTGGTAATTTTCTTTTACTACGTTCCGTTTATGCTGTGGATTTCCGCCAGGGCTTCGGACGTAAAAATTTCGTTGGTGCAATTGTTCTTGATGCGTATCCGGAAAGTGCCCCCTTCGATTATCGTCAATGCGCTTATCGAAGCGCATAAGGCCGGTATCAAAACGCTGACGCGCGACGAATTGGAAGCGCATTACCTGGCCGGCGGACATGTGGAAAAAGTAGTGCATGCGCTGGTTTCGGCGGCGAAAGCCAACATCGACCTGCCGTTCCAGATGGCTACCGCCATCGACCTGGCCGGACGCGATGTGTTCGACGCCGTGCAAATGTCGGTTAATCCGAAGGTAATCGACACGCCGCCCGTAACGGCAGTTGCCAAAGACGGTATCCAGTTGATTGCCAAAGCCCGTGTAACGGTACGCGCCAACATCAAACAGTTGGTGGGAGGCGCCGGCGAAGAAACCATCCTGGCTCGTGTAGGCGAAGGCATCGTATCCTCCATCGGTTCTTCCGAAAGTCATAAAACCGTGCTGGAGAATCCCGATTCCATTTCGAAATTGGTGCTCCGCAAAGGGCTGGATGCCGGTACGGCTTTCGAAATCCTCTCCATCGACATTGCCGATATCGACATAGGTAAAAACATCGGCGCCTTCTTGCAAATGGACCAGGCTCAGGCCGATAAGAATATCGCACAGGCGAAAGCCGAAGAACGCCGGGCGATGGCCGTGGCGCTCGAGCAGGAAATGAAAGCGAAAGCCCAGGAAGCGCGCGCCAAGGTAATCGAAGCCGAAGCCGAAGTGCCCAAGGCAATGGCCGATGCTTTCCGCTCGGGAAATTTAGGCGTGATGGATTACTACAAGATGAAAAACATCGAAGCGGATACCTCGATGCGCGAATCGATAGCCAAACCGGCTTCGTCGCCTACCAATAAGCCGCTGAAAGACTAAAAAACAACGATACGGCTCGTCCGGGCGGAGTGCGACAGCTCCCCGGCGGCCGTATTTTTTTTATAACCTACCTGTGTATATCCCATGAGAACCGTTATTCCCCCCTCCGAATTGATTATCAATGCCGACGGCAGTATTTTCCATTTGCACCTCAAACCGGAGCAAGTAGCCGATAAAATCGTGTTAGTGGGCGACCCCGGACGTGTTACGTCGATGGCTGCATTGCTGGATAGCCGGGAGTGCGAGGTATGGAACCGGGAGTTCCATTCGGTAACCGGCCGTTATAAAGGAAAGCGGCTTACCTTAGTTTCGCACGGAATAGGGTGCGACAACATCGACATCGTGCTCAACGAGTTGGACGCCTTAGCCAACATCGACTTCGAAACCCGTACGGTGCGTCCCCGTTTCCGTCAGCTTACGCTGGTGCGTGTAGGCACTTCGGGCGGATTGCAGCCGTTCGTTCCTGTAGGGACGTTCGTGGCGGCAGAAGAATCGATAGGGTTCGACGGCGTACTCTATTTTTACAGCGATAGCGAACGGGTACGCGACCTGCCCCTCGAGTCGGAGCTGATACGGCAATTGGATTGGAAACCGGCCGGCCTGAAACCGTATGCCGTAGCTTCGGATGCTTCGTTACTGGAGCAAATCGCTTGCAACGACCTGGTGCGCGGCCTTACCATCGCCGCCAACGGCTTTTACGGGCCGCAGGGACGCGAGCTTCGTTTGCCGCTGGCCGACCCGGAACTGAACGGGAAAATAGAAGCCTTCGAGTACCGGGGAAAGCGGATTACCAATTTCGAGATGGAAAGCTCGGCGCTGGCCGGGTTATCCCGGCTGATGGGGCACCGGGCGCTTACCGTATGCTGCATTATCGCCGGCCGGGTACAATTAAATGTCGAGGTGGAGTACGCCGACGGCGTGATGGAGCTGGTGCGCCGCGTATTCGAGCGAATTTAAACAGGCGCTTAATCGCCCTGCGCCGGAATAAAATCACTACATATAGTGATTGCAGCATCCCGCCGGATGTTATTTCTTTGTACAGCAGAAGAAATATATGACAAAAGTTATTTTTTGACAGAAGAACAAAAGGGCAGAAGAAAGGAAATCTGTTCGCTTATAACCTGCTATCTTCCTACCCAACCTCAAAAAGCACCGGCCACTTCGTATGGCCCCCCGGGCCTCGGGCGATGAGCGTGAAGCAGACCGGCCGAAAGAGAGCGTTAAAAAAGCCACGCTGTTTGAGCTTACGCACGTAAGCGAGTTCGGGGCTTTTAGCG
>JAJBTJ010000280.1 GCA_020860905.1 Parabacteroides sp. | reverse complement strand
TATCCATACAGGAGACAAAAACGCTTTTTGCGAATTGTATATCCGCTATAAACAACGCTTATGGGCATATTGCTACAGTTTCCTTAAATCAGCACAGGATACCGACGATATGATACAAGATATATTTGCTAATCTTTGGGAATCCAAACACCTGGTGCAGCCTGGATTATCGTTCTCGTCGTTCTTGTACACCATCGCCAAAAACCGCATCCTGAACCACCTGCGCACCACGCATATCAAAACCCAGGTCCATACCTATCTTTCGCAACAAGAAGCCAAACCCGAAAGGCCTGCCGACGAAGAACTGGAGTACAAAGATTTCCAGAGAATCCTGCTCCGCGCCATCGAACTGCTTCCGCCCAAAAGGCGGCTGGTATTCAATTTGAGCCGCAACGAGCGCTTATCACGGAAGGAAATAGCGGAACGGTTGGGCATATCGGTGTATACGGTGCAGGAACATATCTCGGAATCATTGAAATTTATCAAAAAATATGCCGGTAAATATTCCGAGCAATCCGTTCTACTCTTCTTATTTATCCGGCATATCCTATAATAATAGTGGTAACTTGCACGTCTTCGGGCGCTCACTCGGGGCCATACCGGTAACCGAGGCTTTCGAGCCATCCCCTTTTTTGTCTTACTTTTTCCAGAAACTCCGGATAACCCGTCAGTGTTCCGCAGTGCCACATCTGTTCGGCAATGGCAAGGATGCGCGGGAAAAGCCGTTCGTCGAGCATCTCTTCGGTGAGGCCATAGTCAGTCCAGAGCGAACATCCCATGCCTAATACCGACGGCCCGTAGGTATCGGGAAGGTATGACGGGTTGTGCAGGTAAGCCTCCCGCAGCCCGAACGTTCGATCAGGCCCGTATCCTTTCCAGGGAACCGTCGGGAAGTTGAGATAGGTGTAATCGTTGGTATTGCAGATTACCGGATACCCGTTTTCCAAGGCATTGCGGAAGGCAAGATTTTTGTGTCCGCGCCAGTTCCACCACTGGATAACCGCATTATCCGGCAGTTTATATCCGTCTTTGTACACCACATCGCCCCAAAAGATCGCCTTCCGGCCTTTTGCCCGAAGGTACGAGGCCAGTTGCGACGAAAACCAGAGTTGCAATTCGTGGCTGTTCTTCAACTTCTCGTGATGCATGCGGGCGAGGCAATCGGGACACTTATCCCAATTGGACTTCGGGGCTTCATCACCGCCCAAGTGGATATATTCGGAAGGGAAGAGCATACATACTTCGTCGAGCACCTCTTCGAGGAAACGGATTGTCCGGTCTTTCCCGGCACAAAACAGCTCGGGAGTAAAGCCGGTTTCCGGTATTTCCGGTTTCCGGTCGAAACATCCCATTCCGGGATAGGCGTACAAAGCGGCTTCCGCATGCCCCGGCATATCTATTTCGGGCACGACGGTAATCCCCCGCTCGGTGGCATAAGCTACGATTTCCTTGATTTGCTGCTGTGTGTAAAAGCCCTGCTGTTCTTTTCCTTTGCCTACGAACGCACCCACGGAAGTAAGCGCGGGATACTTCTTTATCTCGATACGCCACCCCGACCCCTCGGTAAGATGCCAGTGGAAACGGTTCATTTTGAGCAGCGCAGCCATGTCGATATACTTTTTAACGGTTACGACCGATTGGTACTGGCATCCCGAATCGAGCATAAAACAACGCCAGCCGACCCGGGGAGCATCGGAAATCTCCATGCAAGGGATTCCTTTTCCGCCGCGGTACTGGTATTGCAACTGCCTGAGTGTTTGCCCGGCATACAAAAGCCCGTTCTTATCGGAATAGCGGACCATAACACCCGCCGGGGTAATCTGCAATTCATATCCTTCGGCCGCGATGCCGGGGTCGAGGATAGCCACCGGCGTTCCCCTCCCGGAAAAAGAACAACTATTTCCCTCCATAATTACCTTCCCGGGGGTAGGTAAAATAACCGGAGCGGCAAGCGCCTCCGAATCGGCCGGTACAGACTGTGGCCGCACCGCCTCGGCAACCAGCAGCAACCCAATTAGTAACAAGCATTTCATAGCATGACTTCTTTAAATACAAATAAAGGAAAGGCGGATTGCCGTCTTTCCTTTATACAAATGATTTTTCTATTCCCAGCCGGGATTCTGTTCCAACTCCGGATTCAATACCAACTGATCCAACGGAATCGGATACAAATAATAATAATCGGGGAAAGTATGCGTTTGGGCGGCATGGAAAGTCAAATAACCCTGGTCGCCCGGCCGGTCGATCGTACATTCGGCCTCGCTGAAAGTACCTTGCCAGAAAGCAGGCCCCGTTTTATCTTGCTTCCGCAAGTCGGCCTTATCCACCCATTGCCCCCTTTTCAGCCTCATGGCATAATTCATCTTTTTCCAGCGGCGCAAATCCTCGAAGCGGAAATCCTCCATCAAGAACTCCACGCGTCGTTCGCGGCATATTTCCCAAAGCACCGGGTCTACTTCATAATCGCCGGGATAGCCCGCTTCGCCGCCAGTGTCGCGATGCGGGTCGAAACCGGCCGTGATATTGGCTACCACCATCGGCGCCACACCGGCACGTTCACGCAAGCGGTTAATCGTTTGATCGGCCACCGACTGGTTGAACCGCTCTTTCCCCAATTCGAACATAGCCTCAGCATAATTCAACATCGTTTCTTCGATGCGGAAAATCGGGATATCGGTTTCTTCCGCATCGCGCGTTACCCCGCCCTGGTTATAAAGCGTATTGTAGAACTTCCAGTTGTGGTAGCCGAACTGCGTACGCGCCCAAGGTTGCTGGCGCCTCATAAACGAATAGTGGGGAACCGACAATACCGGCGCCGTACCTTGCAAGACAGGCAACGTTTTCTGCCCCGTCGTCAGGTTGAAAGCAGCAATACTGTCCATGTACGAACGCGCCTTCAGCGAGTCGATCCCATAAAAATCCGGATCGTCAGGCAAGTAATCCCAACCGATGTCCCAGCCGCCGGGCCCCTTGTCGATAATAAACGGAACAGCCACACAAAACCACAAACGGCGGTCGCGCGAGGCAAACTCTTTATACAAATCCGTTTCACCCTGGTAAAGCGGGCTCGACCAGCGCGTTTGTCCGTCGGTGCACAAATAACAGTCAACCATATCTTTGGTAACATCGAAAATCGCTTTCCGCGAGTTCGTCATCACCCCCACCCCGGTACGGTGGGTAATCGAAAGGGCAAAATTATACTCTTTATACAGCAGCACGCCCTCCACCCCCTTCAGGTCGATTGAATTGAAAAGGTCGTCATATTTCGGATGTAGCGCCGGGTGCTTATCGATCAACTCTTTAGATACCCTGGCACATTCTTCGAGGTATTTGCCGGCATCCTCCAACCCGTGGTATTTCCGCCAGGTACCTTCAAACAAAGTAAAACGCGAAAGAAGCGCCTGCACCACATCCACACTGATGGTATTGTTGCCGTCGCTCTCGCCGATATTCTCTTCGGCATACTTCAGGTCGCGCAGGATGTTCCCGGCCACCAAGTCGCGCGAATCCCTCGGCGCTTTCGCTTCGGGAGAAGAAGAATCGAGAACATGCTCGATCCAGGGCACGCCCCCGTAGGCCGACAACATGGTAAAATACCGGAAAGAACGGAAAAACAGTCCCACGCTGCGCCAGTGCTTTTTCTCCGCGTTGCTCAGTTCGCTTTGCGGGGCGTCGATATTATCGAGCATCAGGTTGGCCTTGCGTATCAACGTATAGTAACTCCACGGCTGGTCGTTGCTGGTAGTAGGCACGGCTACGTTGCCACGTATCCAGCTCGATTCGCCGGTGTTGCGTTCCCAGTTAACCGAAATATTATCGGTATGCACATCGGTAGCCCCGTCGTTATCTTTACTATAAAGGCTCGGAAGCGTTTCGTAAAGCGACCAAGCATAATTCTTGAAATTCTCGTTGCTGATGAATACCGAAGCCTCGGTAGGCGTATCGAGCGGATACCTTTCCAGGAAACTGTCGTTGCACGAGTTCGCAGCCAGCCCAACCAGCACAGATAACAAGGTTAAATATTTATATTTCATACGCTTAATTTTAGAATGAGAGGTTAACACCAAACGATATTTTCTTCATGTACGGATAATCCCATCTTCCGATTTCGGGGTCGAGCCCCTTCGGCAAGTGATCCCAGGTATACAGGTTCTCGCCCGAAACGTACACCTTTACCTGGGTTAATCCCACCTGGCTTATCAGTTGCCGGGGCAGCGTGTAAGCCAGCGTTATGTTCTGCAGGCGCAAGAAAGAGCCGTCGCGCAGGTAGCGGGTTTGGGTGTAATGGTTTTCCGAGGTATTCTTCCTGTTGTTCGCCTCGGCACGCGGCAAGAAAGCGCCGGTATTATCAGGGCTCCAGAAGTCGAGTGTACTTTTGTAGTTGGCTCCCCAACTGGTTTGTGGCCACAACATGGTAGTATTCCAAAGGTCGCGCTTGCCTACTCCCTGCAAAATAAACGACAAGTCGAATCCTTTCCAGTTTACCCCTCCGGTGATGCCGTACTGGTAGCGTGGCGTGCTGTTGCCGATTACCTTGCGGTCGCCCGGTTTGAGTTTCGTATTGTCGGCACCCCATATTTCGCCGTCGCCGTCGAGGTCTTCGTACAACACGTCGCCCGGATAAAGTTGGGTAAGATACTTGCCTTTATACAGCCCCTCTTTCAGCGAGCCGTCGGCATTGAAATCGTCTTCCTGGGCAAGCCATTTGGTAACGTAGCCCCATATCTCGCCGATTTCTTGCCCTTCGTAGTGCATGGCGTTGCCGTCTTTATCGAACAGGGTGCAAGTAGAGTTATCATCGTATTTGGTGATTTTCGCATGCGAATCGTACAGGTTGAACCCCACCCGGTAAGCCACGCTGCCGACATGATCCTGCCAATCCAGTTTCAGTTCCCATCCGTTATTCTTCAAGTCGGCCGTGTTCTCTTTCGGCGCTGCCGCTCCTACCACGTCGGGCAGTTGGAAACCCGGCGAGAGCATGCCGAGAGTTTTACGCTGATACCAATCGAAAGTAGCGGCCAAACGGTTGCCGAACAATCCCAAGTCGAGCCCTATATCCAACGTTTGCACCTTTTCCCACGTAAAACTAGGATTTACCAGCCCGGGCGAGTTGAACGTAAGCACTTGCTGCCCGTCGAGAATCCACCCCTTGTAGTCCGAAACGATCGACATGCCCGGGATATAGGGATAATTATCGGGCGTGTTGTCTGATTTCAACAACACCTGGTTGCCGATTTCGCCCCAGTTTCCGCGGAGTTTCAAATTGGATACCACCTTTTTGAGCGGCTCCATGAATTTCTCTTCCGATACCCTCCAGCCCACATTGAACGACGGGAAGAACCCGAAACGGCTTTTCTTCGGGAAACGCGACGAACCGTCATAGCGGCCGCTGGCTTCGAACAGGTATTTGCCCATGTAATCGTAGCCGATGCGGTAGAATCCGCCCCGGATAGCATATTCTTGGTAAATATCTTTCACCTTCGGGATGCCTGACGTGCCCGAAAGCGAAGGCAAATTATCCAGTACAACGCCCGTGTTGGATATTTCGCGGCTCTCGGAATAATAAAGTTCCTGGTTGAAACCGGCCATAAAAGAGAAGTTATGCGCCTGATTCAGGCTAAACCCGTAATCGGCATACACATTGAAAGCATTGTATTTCGAATAATCGTTGTTCGAAGCGAACGACGACTGCGCAGCGCTCCACCGGGTTTCTTGCAAGAAAGACGAAACGTACGGATACGAACGGATATAATCTTTCTTGCGGTTGTGCGTAGTGTTGAACGTATATTCGCCGGTGATGTTCAGGTTTTTCAACGGGTGCAGCACGACCGAGGCGAAAAGGCGCAAGTCGTCGTTGCCGTACTCGGTAGCCGGATTGTTGAGAAGATACGACCGCGACGACTCGTAAGGATACTCCTTCCCGTCAGTCCACAGGTACGTGTCTTTGTGATAATTGATATACGAAGGAAGAGAGAAAACGCGGCTCCATACCGTTTCACGTCCTCCGTGCTCCACCTGCGAACGGTTCGAATTGGCATACCGCAAATCCACCTTGGTGGTAAGCCACGGCTTCAGGTCGATTTCGTAATACGCCGAAGCGTTCATCCTTTCGTACGAATCTTTGTCGGTAATCAAGATACCGTCTTCGTTGGTATATCCCAGCCCCACATAATACCTCGAGTTGTCGGTACCGCCCGAAACGGAAGCATTATGGTTTTGCTGGAAACCGTGCTTGGCCATCATATCCTTGAATCCCTGGTTCTCGGCGAACTAATACAGGTTACCCGTATCGTCGTAGAAATAACCGTCGGGATAGTTTTGCGGATGCAATTGATAATCGTTCATATATTCGCGCCACTGCACCAGGTTCGTCCCGTCAACATAATTGTTGCCCGACCAGTTCATCTTCTCGTAAGCGCCGAGCTCTTCGAGCGGGCTGGCCTTTTCGGGAAGTGCGAAGGGGCTCGAAAACGAGAAGTTGTTGTTGTAGTTGAACACCGGCTTCTGGTTACGTTCGCCCTTTTTCGTAGTAATCAGGATTACCCCGAATGCGGCGCGCGCCCCGTAAATAGCTGTTGAGCCGGCATCTTTCAGGATGGAGATGCTTTCCACATCCTGCGGGTCGATCATCTCGATGCTCATCGGAACGTTGTTTACCAGCACCAACGGCTCGCCTCCGTTGATAGACGTTTCACCGCGGATATTGTACTTTATGTTCTGCCCCGGCGAACCTACATCCTGCGAAATGCGCAACCCGGGAACTACCCCTTGCAACGCTTTGGCCACCGAAACTACCGGACGCGACCCCAGCACTTCGTTCATGTCGACCGACGATACGGCTGCCGTAAGGCTCGCCTTCTTCTGCGTGCCGAAACCTACCACTACCACTTCATCGAGTTTTTGCGAGTCTTCTTCCAGCACGATGCGGAAGTTGCTTTTCCCTTTGGTCGCGACCTTTTGCGAAAGATACCCGATATACGACACCTGGAGGGCAACCTGGTTGCCGGCTACGGTCAGCGTAAACTTCCCGTCCGTATCGGTAATGGTTCCGTTCGAAGTGCCTGCCTCCACGATATTGGCTCCGATAACCGGTTCGCCCCGTTCGTCGACCACCATACCGGTAACCTTCACGGCCTGTTGCGAAGAGCCGGTCGTTGCCGGTTGGGCGGTTCCCTTCTTCACGGATATGGTATGGTCGTTTTTCCGGAAAATCAGCCCGGTTTGACTTTCGAGCGCACGGAGTATCGTATCTATACCGGCATTCACCGCATTTAAGCTGACGCGGGGCGAAGTTTCCAGTATTTCCGCATCGTATAAAAATACGTAATTCGTGACCTCCCTTAACCGGTCGAAAGTTTCCTTGAGGGTTTTATTGCGGATTACTAACGAAATATTCTGTTGGGTCACTGTTAGTTGTACATTTTTATCCGGCCGGTGGGAAATAGCCTGCGAAAAGGCCGGAACAGACAATAAAATGCACAAAATAAAATAATAGCACCCTTTTTTGTTGGGTCGTATTAAATTATAATTCATATTTGTATGTTTTTTTATAATTACTCGACAGTCCGCTGTGAGAAAGCGGTCTGTCCGTCTTCAACGAGCAATAGTGTTAGCAGCACTATTGCTTTTGATTTCAAGGTTACAAGGGTTTTACCATAGGCTGTCCGTTTTAAGGTTTAACATGCATACTTCCAGTAAATCATCGTTTGTATTTGTGTTCTTTTAGCCGGTCATTTCCCGTTTTTTTCAGTCAACTGTTTTCTGTTTTTAATCCATCGTATTTTGTTCTGCCGGTAAGTGG
>JAJBTJ010000166.1 GCA_020860905.1 Parabacteroides sp. | reverse complement strand
GATTAAAACGCAGGAAAGGTATAATTTTTTTATCTGTTATGAGTATAGATGCCGGTTACCGGCTGGACGGACGAAGGAGGGAAAAAACGGAGAAATAGGCTTGTACGATTACCGGCCGTTAGCTGGGTGTGGCTGGACGCGTCGTAGTCGGGCAACGCTCGATAATCTGTAATAATGGTAAAAGTAACCGTAATTTATCTAACTCCTGTTCGTTTGAAGTGCCCTGTTTTTGCATAAAGTTTTTAGAAGTAAGTACCGTTAAATCCCTGCCGGCATGAAAAGAATACTCTGTATCATAGCCGCTTGCCTGGCTTGAACAGGTTTTGCTCTGGCTACTTGCACAAACAGCGGTATGCCTCGAAAGAAAACAGCAGTAAAATGAAAACATTAATCGTTTATTTTTCCTACACAGCAGGAAATACAAAGCGATTGCAGCTTGGGCGGATACCCTGTTTGTGCATGATAGAATAACGAAAAATATAATATAGCTTATGTTACGAAAAATCAGATTAATTTTTGCTCTTCTGTTCTTCACTTTGGTGACGCTCCTGTTTCTTGACTTCACGGGAACGGTACACGCATGGTTCGGATGGATGGCGAAAATCCAGTTCTTTCCAGCGTTGCTGGCTTTGAATGTGGGGGTAGTGTTGGGGCTCATTATCCTGACACTGGCCTTCGGTCGCCTATATTGTTCTGTCATTTGCCCGTTGGGCGTATTTCAGGACGGAGTAGCCTGGTTGGGCAAGAAACGGAAAAAGAACCGCTACCGTTATTCCAAAGCGCTGAACTGGCTGCGTTATGGCATGTTAGGGTTGTTTATCGTGGCGTTTGTTGCCAAAATGGGCTCATTGGTTGCGCTACTTGCTCCCTATAGTGCTTACGGACGTATGGTAAACAATCTTCTGCAGCCTGTGTGGCAATGGGGCAACAACGGGCTGGCTTATCTGGCGGAACGCGCTGACAGTTATTCCTTCTATTCGGTGGATATCTGGATGAAAAGCCTTTCCACCTTTCTTATTGCTGTCCTTCCTTTTATAGTTATCGCTGTATTGGCCTGGCGTAACGGGCGCACTTATTGCAATACCATCTGTCCGGTAGGTACCGTACTCGGATTTTTCGCTAACTATTCGTGGCTGAAGCCGGTGATTGATACGTCCAAGTGCGTGAACTGCGGCCTTTGCGCCTGCAATTGCAAGTCGGCGTGCATTCATGTAAAAGAGCATACGATAGACTATAGCCGTTGCGTAGCATGTATGGATTGTATCGGTAACTGCCATAAGGGGGCTATCAGCTATGTGCATCCTTCCGGTAAGAAAAATGCGGTTATCGGGGACACTGTTGTGTCTACCCAAAGAAGAGCAACCGACGAACAGATAGACAATGCCCGCCGTAGCTTCCTCACAGCGACAGCCGTACTGACAACCGCTTCCGTGCTGAAGGCGCAGGAAAAGAACGTGGACGGTGGACTGGCAAAGATAGAGGACAAGCAAATCCCCGACCGCGCTACACCGCTGACACCTCCGGGTTCGCTCAGCGCACGCAATATGGCGCAGCATTGTACCGCCTGCCAACTGTGTGTATCAGTCTGCCCCAACCAAGTGCTCCGTCCCTCTAAAGATTTAATGAAACTGATGCAGCCCGAAATGTCTTACGAGCGTGGCTATTGCCGCCCCGAGTGTACAAAATGTTCCGACGTTTGTCCGGCAGGGGCTATCCGGCCGGTAACAGTTGCGGATAAGTCGGCCATCCAGATAGGCCATGCCGTATGGGTGAAGAAAAACTGCATTCCGCTTACAGATGGCGTGGATTGCGGAAACTGTGCCCGTCACTGCCCTGTCGGGGCTATTCAGATGGTTCCGTCCAATCCCGATATATCCGACTCTCCCGAAATTCCGGTAGTGAACGTGGAACGTTGCATCGGTTGCGGAGCTTGCGAGCATCTTTGTCCGGCACGTCCGTTCAGCGCCATCTATGTGGAAGGGCACGAAATGCACAGAACTGTTTAATGAAAAAAGAGAACATCATGGAAAAGAAACAAAAAGAAATAGGCCGGCGCAGTTTCCTGAAAGTGCTCGGAGCGGGAGCTGCCATTTCCACCGCCGCTTTGTACGGTTGTGGAAATGCAAGCCGGAACATCAGTCCGGAAAGTACGGTCACGGGCGAAATTCCTACGGACAAAATGACTTATCGCACCAACCCTTCCACAGGCGACCAGGTATCGCTTCTGGGATACGGATGCATGCGACTGCCGACGATAAGCAAACCCGACGCCGGCGAAGGTGCCGACGAGATAGACCAGGCGACAGTGAACCGCCTGACAGACTATGCACTGGCACATGGCGTGAATTATTTCGATACCTCTCCGGCTTATTGTAAAGGGCGTTCCGAACATGCCATGGGCATCGCGTTGAGCCGGCATCCGCGTGACAGTTACTTTATAGCGACCAAGCTCTCTAACTTTTCGCCCGGCAGTTGGAGCCGTGAAGCGTCGACGGCCATGTACCGCAACTCGTTCAAAGAGTTGCAGGTGGACTACATCGACTACCTGTTGCTGCACGGTATCGGCATGGGAGGCATGGACGCGCTGAAAGGACGTTATCTGGAGAATGGCATGCTCGACTTTCTGGTTCGTGAACGGGAGGCCGGGCGCATCCGCAACCTCGGTTTTTCTTATCATGGCGACATCGAGGTGTTCGATTACCTGCTTTCCCGTCACGATGAGTTTCAATGGAATTTCGTACAGATACAATTGAACTATGTGGATTGGAAACATGCCAAAGAAACCAATCCGCGAAACACGGATGCAGAGTATCTGTATGGCGAACTGACCAAGCGAGGCATTCCGGCCATTATCATGGAACCGTTGCTGGGCGGTCGCCTGTCCGATGTTCCGACACATATCCTCTCCCTGCTCAAACAGCGGGAACCGGAGAGGAGCGTAGCCTCCTGGGCGTTCCGCTTTGCCGGGACGTGGCCCGGTGTGCTGACCGTTCTCAGCGGCATGACTTATATGGAGCATTTGCAGGATAACCTGCGGACATACGCTCCCTTGAAAACCCTGACCGATGAGGACAAGGCGTTTCTGGAAGATACGGCGCAACTGATGTTGAAATATCCCACCGTACCTTGTAACGACTGTAAATACTGTATGCCATGCCCTTACGGTATCGACATTCCGGCCATCCTGATACATTATAATAAATGTGTGAACGAAGGGAATGTGCCCGAAAGCAGCCAGGATGAGAACTACCGAAAGGCACGCCGTGCATTCCTTGTGGGCTATGACCGTAGCGTATCACGTTTGCGGCAGGCCAACCATTGCATCGGCTGTAACCAGTGCTCGCATCACTGTCCGCAGAACATACAGATACCGGAGCAGTTGCAACGCATAGACCGTTTTGTGGAATAATTAAAACAAGGTACGATATAAGGTATGAATGAATTGGTAGAAATGTTACGTACGGGAAATTACTCCTGTGTAATAAGGAACGGTTCGGATGTGCGCACCTTTACCCGGCGGGGAGTAGCCGACTTATATGGCTTGCTGAAGGAAGAAGCCACTTTCCTGAAAGGTGCCATGCTGGCAGACAAGGTAATAGGAAAAGCGGCGGCAGCACTCGCCCTACTGGGCGGGGTGAAGGAGCTCTATGCCGAAGTAATCAGCCTGTCGGCCTTGATGTTATTGCGTGAAGCTGGCGTGGAGGCGCGTTTCCGGACAATCGTCCCCTATATCCGCAACCGAAATGGCGATGACTGGTGTCCGCTGGAAAGAGCTTGTTACAAAGAAAAGGATGCGCATGCCGTTTTATCGGAAATAGAAAGTTTCCTGCTTGCTGTTTCAGCCAGAAGAACTGCCTGATGAATAATTTGGGGTCCCTGTTTTTTTGAAGCAGTGTACTAAGTAAAGGCGTAGTTTTGTTCATGATGTCGATACGGTCGCACCGGTTCATTCGGAAAGAAAAGTGGCCGGGACGATTTTTTAAGAGGGAAGATTTCCCGATAAAGCCGGACGGCATACATTTATCGGTATAAAGAACTGTAATTTAGCTACAGACGATAATCATCCGGTTCGGTACTTTTGCAAAAGAGATAACAATATATATAAACTTAAAAATCAGTATGACAAAGATTTATCAAAAAGCAGGAATCGTAGCCGTAGCGTTGCTGGGTTCCGCCCTGTTATGGGTTCATGCAGAAACGGAAAATAACCGGGAAATACCCGTGAAATCTGCTATCGTTGAAAATACGGCCACAGTGCAAGTGGGAGGTAAAGTGTTGGTAACTTATTTTACGTGGCCCGAACCGGACGGAACGGATGCCAACACCGGAGCCAGCCGTGTTATTTCGAATGGCAAACTTTACGGTAACACGGAATACATTGCGCATCTTATCCGTGAAGCGACCGGAGGTAATTTGTTTGCCATCAAGACCGAGCGTACCTATCCGTCTCCTCACCGGGCGCTGATTGATGCTGCTAAAAAGGAAGCGGAAGCCAAACAGCATCCCAGGCTGACAACACATATCAGTAACCTGAAGGATTATGACATCATCTTTGTGGGATACCCTAACTGGTGGTATGACATGCCGATGGCTATTTATTCTTTTTTCGATGAATATGATTTCAGCGGAAAGACTGTAATTCCCTTTGTTACCCACGGAGGAAGCCGCTTTTCGCAGTCGGTGGAAACAATAGCAGAGATGGAACAGAACGCAAAAGTGATTAAAGGTCCGTCGGTTGCAGCACGAAATGTGCCTGAAGCGAAAGAAGAGGTGGTGAAATGGCTCGAAGAGCAAGGGTTGAAGAAATAAGCCCGGAATAGTAAATGTGGAAGAACAGGCTCCCCCTCCGACCTACCCGGTAAGAGGGAGAGTGTGTTTTTTACACGACAGCTTTGTTTTCGGTTAGGTTTTTCAATCGTATCAACGCCTCGAGGTAGTAATAATCAGCATAGATGATAGCCGCATCTATTTCCGAGTTGTTCGGCAAGTGGCCGGTAGAGTGGAGGAGGAATGCAGGCTTGCTTTTACCGCATCGGTATCGAGTTGAACTCAGGCTCGCCAGCATTCTGATAGCTGCATCTTTATATTCACTCCCTTTCTTTCCCGGAAGATAGGTAGATAGTTCCAGTAAGGCGGAAGCTGTTACGCAGGCGGCGGAGGCATCGCGCGGAGCGTCGGGAATACGGGGGTCGTCGAAATCCCAGTAAGGCACATAGTCTTCCGGCAATCTTTGCAGATAGACATCCGTCACCTTTTGTACAAAGTCCAGGTAGCGCGGGTCGAGGGTTTCCCGGTAAACTACGGTATAGCCATAGATGGCCCATGCCTGTCCGCGTGCCCATAGGGTGTTATCCGCGTAGCCCTGGTGCGTTGCTCCTTTGATAAACTCTCCCGTCAACGTATCGTAAACAGCCACATGATAAGAGGTATAGTCCGGACGGAACTGGTTTTTCATGGTTTTGTCGGCATGCGATATGGCTATATCCGCCAGATAGGGATTCCCTCCGTTTTTAGCTGCCCAGAAAAGCATTTCCAGGTTAATCATGTTATCCATGATGGTGTTGTGGCCGCCGAACATTTCTACGTTCCGGGGCCATGAAAGTATAGTACCTACGCGGGGGCTGAACAAGGTTGCCAACGAGTCGGCTGTTTTTAGAATCACTCGTTTGTATTCCGGATTGTGTGTCAGGCGGTAGCCGTTGCCGTAACTGCAAAATACCAGGAAGCCCAAATTGTGGTCGTATGCCGGAATCTGCGACAGGAACTTCAACGATTCGGTGAATTTCTCCGCTTGTTCTTTGATTGCTCCTTTGCCGGTAGATTCATAATCGTACCACAAAACCCCCGGCCAGAATCCGCTGCACCATTCCTCCTTTGTCGCTTTTCTGCACTGCCATGCGTCGAGGCTGTCCGGGATGTTACGGGGCATCAGGGTGTAGTCGATTGTGCCGCCGGCCTCCTTGAGTTCGGTCAACGTACGCTGTACCTGATTGTTGCAGTAGTGCAGTGCCTCATACACATCGATACCTGTTCGTTTATCGGGTAGGTGGCAAGCTGAAAGCAGACACAAGCATACACCGAACAATAATCCTTTTGTTTTCATATAATCAGTTCTTTCTATTTGTCGATACGAAACCAGTCGGCATCTACCCATCCTCTTTCTTTGCCATGGGGAGCGGTACTGAATAATCCTACTTTTGCGCCTATCCATTTTCCCTGCCGTGCCGTGAAAGCCGTACCGGCTGTTTTATATTCCTTTCCATCCAGGCTGTAATAAAAGCGGCAGATACCCCCTTTACCGACTTTTACCCGCAGATAGATTTCCCTTTCATAATTAGGCAGTAATCCCGCTTCGTAGCGCCTGCTGGCGGGAAGTTCTACCAACCGGACGACTGTTTCGGGCGTTTTTTGCTCCGCATCCTTGCAGGTTACTTGCTTCAATACAAACTGGTTACCTGCTTTCTCTACTCCGATGTAACAGTAGTCGCAGCCCATTACGATGAGTCCGGATTGCTGTCCGTCCGTTTTGGCAGTTATTTTTAACCGGGTGGTTGCAGTAAACTCTTCCGCCATGAATTTCTGTAGCAAAAGGTTGGGGACTTCCCAGAAGTTCACGAAATCTTTTGAAAGAACATGTCCGTAGATACGGATAAATCCGAGGCCGGAAGTAAAGCCGAACGTATCCTGGTAATTGGCATGCCATTCCCATTGCATCCCTAACCGGCGGGTGTTGAACTCGTCGCTTTCGGCAGGTGTCTCCACCGGATAATTCTTCCCTGTATCCGGCTTTTTGTAGCGGGTTACCGGTTCCCCGCACCCGTCACCATCCTTGTCTTCCCCTATCACAGGCCAGTCGTTCACCCATTTCATCGGGTTCAGATGGACTACACGCCCGTACAGCGCCTTATCCTGGAAGTGGACGAACCAGGATTCCCCGGCCGGCGTATCCACCCATGCTCCCTGATGCGGGCCGTTGATATCCGTATCGCCCTGAGCCATTACCATCTTTTTTTCATAAGGACCGTACACCTGGCGCGAGCGTAACACCAATTGCCATCCGGTAGCTACGCCTCCCGCGGGGGCGAACAGGTAATAATACCCGTTTCGTTTATACAGTTTGGGCCCTTCCACGGTGTGGTTCGTTCCGTCGTTCCCATCGAACACCAATACCGGTTCGCTGATAACCCGGGTGCCTTCAGCGTTCATTTCGCATACGGTGACGATGCTGTTCATAGCCGCCCGGCTTCCC
The DNA here is from genome assembly GCA_020860905.1 of Parabacteroides sp. Taxonomy (GTDB): domain Bacteria; phylum Bacteroidota; class Bacteroidia; order Bacteroidales; family Tannerellaceae; genus Parabacteroides_B. The sequence goes on along the minus strand of JAJBTJ010000166.1, from coordinate 623 downwards.
GCCCAGGCATGCGCCAGGTACACTTTCCCGTCTTCATCCCATAGGGGAGCCGGGTCTATCATTCCCCATCCGGCTTTTACCAGTACCGGCTTTTCCCATTCGCCGGCGGGATTTTTTGTCTTTACCATGAAGATGCCCTGGTCGGGGTCGCCCCAGTAGATGTAGAATTCTCCGTTATGGTAACGGATAGACGGCGCCCATACTCCTTTGCCGTGTCGGGGAGAATTGAAAAATGCTACAGGCTCTATTTCTTTCAATGCGTAACCTGCGTACCTCCAGTTTACCAAATCCTTGGAATGCAGGATAGGCAAGCCCGGAGCGCAACCGAAGCTGGAAGCCGTCATATAAAAATCTTCACCTGCCGAGCAGACATCCGGATCGGAGTAATCGGCATGTAGCACAGGGTTTATGTAAGTGCCGTCTTGCTGGTCGGCTACCCAAACCTTGGATACGTATTGAGCTTCCGCTTGCCAGCATGCAGCCCATAGTACGGTTGCAAATAGAATTATCTTTCTCATCCTTAATTTCCTTAAAAATAATAACATCCCGAAAGCCGCTCTTTTTATCTGGAAAATCGTCTGCCCGTTTTATCCGCGTCGGCGGGTTGTCTCGTCTGTGTGAAA
>JAJBTJ010000058.1:13602-31420 GCA_020860905.1 Parabacteroides sp. | reverse complement strand
TTTTGGGTCAAGCCAAAAAATGAAGACCGCCGGTAGGCGCCGTCGGCAGACGCCCACGCGGCGAGCGAAAAAGCATCTTCACCGTGGTAACGGCCTGACCTGCTCTCCAAGGCAAGAAAGCCAGCTTTCACAAAACTTTAAAAGTGTTTTTCAGGGCCCGGTAGGCGGAAGCTGGTAATCGAACGGATTCTCATTCTTATGCTCTGCTATCTGCAAATAATTTTTGTCATGTACTTTCAGCCGGTAGTAAAAAAACGGCCAGCCTCACCGGATATGAAAATAGTTAGTATCTTTGTACCGTCTTGGTAATGCACAACATTCCGTTGCCTGCATGAAAAGGGAATCCGGTGCGAATCCGGAACAGTGCCCGCTACTGTAAAGCCCGTTTCCCAGCCGAAAGGGAAACCCAACGAAGAAGCATCCCCATGCCACTGTCTTGAAACAAAGACGGGAAGGCCGCTTCTCCGGGCTAAGTCAGGAGACCTGCCAGACACAACAATATCCTCTTTTATTCCCGGGGTCAGGAAAAAGGAAGAAGAGCATACAACTCATCCGTTCGCAGGAAAAAGAAAAAACAGCCGTTTTCCGGCCGTTACGTTATCGTGTAAAAACACGAAAGGAAAAAAGCCGTGTCCGGCCGGTTCGTACCGGCTGCTCCGGCCTGGATAGGGCGGTTTCTGCGGCTGCGGCGTCACCGGGAAGGAGAGGCTTATACGGATGCTACGGGCCGGTTCTTTACACTAACAAATTAAATAGCACACGATGAAAAGATTGCAAGCTGTTCTGATTTTCGCCGGGCTTTGTGCAACCGCCTGGTTGCAAGCCCAACATAGGCACGAAGACTACACGAATTTTGCCGACACTACCTTTCATATCGGCGAAGTAACAGTACAGGCACAGAAAAAAGCGGCCGTAGAAATGCTTAAACTGCCGGCCCCGCTGAAATACCTACCAATCTCCATGAATAAAATCGATGCCGGCACATTAGAGATGCGCGGCATCCGCAACATCGAACAAGTAGCGCGGTTTTTGCCGGGCGTACGGATGCAAACCAGCTACGGCGCCTTCCAGCAATTGTCCATCCGCGGCTTCGATTACGCCCCGGTTGTAATCGACGGGGTGCGCGACGAACGCTCCACCATCAACAACTCTTATACGTTCCGCGACCTGTCGTCGGCCGAATCGGTCGAACTGCTCAAAGGCCCCTCGTCGATTTTGTTCGGAAATGCGGCTGTAGGCGGCGTAATCAATGTGGTGCGGAAAGCGCCGGCCGAACAAACGTCGGTCAATGCCCGCGTAAGCTACGGCAGTTTCGATAACAAACAGGCCACGGTAGGAATGGGCGGAAAACTGATAGGCCCGGTGAATTACCTGGCTAATTTCAACCTGGCCGACCAGGACGGCTGGCGCGATAACGCCACGAAACGTTTCTCGGGATACCTGGCGTTAGGCGCACAACTTACCCCGAACGACCGGCTGGAGGCGCGCGCCGGTTTCAACCGCGACTTTTATTCCACCGAAATCGGGCTGCCCGACGCGATGGATGCCGATATTTACAATGCCGACGGTTCGCTCTACCTGAATAAAGGGGATATGTTGCCCGGACTTAACCGGAAATCCCGGTATAACAACGAATCGGATTTCCTGAAAAACCGGAGCTACGACGTATCCGCCAAATACATCCATACGTTCGGCCCGGACATGAAACTTACCGATAACCTTTCGTACAGCTACGACGATATCAATTATTTCGGAACCGAAGATATCGACTACCTGCGTACCGACGACCCGGTTTATGCACACTATTATATAAAAGACAACCGGAAAAAGTATATTTGTCTCGACTCGGTGCAACTGGTATCTCCCCTCCGTTTTTCGCATATCGCCAAAACCGTCAATAACCAACTCGACCTGAGCGGCACTTTCCGTATAGGCGAAGTAAGCAATAAATACGTGGCCGGCTATTCGTTTACCGCCCTTAACCGGAACAGTTATACGGGTTATACGCTGGGCGCCGACGTGCAGGGGCCCGGCTTGTATTCGAAAGTGCCGGTAAACAACCCGCAGAGCATGGGGTATATGAGCAGCTCTTTTTCAAAAGTATACGTTTCGCATACCTATATGAACGCCCTTTACCTGCAAGACCTGGTTGAAATCAACGACCAATGGAAGTTGATGCTGGCCGGCCGGTACGACTTTTACCGGTACATGCAGGCGGTAGGCACCACGCCTACCGGCAAACGCGAGTACGACGAACACGGCGCTTACCAGCAAATCCGCAATTCCGCCTTTACTTACCGGGCCGGAGCCGTTTACCTGCCGCATCCGTCACTGTCGCTGTATGCCTCGTTCGCTTCGTTCTTTACGCCGATTCGTACGTTTTATAGCGCCAATACTATTTATATCGATTCGAAAGGCGACGAATTCCGTCCCGATGAAAATAAAGAAGTATTCGAGCCCGAAACCGGTTACCAGGCCGAAGCGGGCGCCAAGTACACGTTTAACCGTGTGTTGCAGGCTAACGCCAGTGTGTTTTATATCCGCCGGAACAATTCGACTCAAACGCTCGGAACCATTCCCGCTACCGAAACTGTGCAAGAGAAAACCATCACCGGCCAGGTAGGCTCGATGGATTCGAAAGGGTTCGACCTGGAGTGCATCGTTACCCCGCTTCCTGCGTTGTCGCTTACGGCCGGCTACGGATTTACCGACGCCCGGGTGCGCCACATGAGTACGGCGAACGACCCGCAGTATGCCGGTTACCTTACAGGCGGCCTGAATACCAATTCGGGCCATTACCAAACACGGGTGCCGCGGAATACGTTTTACGGATACGGTAATTATACCGTTCCGAAAGGCGTCTTTAAAAACCTGGGTTTCCTGCTCAGCGTAAGCTATACCGATAAAGTATATCGCGACCTGGCCAATACCAAAACGTACGATAGTTACTGGCTTACCGATTTAGGCGCTTTTTACGAACTGAAAAGCCATATCCGGTTCACGGTAAACGTCAATAACCTGTTCGACTGCCGGTATTTCAACCAGTCGTTGGGCGACCAGATGGTACCCGGCATGCCGCGTAATTTCGAAGTAGCCGTTTCTTATAACTTGTAGCGATGAAGTTAACCGTGATTATGCGTACGATACATAGGGTAGGAGGCGTGCTGCTCTCGCTCCTGTTTTCAGTTTGGTTCCTGTCGGGGTTCGTTATGATTTACCATACGTTTCCCCGTATCGGCGCGGCCGACCGGCTGGCGCGGAAAGAGGCGCTCGCCCTGCCGTTGCCTTCGTTGCCGGAGGTGTTGGCACAGGTGCCGGATAGCCCGGCAATCCGCGCAATTACGCTCCACCGGTATTTGGGGCAAACCGTGTTCCGTATCCGTACCGGTGTGCAGGAGTATGCGGTCGAAGCCGGCACGCTCCGGGTAATCCCCCCGGATACCGTTCCGCATCCCGGTGAGGTGGCGGCGCTTTGGTGTAGCGCTGCCGTAGCCCGGATAGATACGTTGTATTCGTTGGAGCAGTGGATTCCGTTCAACGCGCTGCGGAAGGAGTTTCCTATCTACAAATTTTATTTTTCCGACGAGGCGAAGCATCAATTGTATGTTTCGTCGCGTACCGGCGCGGCGTTGCAGTTTACGGATGCCCGCAGCCGTTTCTGGGCGTGGCTCGGGGCTATTCCGCACTGGGTGTATTTTACCTGGCTCCGGCAGGATGCGGATACCTGGGGCTGGACGGTTATCGTGCTGGCGGCTATCGGTTGCCTGGTAACCTTGGCCGGCTTTTATCGGGGGATACGGACGTTCCGGATGGCCGTACGGCGCGGGAAACCGTTTGTTTCGCCCTACCGGAAGCGCTGGTTCCGCTGGCATTATGTTACGGGGATGGTGTTCGGCGTATTCGTACTTACCTGGACGTTCAGCGGATTGATGTCGCTGGCGAGTATCCCGAAATGGTTTTCGTCGGCCCGTACGGAGTATGACGTGCGGGGTATCTTGCGGGGCAATACGGTTGTTCCGGAGGCGTACCGGCTCGATTACCGGGAGTTGGCGGCTGCCTATCCCGGCCTGAAGGAAATCGAATGGGGCAGTTTTAACGGTACACCTTTGTACCGGGTGCGTACCGGTGGAGGTGAATATACGGTGGATGCTTCGGTGGCTACGGTAACTCCGCTGTGCCTGACCGAAAAGCAGGTAACGGATGCCGTGCGGCATATCCACGGGGAGGATATGCCTTTGCGTACGGAATGGCTTACGGGGTTCGATACGTATTATGTGTCGCGGAAACACGCGCTCCCGCTTCCGGTATACCGGATTGCGGTGGCCGACGAGGCTGCCAGTACGTATTATATCGACCCGGCTTCGGGGGCTTACCGGTACGTGAATCGCGATGTCCGGTATAGGCACTGGATGTATCCGGCGCTGCATAGTTTCAATATCCCCTGGCTGGTGAACTGTCCGGTTGCGTGGAATAGCGCGATGTGGGGGCTGATGCTGGGCGGTACGGCGGTATGCCTTACATCGCTCGCGCTCGCGGCGGGGTATGTGAAGCGGAAAGTGCGCCGTGCGAAAAAGCGGTAAGCGGATGGATACGGAGCTGCGGCTGAAATGTCGTGGCTCTGTATTATTTTGACCGTTTACTTCAGGTAAAATCTCTTACCTCCTGAAATTTCATTGGGATTTGAATCATAGCGGGTATTCCGTGCGCGGAACAACTACGGTAACATCGTCTGCCCCTTCAGCTCCTTCCGTAACGCCAGCGCCCGGTTCTCCGTTACCCCGTCGAGTAGCTCCCAGAACCGTTTGCCGTGGTTCATTTCCTGCGTGTGGCACAGCTCGTGCAGCAGCACGTAGTCGATTAAGTGCAACGGGAGCTGCATCAGGTACAACGACAAGTTAATCATTTTATAGCCCGAGCAACTTCCCCAGCGGGAACGGCTGGCCTGTATGCGGATGCCGTTCACCACGAACCCATGTTGCAAGGCGAGTTGCCGCAGCCGGTCGGGCAGGAACCGTTTCGCTTCGGCCCGTAACGTGCGTTGTACGATAAGGCGCAATACGCACTGAATCGCTTCTTCCCGGAAATCGGTCTGTTTCGGGCAGGCGATATGTAACACCCCGTCTTTGAGGGTGGGGTAAAAGTTATCGCGGTCGGTGCGGAAGATATGTATCGAAAAGGTAAGTGTTTGAATGTCCGTACTTTCGTCGTATACCAGCTTCGGCCGTGTTTTGAGCTGCTCGCGCAAGCGCGGCCGGTTCTTTTCGAGAAAGTCGAGCAATATTTTCTCGCTCCCCCGCCAGGGAAAGGTAGCCGAAACCTTTCCGTCTTTTACTTTCAGGATATAACTGCGCGCTTTTTCGCTCCGGCGAATCAGGATTGTGCCGAATTCTTCATCGTAATATTTCTTTTCCATTTTGATTTTCAGTGATTAATGTGATTTTCTTTTCCCGGGATAACGCAAGTCGGGCCTGATTATGCCGGGATACCCCTGTTTCCGAATCTTCGGGAGACAAAGATAGTGCAAGCCGAGGGCAGAAGCAAAGCTTTGCTTTGATTATGCCGAGGCGCAGCCTATCTTCTCTTTTCGAAGAAAAGTAGTGCAAGCCGGGCACAGAAGCAAGCCCGCTTTGATTATGCCAAGGCGCCGCCTATCTTCTCTTTTCGAAGAAAAGCAGTGCAACCCGAATACACAAATAAACTTGCCGGGATATGCCGGGGATAGCCTGGCTCCGTTTTATCCGATAAACAAAAGTACTGATTTTTCGTGAACGGAATTCAGCGGAAAATTAGTATCTTTGCAACCGCTCCGAGAGCTAAGTACAAACTAAATACATGAACATTATGAGCAAAAAAGCACTCCTTATCATCTGCGACGGATGGGGCATCGGCAACCGCTCGAAAGCCGACGTGATTTACAATACTCCCACCCCTTACTGGGACGCTCTGCTGAAAAATTATCCCTGTTCCGAGCTCCAGGCCTCCGGCGAAAACGTAGGCTTGCCCGACGGACAAATGGGAAACTCCGAGGTAGGACACCTCAACATCGGCGCCGGCCGTATCGTTTACCAGGATTTGGTGAAGATTAACCGCGCTTGCCGTGACAATTCCATCCTCGAAAACCCCGAAATCAAGCGCGCTTACTCGTATGCCAAAGAAAACAACAAGCAAATCCACCTGATGGGCCTCGTATCCGACGGTGGCGTACACAGCTCGCTGGAGCACTTGATGAAACTCACCGACATTGCGAAAGAATACGGCGTCAGCCGCACCTGCGTACACTGCTTTATGGACGGCCGCGACACCGACCCCAGGAGCGGCAAAGGCTTTATCGAAACACTCGAAAAGCACCTGGCCGCAACAGGCGGTAAAATCGCCTCCATCATCGGCCGTTACTACGCTATGGACCGCGACAAACGCTGGGAACGGGTAAAAGAAGCCTACGATTTGCTGGTAAGCGGCAAGGGAACGCCTGCCGAAGATATGGTAGCCGCTATGCAGGCTTCGTACGATGCCGGCGTAACCGACGAGTTTGTAAAGCCCATCGTACACGTTGAAAACGGAAAGCCGGTAAGCGTAATCGAAGAAGGCGACGTAGTGATTTTCTTCAACTACCGCAACGACCGCGCCAAGGAGCTTACCGTTGTGCTTACCCAGCAGGATATGCCCGAAGCCGGCATGCACACGGTGCCGGGATTGCAGTATTTCTGTATGACACCGTACGACGCCAACTTCAAGGATGTACACATCCTTTTCGATAAGGAAAACGTAAACAATACGTTGGGCGAATACATCGCTTCGAAAGGACTGAAGCAATTGCATATCGCCGAAACCGAAAAGTACGCGCACGTAACGTTCTTCTTCAACGGCGGCCGCGAAGCTCCCTACGAAGGCGAAGACCGCATCCTGGTTCCGTCACCCAAGGTAGCTACCTACGATTTGAAGCCCGAAATGAGCGCCTACGAAGTGAAAGACGCGCTCGTTGTCGAAATCAACAAGGGTAAATTCGATTTCATCGTGGTAAATTACGCCAACGGCGATATGGTGGGTCATACCGGCGTATACGGAGCCATCGAAAAAGCCGTGGTAGCAGTCGACGCATGCCTGAAAGATACGGTGGAAGCGGCAAAGGCCAACGGTTACGAAACGATTATCATCGCCGACCACGGAAATGCCGACAATGCGGTGAATGCCGACGGTACCCCGAATACGGCCCACTCGTTGAATCCGGTTCCCTGCGTGTATGTTTCCGGGAACAAAGACGCGAAGGTGGCCGACGGTATCCTGGCCGACGTCGTACCCACGATTTTAAAAATCATGGGCTTGCCCCAACCGGCCGAAATGACCGGCAAGGCATTGATTTGATATTCCTTTTCCCGGTAACGGGATAGTAGATAGTAAAACGGACACAGAGCGTGGCGGAGCACAAAAGTTTACTTGTTCATTTCGATAAGTAAGCGGTGCGGTACGGCTTCCCTGTGTTTGTTTTTTTATTTTGCCGGCAGTTGGAAGAATGCGTTTCCTCCCCAGGTGTTGTATGGATTTTAACGGTATGAAGATATGATGATTCAGATTGAAGATACGGTGGTGAGCACCGACCTGATAGAACGTTATTTTATATGCGATTTGTCGAAATGCAAAGGCGAGTGTTGCATCGAGGGCGAATCGGGCGCTCCGCTGGAAGAAGAAGAGGTAGCCCAGCTGGAAGAAGTCTTGCCCCTTATCTGGAACGACCTGTCGGCCGAGGCGCAGGAAGTAATCAGGCAGCAAGGGGTAGCCTATGTCGACACCGACGGCGACCTGGTTACCTCTATCGTGGGCGGAAAGAATTGCGTGTTTACCTGCGCTGCTGAAAAGGGAGTATGCCAATGCGCCGTCGAAAAGGCTTACCGCGAAGGCAAAACCGATTTTTACAAACCGGTTTCGTGCCATTTATACCCCGTGCGTTTGACGAAATACCCGTCTTTTACCGCTGTGAACTACCACCGGTGGGAAGTATGTAAAGCGGCCGAAGTGCTGGGGCGCCGCGAAAAAGTACCCGTATATAAATTCCTGAAAGAACCGTTGGTACGTAAGTTCGGCGAAGCGTGGTACGAAGCGCTCGAACAATGTGCGCGCGAATGGACCAAAGTCTGAGAAGCGATTGGCAATACAACAATATGCCTGTTGCCGTTCTCGGATGCGAAACCGAATAAAAAGCCGGGTGCGTATCCCTAACCTTTCCGGTTATCGGGTTGCATACACCAGGAGTGGCTTGCTTTTAATGTAATCAGTTGATATATGGAACACAAAAAAATTCACAGAGCGATTTTTTGGTTGTTGCTCGTTTGTTTCGCTGCCGGAGCGAAAGCGCAAGGGAAGAGTGCCGCCGAGCGCGATTGGCGCACCGACCGGCAGAAGGTTAAGATTATGTCGTATAATATCCTGGACGGGTTCGACCGGTTGCGTGACCGCGACCGGATGAGCCGTTTTGCCGAATGGATAAAGAAACAGGCGCCGGATGTGCTGGCGCTCGACGAGCTGTGCGGTTTTACCGAGGCTGACCTCAAAAAGCTGGCTGCTGCCTATGGTCATCCCTATGTGGCGATTGTGAAAGAAGAAGGGTATCCGGTGGGGATTACTTCGAATGCGCCGCTGGAAGTAATGGAGAAACGGGTCGAAGGATACGGCCACGGATTGCTGCATTGCCGCGCGTACGGGATGGATTTTCTCGCTACCCACCTCAATCCTTCCGATTGGCGTACACGCAAGCGGGAAGCGGATAATATCGTAGCTTATATAAAGGAAAAAAACCTGGAGAAATGTTTGGTAATGGGCGACTTGAATGCTCATTCGCCTTTCGATGCCGAACAAATGGAAACCCGCCTCCAACTGATGAAGGCGATGGTAACGAGCGATTGCGAGCGGAAAGATAGCGGCCGGAACCTAAATAACGGCTGTTTCGAATATTCCGTGATTTCTACTTTTCTGGCGGCTTCGTTGCACGACACGGGACATTCGTATGTGCCCGGGGCGGAGCGTTATTCGTATCCCACCCGTATTTTGGTAAGTACGCCGAAAGGCGAGGCGGTACGGCAACAGTGGGAGCGGCTCGATTATATCCTGGTTTCCGACGCACTGCGTCCGTTGTGCGTGGAGGGAATGATTTACCATACCCCCGAAACAGATTACCTTTCCGACCATTATCCTGTGGGAGTTACGCTATTGATTCCTAAAAAATAAGGGCGGTTTTCCTGTGGGATACAAAAGGATATTCCGGAAATAATACGATACAGGCGATTGATTATTCCTCAATCAATTGCCTGTATCGTATCTTTAAGCATTCCCCCTGAAACGAGGTTTAACGGCCCGGACGGGGGAATCCGAACTGAAAACACAAGATAAAAACAGTATCCCTTTTTTTAAAGCGATTCGTTCACCGGATTTATTCTTTTTTATGCTGAACGAAACCCAATTTTATGTGGATAAAAACTGTATCCGCAAGCTAAGGATACAGTTTTCATGGCGATGAACGGATAAAAAGGACAGCCTGAAACCGGGTTTATCCGGGTAAGCCGGGAAAAAGTTCTTATTTACCGAAACTCCGTACAAAAAGCCCAGGGAAGAAAAGTAACGAACGGGCATACGCTTATGCGTTACTTTTCCTCCCTGGGCCTCTGTGTACAGGGTTTATGTTATCCTTTAATTAAATGCGTACTCTGTCCCTCTTCCATCAAATAGGTTTCGATATGCCTCTTTTTTTTCTCTTCCAGTATTTCGTTTACGGCGATTAAAATACCCGTTTCCTCCACATCGCCGAACTCGTCGTTGATAGCCGTGCCGAACACCCGCATCTTAGGCGAAAGGCTCATGTACGCATTTACCAGCGGCGGCACGTTGATGCCGAACTTCCGTACCTCCTGGTTCAGCACCTTGTAGTTATCCTTGAAGTTATCGTACCGGAACAGCGCCTGCATCTTTTCCAGGTCTGTATGCGTTTCGAGCGGCCGGATAGGCGTAACCAGGCAATCAGGGTCGGGAAAATGCAGATGTAGAAAGTACAGAATCATATTCCGCGCCTCCGGGTTGTATGTGTTATACATCGTTACTTTCCCGAAATAATATTTCAGCGACGGGTCGATAACCGATAGCGCTCCCAGCCCGTCCCACAGGTTATCCAGCACGAACAACCCCTTGCTGCTCGCCCGCGTCGACTGGTATTCGAGCGTTACGAACGAACGGCCCAGTTCTACCGTAAACGGCAGTATTTCGTGAACGAACTTCTCCGAGAAATCGAATAAATGTGAGGTGGCGAGCTGGGGCTTTCCTTTTGCGTCCGTTTTTACGTCAGAGCCGCACAGGAAACGGTAACCGCCCAGGATTTGCTCATGCTCCGCATCCCACACAATCAATTGCCGGTAGGCATCCTGCATCGTATCGAACTCGTCGATGTCGACCGGCTTGCCGGTGCCCCCGCCGTAGTAACGGAACGCGATTTCGCGCAACCGTCCGATTTCCTGCATCACGTGCGGCGCCTCGTGCGTGGTGATAATATAAATTTCATTGCTCGACTTGTTTGTTTTCCGGAGCAATCTTTCTTTGGTTAATTCGGCCTTCAGTAAAGACCTGTTTATCGGATTAATGATGTCTTGCATATGTAAGGTGTTATTTATCCGGGAGTTTGTAAACTAAATCCTTTACCCAGGCCGCCCATTCGGCCGGCGATTTGCTTTGGTCGAACGTTTGCCAGGGAATCGGCTCGCCGAAATGGATGCGAAAGGTTTTATGTTTGCTTTTGAACATTTCGTCGGGCAGGTAAATCATTTCGTAGTTCATCTTGATTCCGAGTTTTTTCCGGAGATTGGCCAACCGGTAAAAAAACGAAGAGTTGGAGGCGTCGAAATAAACGGGAATCAGGTCGCGCCGGTATTCCACCGTTTTCTGTATAAACGACTTCTTCCATTCGGGGTCCACTATTTTCCCTTTCGTTTTCCGGGAACACAATCCCGCCGGGAAGGTAATAATCTGGTTGTCCGATTCGTATGCTTCGTGCAGTAGCCGTGCCACGTCTTTGCCCTGCGAGCCGTGTTTGTTTACCGGCACGAAGATGCGTTGCAGGTTGGTCAGGTACAAAAGCAAATCGTTTACGGGATATTTGATGCGCCCGTCGAATTTCCGTCCGATAACGGCCGACAGGCAAATGCCGTCGAGTCCGCCCAGCGGATGGTTCGAGGCGAAAGTGAACCGGCCGGCGGAAGGAATGTTTTCCTCGTTTACCAGGTCGAGCGTCAAATCGAAATACGAAAGCAACTCCACCATAAAGTCGACCCCTTCCTTGTCGCGATACAGGCGTAAGATTTCATTCAGTTCCTCCTGGTGAATCGTGCGAATCAAATAGTTTAGTACGAAACCGGGAATTTTCCCGGCCACCGACAGCGCTTTTTGCTGGATGACGCGTTTGAGGTCTATCTGTGCCGTATGCTCTTGTGCCATATTACGAAATCATTGTAGATTGCAAATATATGCTTAAAAACCGGATGACAAACGGATGACCGGTTTTTTTTTGGCGGTTTCGCCGGTATTTTATGCTGTTCCGGGGGCGTATCCCGGCATTCTTTTCGCTTGGGCGCCCTTTTCCGTACCTTCTACTTTTATTTTAAATTTCCCTATTTAATGTTCTGTACTACTATCTTTTACCGGTGTGTATAATGTGTTGAAAACTTTTTCCTACTTTTTCCGTTAAATATTGGTTCAGAAGTTGGGAAATGTTTACTTTTACCCGCTAATTGAAATAGGTAAAGAAGTTATTTACACGCTGTTCGAAGTAAAACACGCGAGGAATGGAAGAAAAAAACGAATGTTATCATGTACCGGTACTTCTCCGGCCGAGCGTAGACGGGCTTGCCGTACATCCGGAGGGCGTTTATGCAGACGTTACCTTCGGCGGCGGAGGTCATTCGCTCGAAATCCTGCGCCGGCTGGGTCCAGGCGGGAAGTTGTACGGGTTCGACCAGGATGCGGATGCCGAGCGGAACAGCATTGCCGACCCCCGTTTCGTGTTCGTACGGAGCAACTTCAGGTACCTGGCTAATTTCCTCCGGTATTACGGAGAAAGCGGAGTAAACGGCATCCTGGCCGATTTGGGCGTATCCTCCCATCATTTCGACGATGAAACGCGCGGGTTTTCCTTCCGGTTCGACGGGGCGCTGGATATGCGCATGAATACCCGGGCCGGAAAAACGGCTGCCGAAATCGTAAACACGTATCCGGAAGAGCAATTGGCCGACGTGTTATACTTGTACGGCGAATTGAGAAATGCGCGGAAAATCGCTTCCGTTTTGGTCAAGGCGCGGGCGGAAAAGCCGGTGCAAACCATCGGGGATTTTCTGGAAATCGTGCGTCCTTTTACCAGTCGCGACAAGGAAAAGAAATTCCTGGCGCAGGTATTCCAGGCGTTACGCATCGAAGTGAATAACGAATTGCAGGCATTAAAGGAAATGCTTCGTCAGGCGCTCGCGGTACTGAAGCCGGGTGGCCGCCTGTCGGTGATTACGTATCACTCGCTGGAAGACCGGCTGGTGAAAAACTTCCTGAAAACCGGTAATTTCGAAGGCAAAGCGGAGCAGGATTTTTTCGGGAACGTACAAAGTCCTTTCCGGTTGGTTAATAACAAAGTGATTGTTCCCTCTGCCGACGAAGTAGCGGCTAATCCGCGCTCGCGAAGCGCTAAGTTGCGGATTGCGGAAAAAATATAAAGAACGGTGGTAAGCGGTATGGAAGAAAAGCGACAAACAAGAACGCGGAAAAAGGAGAAACGCTTCTCCCTTTTGTATGTGCTGGGCGGCGGTATCCTGAAAGAGGATTTCATCGTGAAGCATACCCGTATGTTAGTGCTTATCGTGGTGCTGATTTTCTTTTTTATCGGGAACCGGTACTCATGTATGCAGAAGCTCAAGGAAATCGACAGGCTGCAACAACAATTGCGCGACGTACGTTTCGAAGCGCTTTCCGTATCGTCCGAGCTTACCGGCAACAGCCGGCAGTCGCAGGTAGAGGTGCTGATAGAGCAGAATAATCTCGGATTGGAAGTGGCGAAAACGCCGCCTTTCGAACTATATAAATAGGCAGGTATGGGTGACACAGGCGAATTGAAAACGAACCGGACGCTGCTTTATTATTTCCTCGTGGTGCTGGCGTTGGGCGTGGTGGTAGCCGGTATTTTGTGGTGTACGTTCAAAACGGCTTTCGTGGAACGGGAGTTGTGGGAAAAAGTGGCAGAAAGCCAGAAACGGCCCAACCGGCTGGTACTTCCGGGCCGGGGAAATATTTATTCGGCCGACGGCAAGCTGATGGCTACCAGTGTGCCCCGTTATTACCTGTACCTGGATTTCCGTGCCGACGGCTTTGCGCTCGATACCCTGCTGAAAGGAAAAAAAGACAATCTCGACTCGTTATGCTATTATTTGTCGCGCAAATTCAAAAAACGTTCCCAGGCAGCTTATAAGGAATACATCCGGCGCGGGCTGAAAAGCAAGAGCCGCCAGTTCCCGTTATACGAGGGGAAAGTGTCGTACTCAGACTTGAAAGAGATTCGCCGCTATCCTTTTTTGCGTTTGAGCCGGTATAAAAGCGGCTTCTATACCAAGCAAATGGTGCAGCGGCACCATCCTTTCGGTACGCTTGCCTTCCGTACCATCGGCGATACGTATGGCGAGATACACGACGGCTGGGCTACGCAGGGAAAAAACGGGCTGGAACTGCAATACGATACGTTGCTCCGCGGAACGCCGGGGCTGAGCTCGGTACGCCGGGTGGGCGGAAGCTGGACGAATGTGGTGGAGATAGAGCCGGTAGACGGCTGCGATGTGTATACGACCATCGACATCACTATACAAGACATTACCGAGAAATCGCTTACCGACAAGTTGAAAGAAATCGACGCCGAGTCGGGTACCGCCGTGGTGATGGAGGTGGAAACCGGCGAAATCAAGGCGATTACCAATATGGCGCGTATCCGGGAAGGGGTATACGGCGAAACGAAAAACCATGCGGTGGCCGACGAAACGGAGCCGGGGTCTACTTTTAAGGTGGCCTCGATGATGGTGGCGCTCGAAGACGGAGTGGTTACGCCGAACGATACGGTGGATGTGGGGAACGGTATTTTTATGTATAAAGGAGCGAGAATGACCGACCATAATGCCAATCACGGCGGGTATCACCGCATTTCGGCCGCCCAAACGATTTGGTACTCGTCGAATATCGGCGTAGCCAAGCTGATTTTGAAAGCATACGAAAAGAATCCGCAGAAATATGTGGAGGGGTTGTACCGCATCGGGCTCGCGGAGCCGCTTGATTTGGAGATACCGGGTGCCGGACAGGCCAAGATACGTCCGCCCAAAGACAAAGCCAATCCCTGGTCGAAAACCACGTTGCCGTGGATGTCGTTCGGTTACGAAACGGGAATACCGCCTATTTATACGCTTACGTTTTTCAATGCGATAGCCAATAACGGCAAGATGGTGCGGCCGATGTTTACCCGTTCCATCGCCCGGAACGGCAAAACGGTCGAGTCTTTCTCTACGCGGGTAATAAACCCTTCTATTTGTTCCGATAAAACGCTGGCCGAAATTAAGGAAATGTTGCTCGGGGTGGTGGAAAAAGGTACCGGGAAAGCGGTGTACTCGGATGTAATCCGGATTGCCGGGAAAACGGGTACCGCCCAGATTTCGCAGGGAAAGGCCGGCTATAAAGCGAACGGAGTGAGCCACCAGGTGGCTTTCTGCGGCTATTTTCCGGCCGATAATCCGAAATATTCCTGTATCGTCGTGATTCGGCGTCCGCGAATCGGTTACCCCTCCGGTGGTACGATGTCGGGCGGCGTGTGCCGGAATATCGCCGAAAAGATTTATGCGAGTACGTTTTCTTTCCGTCCAAAAGATTTGCCCGAGGATACGTTGGCGCGGAAAGTACCCGCCGTAAAAGGGGGCGATTGTAAAGCGCTCGAATACGTGATGGACGAGTTGGATATCGATTACGACGATGCTGCTGTGGAAACCGGCTGGGTGGCTGCCGAACGGCGCGACGAAGACGTGTTGGTGAAAGACGTTCCGGTACGGGCGGGCCTGGTTCCGAACGTAACCGGTATGGGGGCGAAAGATGCCGTATTTTTACTTGAAAGCGCGGGATTGAAAGTGGCTTTATCCGGTGTGGGCCGGGTAACGGCGCAGAATATCCCGCCGGGACGTACCGTGGTAAAGGGGCAAACCGTAACATTGACGCTTAAATGATAAAAAATGAATAACAGAGATTTGCAGGCGCTTTTGCAGGCGCTTGAAATAGAGGAAACAACCGGGCAGGTAAACAGGCCGGTAACAGGAATACAATCCGATTCGCGGAAAGTGGAGAACGGCTTTGTATTTGTTGCCGTGCGTGGAACGGCTGTCGACGGACATGCTTATATTCCGGCGGCGGTAGCTAAAGGAGTCGCTGCGGTGGTATGCGAGCAGTTCCCGGATAAAAAGGAAGAAAATTGCACTTATATAAAGGTAAAAGATTCGGCCGATGCGCTGGGCAGGTTAGCTTCGGCATGGAACGGCTACCCTTCGCGTAACCTTACGTTGGTAGGAGTAACCGGTACGAACGGCAAAACCACGGTCGCTACCGTGCTTTACGAGCTGTTCCGCCGATTGGGGCATAAGGCCGGATTGCTTTCTACGGTATGCAATTACATCGACGGCCGGCCGGTAAAAGCTACGCATACTACGCCCGACCCGTTGGAGCTGAATGCCTTGCTCGCGGAAATGGTGCAAGCCGGCTGTGAGTATGTATTTATGGAAGCCAGCTCGCACGCCATCGACCAGAAGCGTATCAGCGGCCTGGAGTTCGACGGGGGGATTTTTACGAACCTTACCCGCGACCACCTGGATTATCATAAAACGGTAGAGGCTTACCTGAAAGCCAAAAAGAAATTTTTCGACGATTTGCCGGCCGGGGCTTTCGCCCTGACCAATGCCGACGATAAGTCGGGTTGGGTGATGTTGCAGAATACGGCGGCGAAGAAGTTGGCGTATTCGTTGCGTACGTTGGCCGATTTCAAGGGGAAAATTATCGAATCGCTTATCCAGGGTACCGACCTGGAAGTGAACGGCCGCGAGGTGTTCGTGCGGTTTGTGGGTAAATTCAATGCCTATAACCTGCTGGCTGTTTACGGGGCGGCGGTGGCGCTGGGGAAAGACCCGCAAGAGGTGTTGGTGGCGCTCAGTACGTTGCATCCGGTTGCCGGGCGTTTCGAAACCATTCCTTCGCCGGCGGGGTATACGGGCATCGTGGATTATGCCCATACGCCCGATGCGCTGGCGAACGTACTGACGGCTATCCGCGAGGTATTGCCTGACGAGGCTCGCGTCATTACGGTGGTGGGTGCCGGGGGCGATCGCGACAAAGGAAAACGGCCGCTGATGGCGAAAGAAGCGGCCCGGCTGAGCGACCGGCTGATTCTTACTTCCGATAATCCCCGCTCGGAGGTGCCCGAAGAAATTATCCGCGACATGGAAGCGGGGCTCGACGAGGCCGACAAGAAACGGACGCTTTGCATCACCGACCGGGCGGAAGCGATTAAAACGGCCGTGATGCTTGCCGAAAAGGGCGATGTGATTTTAGTGGCGGGTAAAGGCCATGAGGATTACCAGGAAATAAAGGGCGTGAAACATCATTTCGACGACCGCGAAAAACTGAAAGAGTTGTTTAAAATGCAAGAATAAAAGGAAAATGCTTTATTATCTTTTTAGTTATTTGGATCAGTTGGACTGGCCGGGCGCGGGAATGTTCAAATACGTGTCGTTCCGGTCGGGGCTGGCGCTTATGCTGTCGTTATTCATTTCAACCTTGATCGGACGCCGTATCATCGACAAATTGCAGCGGCTCCAGATTGGCGAAACGGTACGGAACCTCGGCCTCGAAGGGCAGATGAGCAAAAAAGGTACGCCTACCATGGGCGGCGTGATTATCATTATCGCGATTCTGGTTCCGGTATTGTTGTTCGGTAAGCTCAAAAACATTTACCTGATATTGATGTTAATTACTACTATATGGCTGGGTACGTTGGGATTTGCCGACGATTACATCAAGGTATTCCGGAAAAATAAGGAAGGGATACGCGGCCGGTTTAAAATTATCGCCCAGGTCGGCCTGGGGCTTATCGTCGGGCTTACGTTGTTTTTAAGTCCGGAGGTAGTGATTCAGGAGAACTCGGAAATCCGGCATAATAACGTAATCGAGGATGTGCGTTACCACAAAGTGAAAACCAAGTCGACCAAAACGACGATTCCGTTCGTAAAGAATAATAATTTCGATTACGCCCAGTTGGTATCGTGGGCCGGTAAGTACAAAGCTCCCCTGGCGTGGTTGTTGTTCGTACTGATGATGATTTTTGTGGTTACGGCCGTGTCGAACGGAGCGAACCTTACCGACGGCCTCGACGGATTGGCTGCCGGAACCTCTTCGATTATCGGGGTGGCGCTGGGAATACTGGCCTATATGTCGTCGCATTTCGAGTTCGCTTCGTTCCTGAATATCATGTTTATCCCGGGTGCGGAGGAACTGGTGATTTTTGCGGCGGCTTTTATCGGGGCTACCGTAGGATTTTTATGGTACAATGCCTATCCGGCACAAGTGTTTATGGGAGATACGGGCAGTCTTACCCTGGGCGGAATTATCGCCGTATTTGCGATAATTATACGGAAAGAATTGCTTATTCCGATTCTTTGTGGTATTTTTCTGGCTGAAAGTTTATCGGATATTATACAAGTTGCCTACTTTAAGTATACAAAAAGAAGGTATGGCG
>JAJBTJ010000058.1:0-13592 GCA_020860905.1 Parabacteroides sp. | reverse complement strand
ATCATTTCCAGAAACCCGGAAAAGCGGGAATCGAGGCGATTATCCAGAAACCCTTCAATGTGGTGCCCGAATCGAAAATCGTGGTTCGCTTCTGGTTAATCGGAATCATTCTGGCCGTTCTTACGATTGTTACGTTAAAGATGCGATAAACAAAGAAAAATGAGTAATACGATAGTGATTTTAGGAGCCGGCGAAAGCGGGGCGGGAGCGGCTGTTCTGGCGAAAACGAAAGGATTCGACGTATTTGTTTCCGATTTTTCCTCGATTAAACCCAAGTATAAAGAGCTACTGGATACCTATGGGGTGGAATGGGAAGAAGAACGCCATTCCGAAGACCGTATACTGGGGGCGGACGAGGTAATTAAAAGTCCCGGTATCCCCGACAAGGCTCCGATAATTCGAAAACTGAAAGAACAGGGTACGCCGATTATTTCCGAAATCGAGTTTGCCGGGAGGTATACGGATTCGAAAATGATTTGCATTACGGGTAGCAACGGCAAAACCACTACCACGATGCTCACGTATCACATTCTTTCGCAGGCAGGGCTGGATGTCGGGCTGGCCGGTAACGTAGGGAACAGCCTGGCCTTACAGGTAGCAGTGGCTCCGCATGCGTATTATGTAATCGAACTGAGTAGTTTCCAGTTGGATAATATGTACGATTTTAAAGCGGATATCGCCGTATTGCTGAATATTACTCCCGACCATCTCGACCGGTACGGATACGACATGCAGAATTACGTGAATGCCAAGTTCCGTATCCTGCAGAACCAGACCGGACAAGATGCCTTTATTTATTGGAACGACGATCCGATTATAGCCCGGGAGTTGGAAAAACATCCGGCTAAAGCTACTTGTTATCCTTTCGCCACGGACGAAGCGCCGGGTGTAAAGGCATACGTTAAACAAAAAGAGTTAGTTATCGAAACACCAAATGGTATTTTTAAAATGGAACAGGATTTGTTGGCATTGACCGGAACGCATAACAGGTATAACTCCCTGGCTTCGGGGATAGCTGCGAAATTGCTCGATATACAGGATGAGAAAATCCGGGCTTCGCTGAGCGACTTCAAAGGAGTGGAGCATCGGCTGGAGAAAGTGTCGCGGGTGCGCGGCGTGGATTATATAAACGATTCGAAAGCCACGAACGTCAATTCGTGCTGGTATGCTTTGCAGAGTATGACTACTCCGCTGGTACTTATTCTCGGCGGTACGGATAAAGGAAACGATTACAGTGAAATAGAAGAACTGGTAAAAAAGAAAGTGCGTGCGTTGATTTTTTTGGGAGCCGATAATGCCAAACTTCATGCTTTCTTCGACTGATAGGTGCAACGGATTGAAGATGAGCGTTAGATGGAAGATGCCGTAAGTAAGGCGTACCAATTGGCGCAGAAAGGGGATACGGTATTGTTATCGCCGTGTTGCGCCAGCTTCGACTTGTTCAGGAGTTACGAAGACCGGGGCGACCAGTTTAAAAAATGCGTGCGTAATCTTTAACGGTTTCCGGCGATGGACTTGGCAAATAAATTATTCAGGGGCGACCGGGTAATCTGGATCATTTTCATGTTCCTGTGCCTCGTTTCGGTGGTAGAGGTGTTCAGCGCTACCAGTACGCTGATTTATAAAAACGCCAACCACTGGGCGCCTATCGTACGACATGCCTCGTTTCTGCTGGCCGGATTCATTTGCGTACTGGTAGTTCATAATGTGCCGTACCGGTATTTGTCGGTTTTTACGGTTTTGCTTCCGGTATCGGTCGTCATGCTACTGGTAACGCCCATATTCGGCGTAATGGAGAACGATGCGCACCGCTGGTTGCGCATTTTCGGTTTTCAGTTCCAGCCTTCCGAGTTTGCCAAGCTGTCGGCGGTGGTATACATCGCTTTTTTGCTGAGCCGGCGCCCCGCCATGACGAATGCGCAGGTATTCAAGTGGATTATGTGGGGTGTGGGCGGCGTATGTATGCTGATTCTTCCGGAGAATTTCTCTACGGCGTTCATGTTGTTCGGCGTGTGCTTCCTGATGATGTTTATCGGCGAAATCCCGGTAAGATACCTGGCGAAAACCGTGGCGGTACTGATGATTTTACTCTTGGCCGTGCTGGGAATCATGTTTCTGGCGCCGAAAGGCGTAACCGAGTTATTGCCCGACCGTATCACTACCTGGCAGGCCCGTATGGAACGTCATTTCGGTGGTGAAACCGACGGTCGCGTGGAAGACGGAACATATAAGATAACGGATGATAATTTCCAGGAGTCGCATGCGAAAATCGCGATTGCCCGCGGAGGCTTGATAGGCCACATGCCGGGGCACGGACAGCAACGCGATTTCCTGCCGCAGGCATACTCCGACTTTATTTATGCGATTATTATCGAGGAAATGGGTGTGTTGGGCGGTATTTTCGTGCTGTTCCTCTACATATTTTTATTAGTGAGGGTAGGCATTATCGCCCGGAAATGTGAAAAAAGTTTTCCTAAATACCTCGTGTTGGGATGCGGCCTGCTGATAGTGGTGCAGGCGTTGGCCAATATGTCGGTGGCAGTGGGGCTGATACCGGTTACCGGCCAGCCGTTACCCTTGATAAGCCGGGGCGGAACGTCTACGATGCTAACGTGCATTTATTTCGGCATTATCTTGAGCGTGAGCCGTTTTGCTGCCGGTATGGGAGAAGAAGAGGAAGAAGAACCGGTAGAAGCCGGAGTGGAAGTTCCGGCCGGAGAAGGTACGGCGGATAACCGCGAGCCGGCTGAAGAAACGAATCCCTTAAAATCGTTAGGATAAAAAATACATGAAAAAGTACCGTGTGATTATAAGCGGCGGCGGAACCGGAGGTCATATCTTCCCCGCCATTTCCATAGCGAATACGTTGCGCCGGCGTTGTCCCGACGCGGAAATTTTATTTGTAGGTGCCGAAGACCGGATGGAAATGGAAAAGGTACCGGCAGCCGGATATGAAATCGTAGGATTACCGGTGTGCGGGTTCGACCGGGCGCATTGGGCCAATAATTTCGGAGTCGTGCTCAAGCTGTGCAAGAGTTTACGGAAGGCCTATACCACCGTGAAGCGGTTTAAGCCCGACATTGCCGTGGGGGTAGGCGGATTCGCCAGCGGTCCCACGTTGCGTGTGGCGGGCTGGCTCGGTATTCCTACGCTTATCCAGGAACAGAACTCGTATGCAGGCGTAACCAATAAGCTGCTCGCGAAAAAAGCGGCGAAGATTTGTGTTGCCTACGAAAATATGCAGCGGTTTTTCCCGGCCGGCAAAATCATCGTTACAGGCAATCCGGTTCGCAAGGATTTGGAAGAAGCGCAGGAGCGACAACAGGAAGCCCGTGCGTTTTTCGGGCTCGACCCGGATAAGAAAACGATTCTGATTGTAGGAGGGAGCTTAGGCGCCCGGACGGTAAACCGGAGTGTAATCAACGGGTTGGATTTGTTGTTTGCTTCGCCCGACGTGCAGGTAATCTGGCAAACCGGCAAATATTATAAGGAAGAGGCCGTAAAACATCTGAAGGCTTACCGGGGAATGAAAATCTACTGCTCCGATTTCATCACGCGGATGGATTATGCGTACTCGGCGGCCGATTTGGTGATTTCACGGGCCGGGGCAGGTTCCATCTCGGAACTGTGCCTGTTGAAAAAGCCGGTGATATTAGTGCCTTCGCCGAACGTGGCGGAAGACCACCAAACGAAAAATGCGCTGGCGCTGGCCGAAAAAGAAGCGGCTATCCTGATTCCCGATAAAGAGGCGCCCGAAAAGCTGATTCCTGAGGCCCTGGAAATAATGGCCGATAAGGAAAAACTTCACCGGTTGAGCCGGAATATCGCTTGCCTGGCGCAACCGAACTCGGCCGAACGGATTGTAGACGAAATTATCAATATCATAGAAACAACGAAAAACCGATGAATATAGCAGAGGTAACTTCAGTATATTTTGTAGGCGCCGGCGGTATCGGCATGAGTGCGCTGATACGTTATTTCCTTTCGAACGGCAAACGGGTGGCGGGATACGACCGCACTCCGTCGGAGTTGACTGCCGAACTCAACCGGGAAGGGGCGGCCATTCATTATGAAGATTCCGTTTCGTTGATACCCGACGAGTATAAACAGAAAGAACATACCTTAATAGTATATACGCCGGCTATTCCCCAAAACCATTCCGAGCTCGCCTATTTCCGCGAAAACGGATTCGAAATCATGAAACGTGCGCGCGTATTGGGCGAAATTACCCGCACGTCACGCGGGTTGTGTGTGGCCGGAACGCACGGAAAAACCACTACATCCTCGATGACGGCGCATTTGCTGAAACAGTCGCATGTAGATTGCAATGCGTTTTTGGGTGGCATCCTGAAAGGGTACGAAAGCAACCTGATGCTGTCGGCTACCAGCGATTTCACGGTGATAGAGGCCGACGAGTACGACCGTTCGTTCCACCAGCTTACGCCTTATATGGCCGTAATCACTTCGGCCGACCCGGACCACCTCGATATTTACGGTACGCCGGAAGCCTACCGGGAAAGTTTCGAGCATTTTACTTCGCTCATCCGACCCGACGGGTGCCTGATTATGAAAAAAGGAATTGCGGTTACTCCCCGCTTGCAGCCGGGAACGAAGCTGTACACGTACTCGGTGGGCGGCGATGCCGATTTTTCGGCGGAAAACATCCGTATCGGAAACGGCGAAATCGTATTCGATTTTATAACTCCATCGGAAACCGTACGCAACATCTCCTTGGGCGTACCGGTAAAAGTAAACATAGAGAACGGCGTAGCGGCGATGGCCTTAGCCTGGCTCAACGGCGTAACGGCCGCGGATCTGCGCGCCGGCATGGCTTCGTTTGCGGGAGCCCGGCGCCGTTTCGATTTCCACCTCAAGCGGCCGGATATCGTTTTAATCGACGATTATGCGCACCACCCGGCCGAATTGAAGGCCAGCATCCTTTCGGTAAAGGAATTGTATGCGGGAAAAAAAATTACCGGTATATTCCAACCGCACTTATATACGCGCACGCGTGATTTCGCCGATGATTTTGCCGCCAGCCTTTCGTTACTCGACGAATTGATTTTACTGGATATTTATCCGGCACGGGAAGAGCCGATTCCGGGTGTTTCTTCGCAAATGATTTTCGACAAGGTAACGATTCCTTCGAAGCGGATGTGTACCCAGGCGGAATTGTCGCAGATAATGGCCTCGGGCAAGTATGAAGTGGTACTGATGGCGGGAGCGGGCGATATCGACCGGCTGATACTGCCTGTAAAAGAAATAGTGGAAAAAAACCGATGAGAACGGTTTCGGTCATAGTAGCTACCCTGTTGTTTTGTTACCTGGTCGGCGTGTCGGTTTATTTTTCGCACGACAGGCAGGTAAAAACATGCACGGATATCCGGATTGTGGTAAAAGACAGCCTGGATAAACACTTCGTGAACGAAAAGGATATAGAAGCGATTCTGAAACGCGCTTCGCTCAATCCCATCGGAAAGCCGATGGGAAAAATCAATACGGAAAAAATCGAAAACGTATTGATGGATAATCAGATGATTCGCGAAGTGGAGGCGTATAAAACGCCTTCGGGCATCATCCGGCTGGAAATCGTGCAGAAAATGCCTGTGTTGCGGATTATGGGCGTACGAGGAAACTACTACGTGGATAACGAAGGAAGCTCGATGCCGGTATCGTCGCATTACGTAGCGCATGTTCCGGTTGCCACCGGATTTGTGGAAAAAGCGTTCGCAATGACCGACTTATACAAATTTGCATTATTTTTGCAGGAGAATAAATTCTGGTATAACCAGATAGAGCAGATTTTCGTTTATCCCGACCGGGAAGTCGAACTGGTTCCCCGCGTTGGGAATCATCGCATCCTGCTGGGGTCGCTCGAGGATTACGAAACGAAACTGGATAATCTGCGGCTTTTTTATCGCCAGGCTATTCCGTATGTAGGATGGGATAAATACAGCCAGATTAATTTGAAATATAAGAATCAGATAGTTTGTACAAAAAAATAGAATATATGGGATACACGGACTTTATAGCCGCCATCGATCTGGGAACCTCCAGGATGGTGGGAATGGTAGGGAAAAAGAACGAACAGGGAGTTCTTTCGATTATCGCCTACGAGGTAGAAAATTCGGCTACTTGTATCCGGAGGGGATGTGTATATAACGTAGAAGAAACAGCCAACAAGATAAAACGACTGATACGGAAACTGGAAAATAAGTTGCAGGGAATAGCCATCGGGAAAGTGTATGTGGGCGTAGGCGGCCAGTCTATCCGTACGATAGAGCATACGGTACCGAAAGTATTGGGCGCCGACGGGGTGGTTACGGAAGACGTAATCAAGTCGTTGTATGAAGAATGCTGCAACTACCGGCCGGACATGCTCGACGTGCTGGCGGCTGTTTCGCCCGTATATTACCTGGACGACCGTCCCGAGCTGAATCCGGTAGGCGTGCCGTGCAGCCGCATCGAGGCGCGGTACAAGCTGATTGTAGGGCGTCCGTCGCTCAGACGCAACATATATAAAAGCATCGCCGAGCGGGCACAGGTCGAAATTGCCGGGGTAATCGTTTCGCCGTTGGCGTTGGCGTATGCCGTATTGAGCGAAGACGAGCGCGACCTGGGTTGCGCTCTCATCGGATTCGGCGCAGGCGTTACCACGCTTACCGTATTTAAAAATAACCAGTTGAAGAATATCACGGTAATTCCGTTCGGGAGCAACCTGATTACGAAAGACATCCTCAGCCTGCATTTGGTGGAACCGGAAGCCGAACGGCTGAAAATTACCTACGGCAGCGCGGTGATGGATCCCGATTCCGAGCAGGTGGTGCAGATTAACTCGGCCGACGGGCTGGGTATCCGCGATTTGAAGCTCTCCGATTTGAATAACATCGTAGAAGCCCGTATCGACGAAATCCTGGAAAATGTATACGCCCGTCTCGACGAGCTGGGCCTGAATAATTCGCTGGGTGCCGGAGTGATTATTACGGGTGGCGGAGCCGCTTTGAAAAATTTGCAGGAGGTAATCCGCCAACGGCTCAACTTGCCGGTACGGTACGGAGCTACCCGGAAGAGCCTGCTTGAGCCCCGCGAACCGCTGGCCGGGAATCCGGAGTATGCGGTGGCCATCGGATTGCTTTTGCAGGGAAATAAAAATTGTGCGGCGCCTGCACCGGTAAAAGAGCCGGTTCCCGAGCCCGAAACGAAAACTCCCGAAGTAGATCCGGAGCCGGTAAAGCTTTCCAAGAAAAAGAAAAACGGCGGCATCTTCGGCGGCTGGGGAAAACGCATCGACGACATGACGAAATCCCTTTTTGACGACGAAGAAACCAGGTAAAAACAGGAATAAAAACGAACGACAATGGACGACACGATATTGAGTTTCAATTTGCCTACCGACAGTCCTAAAATCATTAAGGTAATCGGCGTGGGCGGGGGCGGCGGCAATGCCGTTTCCCACATGTATAAAGAAGGTATCCACGATGTTACCTTCGTACTGTGTAATACAGACAACCAGGCGTTGAACCGTTCGGACATACCGGTGAGGTTGTCGCTCGGACGGAACATTACCCAAGGGCTCGGCGCCGGCAACCGGCCGGAACGGGCGCGGATGGCCGCCGAAGAAAGCCTCGAGGAAATCCGGGGCATGCTGAACGACGGCACCCGCATGGTATTTATCACCGCCGGAATGGGCGGAGGCACCGGAACCGGCGCTGCGCCCGTCATAGCCAAGGCGGCTAAGGATATGGGCATCCTCACGGTAGGTATCGTTACGATTCCTTTCGTGTTCGAAGGCGAGCGTAAAATTATCCAGGCGTTGAAAGGCGTTGAAGAAATCAGCAAAAACGTAGATGCCTTGTTGGTAATCAATAACGAGCGCTTGCGCGAGATTTATTCGGAACTTACCGTACTGAATGCTTTCAGAAAAGCCGACGATACGTTAACGATTGCCGCCAAAAGTATTGCGGAAATTATTACCCTGCCCGGCGTGATAAACCTCGACTTTGCCGATGTGAGCACCATCCTGAAAGACGGCGGCGTAGCCGTAATGAGCAGCGGTTTCGGCGAAGGCGAAGGCCGGGTGCGGAAGGCGATAGAAGATGCGTTGAACTCTCCCTTGTTAAATAACAACGACGTATTCAACGCAAAGAAAATATTGCTGAACGTTTCGTTCAGCGAAGGGCAGGCCACCGAGTTACGGATGGACGAAATGAACGACATCCACGAGTTTATGTCGCGTTTCAGCCGGGAAATAGAAGTAATCTGGGGTACGGCTGTCGACAACTCGCTCGAAAGCAAGGTAAAGATTACCATCTTGGCTACCGGATTCGGAATAGACAACATTCCGCAGATTGCCGATATGCACCGGGCCGAAGCCACCCGGATGACGGAAGAAGAAATACGCCGGCAGGAAGAAAAGCTCCGGCAGGAACAGGAAGAGCAGGAGCTTATCAGCAAGTATTACGGCACTACCGTACCCAAGATGAACAAGGTGGCCTCCCGCTCGAAAGCGGTGCTGACGGTGGAAGAATTAGACGACGACGTTCTGATTGGCCTCATAGAAGATTATCCTACCTATAACCGCGACCCGAAACTGATTGTCCGCGCGCGGGCGGAAGTAACGGGCGACAGCGCCCCGGTTTCTTCGCCCCGTACGGCTACGGAAAACAAATCGCAGCGTAAGGATAACGACAAGCCGTCAGGCGGGAAAGTAATCAGCTTCCGGTAAAGAAAAGTATACAATAAAACGAGATAACTATGGATTTATTCGACCAGGTCAGTAACGACATTAAAGAGGCCATGAAGGCCAAAGACAAGGTGCGGCTGGAAACGCTCCGGAACGTAAAGAAATTTTTCCTGGAAGCCAAAACGGCTCCGGGCGCTAACGATACCCTCACCGACGAGGCTGCGCTGAAGATTATGCAGAAATTGGTGAAACAGGGAAAAGATTCGGCGCAAATTTATATCGCACAGGGCCGGCAGGATTTGGCGGATGCCGAGTTGGCCCAGGTTGCCGTAATCGAAACCTATTTGCCCCAGCCGATGAGTGCGGAAGAGCTCGAAGCCGGGCTGAAGGCCATTATGGCCCAGGTGGGCGCCACGGGTCCGAAAGATATGGGCAAAGTGATGGGAGTGGCCTCCAAAACGTTTGCCGGCCGGGCAGAAGGCCGCGCCATTTCGGAAACCGTAAAAAAACTGTTGGCCTGAAATAGGCTGCTGCTGTATCGAAAGGGCTACCGGCATTCCGTATGAGCGCGGTGCAGCATGGCCCGTCGGCCGAAGCATACCGGCCTGCACGAACTGTTGCGGGCCGGTATGCCGGAATAACCTTCCGGGCGGGTGTTTATTCCCTTCTTTTAACTTTAATTCTCGATACCTTTTTAGTTTATAGCCATGATTTCCTTTACCCTTTGTTTGGTGATGTTGGTTGCCGGTTATTTTATTTACGGCAAATTCGTTGAAAGAATTTTCGGCTTCGACCCGAAACGCGTGCCTCCGGCTGTTTCCATGCGCGACGGAGTGGATTATATTCCGTTGCCTACCTGGAAAATCTTTATGATACAGTTCCTCAATATCGCAGGCCTGGGCCCTATCTTCGGCGCCATTATGGGAGCCAAGTTCGGCACGGCTTCGTATTTGTGGATTGTTTTCGGCAGTATCTTTGCCGGGGCCGTACACGATTACCTTTCCGGCATGCTTTCTATGCGCAACGGAGGCGAAAGCCTGCCCGAGCTGATAGGCCGTTACCTGGGAACGAACGTAAAACAGGTGATGCGGGCCTGGACGGTAATGTTGATGGTGTTGGTAGGAGCCGTATTTGTAGCAGGGCCTGCCGGGTTATTGGCCAAGCTCACGCCCGATTCGCTGAACCTTACTTTTTGGGCTACAGTGGTATTTTTGTATTATATCCTCGCCACGTTGCTTCCTATCGATAAGATTATCGGAAAAGTTTATCCGCTGTTTGCCATCGCCCTGCTGTTTATGGCGGTGGGTATACTGGCGATGCTTATCTGGCACCATCCTCAACTGCCCGAGTTTACCGACGGGTTTGAAAATCCGCACCCCGAAAACCTCCCTATTTTCCCCATGATGTTCATTACCATTGCGTGTGGCGCTATTTCGGGTTTCCACGCTACGCAATCGCCGTTGATGGCGCGTTGCATGACGAACGAGAAATACGGTCGTCCGGTTTTCTACGGTGCGATGATTACCGAAGGCATCGTTGCATTGATTTGGGCGGCAGCCGCCACGTATTTTTTCCATACCGAGGCTGGTGCGGATATTTTTGCCGCCGGCTCGGGTAACGATAATGCGGCCATCGTAGTGGATTCGATTACCAAAGAGTGGCTGGGAGCGATAGGCGGTTTCTTAGCTGTTTTAGGGGTAATAGCCGCACCGATTACTTCGGGCGATACGGCCTTCCGCTCGGCGCGTTTGATTGTAGCCGACTTTTTGCATATCAGCCAGAAGCCTGTATCCAAGCGACTGCTTATCAGCATTCCGTTGTTTGTTGTAGGTTTTTTGTTGTTGCAGGTTAATTTCTCGGTTATTTGGCGGTATTTCGCCTGGAGTAACCAAACGCTGGCCGCCGTTACCTTGTGGGCCCTCACCATATACCTGGCGCGGGCGAACAAACTCTATATCATTACCTTGATACCCGCCCTGTTTATGACGGCCGTTTGCACTACCTATATTCTGATAGCTCCCGAAGGCTTGCGGATGGACGGCACGGTCTCGCAATACATCGGGGCGGTCTTTACAGCAGGGGTATTTGTTCTTTTTATACTATGGAAGCAACGTACCGGAAAAGATAAACGTACCGCCGTTTCCTGAAAACCGGCCGGCCGGTTGCTTTTTTATCACTTACCTTGTTTCCCGGGAGCGCAGGTTAATCAGGAAAACCGAAGGGAATTTCTGTGTTACATGCTGCTGTTTTCGTTTGCCGCCGACGGTGTTTATTTTGTCGCCGTCCGCGGCAGGTTTGCCGGCGTCGCCGTTTTTATTGCCGCCGTCGGCGGCAATAAAATCCAACAGGCAGCGCAGGGTTGTGTCTTTGCTATACGTTGTTATTTCGGCTTACTCCCGTTTTGGTCGTCAAACCGTATTTTAAGGGGAACGCTTAAAGATACATATCTTGTCAGTTAATCAGTTGCCTTATGTTTTTTAATTTAAAGAATATCCGCCCATAGTGGGGTGAAGAAAAAAACGGCGGGCGTATGGAGAGAAGGGTGAAAATAAAACGAGGCGGCCGAACTGGAATGAATCGGCTGCCTCGGTCTTTTTTTATTCGGTATTACCCGGATTATAAAATCTGGATACCTTCTTCGCGGGCTTGTTCTTCACCCGAAGGCGTAATCAATTTGTATCCCTTTCCGTGGATATTGATAATTTCGATACCCGGATCGTCTTTCAGCAGTTTACGCAGCTTGGTAATGTATACGTCCATGCTCCGGGCATTGAAGTAGTTGTCGTCTACCCAGATGGTTTTTAATGCATAGTTACGTTCCAGTATCTCGTTGGCATGCGCGCAGAGCAAGCTCAGCAACTCACATTCTTTCGTGGTGAGTTTTGTTACCTTGTCGCCGATAGCCAGGGTTTGTTTCTGCGTATCGAACAAGAAATTCCCTAATTTATAGAAGGGGATATCTTTCATCTTTTTCCCTTTCACGCGGCGCAGAATCGCTTCGATACGAAGCAACAGTTCTTCCATGCTGAACGGTTTGGTAAGATAATCGTCGGCACCGATTTTGAACCCTTCGAGTATATCTTCCTTCATCGTTTTGGCGGTAAGGAAAATAATAGGTATTTCCGGGTTCACCGACCTGATTTCCTGCGCTAACGTGAATCCGTCTTTTTTAGGCATCATTACATCCAGCACGCACAAGTCGTATTTACCTTTGGTAAACCCTTTGTATCCGGCTTCTCCGTCGGAGAAGAGGTCTGTTACATACCTTTTCGCTTGTAAGTATTCCCTTAAAAGCATCCCTAAGTTCTCGTCGTCTTCACAAAAGAAGATTTTCAGTTTTTCTTCCATAACTAACTTTTTATAAGAGGTAAAGAAATAATAAATTTTGTTCCGTTATTCAATTCGCTCTCCGCCCGGATAGAGCCGGAGAAATTTTCTACGATTTTGCGTACGTAAGCAAGGCCCAAGCCGAACCCTTTTACGTCGTGTACATTGCCGGTAGGCACCCTGAAAAAGCGCTCGAACACTTTCTTCAGGTATTCTTTTTTGATACCCGCCCCGTTATCCTCGATAGTAATAATCAATTTCCCGTTTTCGTTCCGCGTACGCGCCATCAACTTCAGCGGTACCTCCGGACGCCGGTATTTCACCGCATTGTCCATCAGGTTGAACAATACGTTCGTAAAGTGCATCTCGTCCACGTAAATGCCCGATTCCTCGGCTTGCAAATCCACGTCGATTTCGCCGCCGTATTTTTCTACTTTGAGCTTGAAGGTATTGGCGATGTTGGCAATCAGGTCGTTCGCATCTACTTCCTTGAGTTTAAGAGAGGCTTTTTGCCGTTCGAACAGCGACATCTGGAGTACCTTTTCAACTAAGAAACCCAGCCGTTTGGTTTCGTCGTTGATTACACCCGAAATGTGTTTGAAAACTTGCGGACTTTTCGTGATGTCCGAGTCCTTCAGCATCTGTGCGGCGAGCGAAATAGTAGATACCGGCGTTTTCAGTTCGTGTGTCATATTATTGATGAAGTCGTTCTTCATTTCCGATAGTTTTTTCTGGCGGAAAACAATGAAAATGGTAAATATGAAAGTTACCAGCAATACGATGATAAACACCACCGAGGGAACGATAAACTCTACCGAACGGAAAATATAACTTTTCTTGGTGGGAAAATATACCCGGAGGAAATTCCATTTCGACGGCGGATCGTTCGGAAACAAAACGCACGTATTTACGTCGGCCGCATCGCTTTTCTTTATATTTCCGCTTTGGTATACCACATTTCCGTCTTTATTTACAACCGAAAATATATACGGAATGTTGAGCCCGTTATTTACAAATTCCTGGTTGAGGTAAAAGTTCAGTTTTTTTAAGTCGATGCGGTCCTGGATAGGTTTCAGGCTGGGCGTAGTAACCAGGTTGAGTATGATTTCCTTCATCACCTCCTTCATTACGAACTCCTGATGACGGTACCGTTCGAGCCACATCTCCTGCTGCTTTTTCGAAGTCGTTACGATATTGTTCGACTGGCTGAAAGTAGAGGGAGGTGTATTCGGTTTCTTCCTGTACCGGTCGGCATACGAAGTACGGTTCGAGTCTATTCCGTTTTTCAGGTCGTTATTCAGGTTGGGCGAAGCGGATAAAGCCGTTTCGTTGTCGTTATACAGAAAATCCTTTTTAATATCCTCGTCCAAATATTGACGCGCCTCGTCCAACTCCAGCGTTTTTACCACCTGGTACAGGCAACGTTGTACGGTTTCGTTGAACTGCTCGTTGCGGGTTTTTAATATAGTGCTCACATATTGGACTTGCAGGTAAAGAAGTCCGATAAAAGCGAATGCCATTACCACTGCAAGTAACCAAATAGTAGACTTTCTCATTTTTTTATCCTTCTTTCTAATTGAGA
>JAJBTJ010000332.1 GCA_020860905.1 Parabacteroides sp. | reverse complement strand
GTCCGCAAGCTAAGGATACAGTTTTCATTACGGGGAACGGATGAAAAGGACAGCCGGAAACCGGGTTTATCCGGGTAAGCCGGAAAAAAGTTCCTATTTACCGAAATTCCGGGAAAAGCGGAAGCAACCTTCCCGCTGCTCGTCCTTGTTTTCGTTTGCCGCGGTCGGCGGCAAACGAAAATACCGGTATAATTTATTTACCGTAAAAACGATTTACTTTACATACGCCGCCTTGTCCAGGAAATCGAAACTCTGCCGCAGACCGCCTACCGCATCGTTGCCGGTAAATTCCTCTACTTCCACATACCAGTCGCGGATACCGTTCGCATTCATCTGGTTGAAAATCGGTTCGAAATTCATTTTCCCGCTTGCGCCGATTTCTTTTTCATCCTTGATATGCACTAACTTAATCCGGTCGGCACAGTCGGCCAGGTAAGCTACCGGATTACCGCCGCCTTCCTGGCACCAGTACACATCCAGCTCGAACAACACGTTCCGTTTATCCGTATTTTGCAACAGGAAATCGTATATCACCTGGCCGTCGACGCGGTTAAATTCGAATTTATGATTGTGATAGCCGAAACCGATGCCCGCAGCAGCCGCTTTTTCGCCTACGGCATTGAAATAATCGCAATACATCTTCAAATCGTCGAGCGTGGTTTGCTCGCTTACCGGCATCCACGGCTGAACCATATAAGTAACACCCAACTCCCGGTGCGCTTCGATAGCTTTGTCCCACCAAGCCATCACTTCGGCTTCGTTTTCCCTGGTAAATGCCTGGCCTAAATGCGCACTGGTACACTGCATCCCTAAATCGCCGATTCTCTTTTTCAACTCGGCCGGCCGCATACCGTAAATCATCCCGTTGTCGTAATTAGCGGCTTCCAGCTTGGTATAGCCGATTTTAGCGGCCACGCCTAAGGCTTCGCCGATGCCGGCTTCGTTTATCATCTCGCGCAAAGAATACAACTGGAGCCCTACCTGTTTTGTTTTTTCGATGTTACAGGATGTGAGAATTTTCGGCACAACCAACCCTCCGGCAAGCAATAGCGAGGCTTGCTTCAAAAAATTACGTCTGTTCTGCATGGTAATAAAATTAAGTTATCTAAAGAATTTGCTATCAAAAATACAACTTATTCAGAAACAAACACACTTTCCGTGCGATTTTAACAAGTTATTCTCTAAAACTTATCCTTTCCCACAAATACTCTTAAACTGGCAATACGCGCAAGCCGCACCTGTAACAGTTTGGGTAAACGGCGCCCGGGCATCGAATACCTCGTCGAGGCAGCTGCGCAACGCCTGCTCGAATTGCTGGTGCAACAAGGCGTAATCGGCCAGTGCTTCCCTTTTCCCGGGGCCGTGCTTGATATAAATCCGGCTGTCGAAATCTTCCGAAAACAACGTACGCATATAATAAATACCGGGCATCAGCGGCTTCGACCCGGCTTCGCCTATATACATCCACGCATACATAAACACTTGCATAGCCGCCTTGGCTCGCTCTTTCAGCTCTTTATTGAACAGATTCTCCACGGTATCGAACACCGACGTGCCCCGGCCGCTCTTATAGTCGATAATCCGTATCGCATCCCCCACATCGTCTATCCGGTCGATAAAGCCTTTGAGTTGTACTTTCCGGCCGTCGGACAGCGTAAAAAGGGTATTTATTTTTTTCTCCGACTCCAGGTACCGGAAAGGAGTTAGTTTCGCATCCCACGCCAGCAGCTTCTCTACGTATTTCCGGATGATTTCGCCGATAAGGAAATTCTGTCCCGTAAGCGGGCGCACCTTGTCGGTTTTAAAAAATACTTCGGCAAACGCCTGTTCGATAAGGGATGTAAGATAGGCTTTATCCTTACATACGTCGTTCAGTACGTTTCCCATAAGTAATCGCCCTTTCAACGGGGTATATATTTTTTCGAGTACTTTGTGCAGGATGCTTCCGAACATGCTGTTTTCTACGGTTTCGGTTACCTCTTCCGTTTCCTGCACACCTTCTACCGAGGAAAAATAAAATTTCAACGGGCAATCGAGGTATGTATTCACCGAACTGGCAGAAATCGCATGACGTCCCCCTTCGCCAAAGGCTTCCAGTTTTTGCAGGATGCCTGCGTCTTTCGTCACGTAAATTCCCGGCACTTTCGACGACGACACGTTATATACCACCAGCTTATCGTGTATCTTTACTTCGTAATGATACCTCAACTGATGTACGAACCGGCTTATCTCGCCCGTATGCGCCCCGTTATTACGGGTATCGTAAATAAGGCTTACTTTCCGGGCCCGGTGAATCAGCCTATAAAAGTGATAGGCCCAGATGCTGTCTTGATGCTCGTAAGTAGGCAGCCCGAACCCTTTCCGCAGGTTGTACGGGATAAAAGAATTGGCGGTTTTTTTAGCCGGGAAAACCCCTTCGTTTACAGAGAGAATAATCAAGCGGTCGAAATCAAGCGCGCGGGTTTCCAATACCCCCATAACCTGGAGTCCCGACAACGGTTCGCCGTGGAAAGGAATCTTGATGGTGCGCGTAAGCCGTTTCAGTAAATGGAAATAGGTATCGATTTGCATCCGGATGCCGGCTTCGCGCATTACTTCGCGCATCCGGTTTACGGTAGCGAAATAATGGAAAATAAATTCCTGCTCGAGGTCTTTCGTACGGCGCGGGGCATCCTCATCCTCCGGTTCATCTTCGCTGTTCATCAGCCGGTTCAACTCCTGCAATATCCGGATCAGGTAGCCCGAAAAGCGCTCCACATCGTCTACCGGCGTGAATAGCAACTTCAATAAAGGCGATTTATTTAATTCGTCCAGCGTAACATATACCTTATTATAATCGGTAATTTCCTTTATCAGGCGGCTTATCGAAACAGAATCGGTGGCAATTACATACCTATGGCTCAATACGGGCAGCACATCCCGGAAATAGAACGTAGGCGCCCCGTCGATATACCGGATGTTTTTCTGCATATTCAGAATGTATTCCATCAAAGCCGCTACCGGCGTTCCCGACAAAGGGTATCCCATGGTAACATTAATGCGGCGGACGGCGGACGGGATGGAGTTCAATACCGGAACCAGCAGGTTTTCGTCGGGCAGCACGATGGCGGTATGGATAGCGCTTTCGGCTGTTATTTCTTCAGGCGCCAGCCGGTCGAGCAGGGCGAAAACTTCTTTGGCCTGCCCCACTCCCGACGGTATGCCGATTACTTCGATTTCCGGCGCACCGGCCGCTTTTTCTTCTTCGTCCGGCAACGGAAAAGAAGAGGGAAAGTTTTTTATATTGCGCTCCATGAAATAAGAAGCCCGGTTTGCCGGGTCTTGCACATACAAACAGGCGTAATCCCAATAAAAATCGGCCTTTTCCGTTTTTTGCAGGAACTTCATGAACTTTTCTTCCGCCGGCGTCAACGCATTCAATCCTACGAAAACCACCTTTGGATAGGGAAGCGCCGGAAGCTCGCCGGAAGCTGCCTTTTCCACTACTTCGCGGAAAAGCATCCCCTCGTATCCTTCGCCTGTTGCCGCCAAGGTTTCGCGGAATTGGTTGTACAACGGGTATAAGGTTTCCCATACGGCTAAAAATTGTTGTTGGTTGGGCGTATCTCCCTTCGGATAAAATGTTTGCCAGAACGTACGGATGGCGGCGATTTGCTCGTTGGAAAGGAAATCGAACGTATCGTCGATTTCCCGTAAGTTCGTTACGTTGGTAAACAAGGCTTTGGCGTTGATAAGGTATTTGTCGATGTCGTCGAAATCGCTCAGGAGCAATTCGCCCCAGTATAAAAACTCGTCGAATGTCTCGGCCGAGCGGCTTATGCGGATGTACAGGTTGTAAAGCGTAAACAGGGAACCGATTTTATCGGCCAATTGCTTGCCCGACAGCTCCACCATCAAATCGTTTATAGTTAAAACAGGGGGCGAGAAAACCGGCTTTTCAGCCAGCTCGGAAATGTATTTCTGGAAAAAAACGCCGGCGCGCCGGTTGGGAAACACAAAAGCAAGGGTATTGATTTCTGCTCCGTATCGTTCGTAAAAAAGGGTAGCTACCTGTTGCAAAAAAGGTTTCATACGTAGGGTGTTGAATGTTTAACGGTAGAGCTGCTAAAACCCGCGCATCTATGGCTGCGAAGGGTATTGTTTCCGCAAGCTACTGCGTGTTTCGCCGGCTATCCGTTCCTGTTATTTTGTTACAAACGTACAGAAAAATATCGGAACCGGAAAACGGTGCAATCCGGTAGAAACAGCTAATAATATAAAAAACATAATACGGAGCCTCAGGGATTTTTGAACTCTCATGCCGAGAGCGCCGTCCTGCTGTGGCTCCGTGCCTGCCTCTTGGATTTATGTACTGCCGGATCGCTTCGTTCCGGTTACCGGTTGTTTTACTTGCGTGTTATTGATAATCTTTGCCGGTAGTCCATTCGCCGGCACCCTATTCAGTTTCTATTTTTTGTATTTGAATAACGACTGAGAGGTATTAAAGCGCCAAATTTGATACGAGTCGTCATTTCCGTTGAACACAAAAAAGTGTAGAGAGTAGATATTTCATGAGTTGTTTCTTTTTAATCGCTAAAATGTAACAAAAGAAATTTCTCGAATCAAAGGCTGCAAGAAATTACCTGAATGAGTATAATTCGGTATGGATACTACTTATTTTTATTTATTGTTAACCCGGACAAAAGCCCGTAAAACTTCTTCCTGAATGTAAGGTATTTGCCGCCAATTGCCGGGAATTGTCTTTTTTAAATACAAAAAGGCGATTTATACGTCCGATACGTATAAACCGCCTTTCCGATTCCCCTCCCTTCTATGAAATTAGATAGGCAGCCTGATGCCGTTGTTTACTTGTCAAACGCTTCTAAATAGGGATTCATATTGTTGTGCCACTTTTTTCCAACAATAAGAATTCAACGCAATTTCTTGCATATACTTTCCGTAGCGGATATAAGCAGAATCCGGTTCTTTCAACTGTTGCCGCAATTGCCCGGCCGACTGAAAGTAAATACCTTTATTCTCTGTCGTTTCCCGGTTATAAACCACGTCATAACAAAATATAGGTTTAGCGAAAAACATAGCTTCTACCAAAGACGGATTGGTTCCGCCGGCACTATGTCCGTGTATGTAATATTTGCAATAACTGCGCAGTACTCCCAATGTTTTAAGATTGTAAATCGAATCCAACAAATACATATTCGGGTAAATACTATATTTTTCACGTAGTTTCCGGCCGTACTCGCTCCGGCTCCAATTCCCTATAAAAACGATTTTCAAATCCGAACCGGCAAAAGCCTCCAATATGATACCGACATTATTTTCCGGTTCTATCCGGCAAAGAGCCAGGCAATAATCGTTTTTATCCAATCCATACCCGTTCAAAATTTCGCTGCTATCCGAGTGGTATTCACCTAATACATGGTCACCCCCGTAAGCAATCAATTCGGATTCCTTTCCGTATTCATCTCTCACATATTGCTGAATCGCCTTGTTATCGGATATGATTACATCGGCATGCAAAACTGCCTGTTTCTCCGAATATTTCAAAAATTTGCGAACATATTTACCCCATTTGTCCCGTTTATGTTCGAGACCATCGATGTTTACAATGATTCGTTTCTTGCTGAAAAAGCGTAAGAAAGGTAAAATAATACAGCCGGATACACCTAAAATCAACAATACGTCGAAACGGCGTACCGATTTGCAAATAGAAATAATATCATACAAAATACTCTGCACACCGTTTGCTTTCAGGCCTATATATTCTAATTTAGCCCCTTTATGGGTAGCAAGCCGTTCATCCGCAGGGTAATTTTTTGTACTGCAATAAACGGTGTATTCGATATCCCCGGCATTATAACCAATCATATTATCTACGAGCGTTTCGAATCCGCCGTATTTCGCCGGAATTCCCACAATCCCGATTACTCCGACTTTTTTCATATCGATTGATATCCTTTCAGTGTTTCCCGAGCCGTATCGCTCCATTTATAATTTTGCATTATTCTATCACGTAATCCGGGGTCAAAAGGCGCATGATACGCTTCTTTGATTGCCTTACGAATAGAATCCGAATCATCCGGTTCACAGTAATAAGCGTAGTTGGCAAAGTAATCTTCCGTATCTCCTTTCCGGGTAACTACAATATTCGAATACATAATGCCTGCTTCTAAAGAGGACAAGCCGGGAGTTTCCATCCAAGAAGCCAGAATATGGACGCGGCATAATTTGTAAAACTGGGGTAATTTTTCGTGGTCTATTTGTCCTAAAAACACACAATTACGCGTTCCTTCTTCTTTGCATTTTTCCATGTACCGACCAAAATTAGGACCGGCTTTACCGATAAACACAAACGTATAAGGCAGGTTCTTTGCCGCCCGGATAATATTCAGTTGGTTTTTACGTCCTTCTATTCGTGATACACATAAAACGCAATCCCTGAATTTTTCGTTTTCGGGATCGATAACCACTTTATTATAGTCGAATTTCGAGACATCTACCGCATTCGGCACCACTACATAATTATAGTTTTTAAGACGAAAATCTCCGGCTACACGTTCCATTTCAGATTGGGAATTAGGTAAAAAAACGTCTATCCAGTTTACGATTTTCCGTTGTAAACGTTTGTGCCCGTTCATCAAATAAACCCAAGTCCCTTTATTTCTTTCTCCGTTAAGTACCAGCCGGGCGATTACTTTTAAATATTCGATCTGTGAAATCGACAAAAACTTATTCATCCATTGCAGTATGCCTCCGCGCGCTTTTTTTTCAAACTCTACATAAGGACCGTAGATAGTAGAAAGAGCGACTTTTTTGCCTTGTTTCTTTGCATTTTTAACTTGTAAATAAAGTTCTTGCGGGCGCATCAGATTAAATACATGCACCAGGTCATAACCGGTTAAATCGGGTAACAATTCTAACGATATATCAACTGTCACGCCTAACTTTTCAAGGTATTCTTTGGTTTTCAGTAATTGGGTGGTATCGCCGCCCGGAGCCGAATATAATGTTTTACGGGACTGAAAAAGTACTTTCATTTCTACTTCTGTATTTCAATATGATTAATATGCACACCAACACCATAACCGACATCCCGTTCTGCAATACATGGCCGGCAAGAGCAGAATGTAAAAACAACATGATCCAGGCGATTTTCAAAATGTAATCTGCACTTCTTTTCTTTCCTCGGGGAAATCTTAATCCGTAAAAAAATAGCGCGGTATAGGCTATAAGACCTACAATCCCGAACATATAGAAGACATCCCACAAATCGGCTTCCAGAATACTCGATATACTATAATCCAGATTAAAAGGATTCCTGAACGACAAAAAATAACCGCCACCGAGGACCACCCGGTACCAAAGCGCCCCGTCTGTTACGAATTGTGCCGAAGCCCTGTCGAAAAGATACTGCCGGCCACCGATAAACAATGAATGTAAGGATACATCAGAAGTGAAATAACGGTAACTTATCATTTCGGTGGAGGCTATTATTATTTTACTTATAGGGCTCCATAATATCCAAACCACAATACCAGCCGCACACAATACAGGTAGTTTATATTTAAGGGGAAGACGTAAAAACCACAGGAACAAACCTATAAAAAACAAGCCCACTGCTGCTCGCGTCATTAATCCAAGCATTACATAACTCATTAATACATAATACAGAATGTATTTATTTTCCGGGTTGCTATGATAACGGTAAATCGTTAACAAGGAACATACGCCTACATATATTCCTAACCCGTTTGCCGAAGCAAATACTCCCCGCGACCCTAACGTATCCCCGTAAGAACCGAAACTAAATCCCCCCCAAATCGCTAATCAAAAAGATGACGGAGTACAATACGCCCGAAAGGATTATCCAATCTATGATTTTTTTTAGCGTAATTAATCCGACCCTTATGTATTTATCTATTAT
>JAJBTJ010000335.1:5724-8019 GCA_020860905.1 Parabacteroides sp. | reverse complement strand
TGCTCTAAGCATTGCTTTTTAAGATAGTATCTGAGGCCCGAGGGGCCATACGAAGCGGCCGGTGCTTTTCAAAGCCGGGTAGACGGAGGTTGGTAAGCGAACGGATTCTCTTTCTTTTACCCTTCTGTTCTTCTGTCGCAAATTAATTTTTGCCATGTACTTTGGTGTAGCCTTTTATGCGATTGTTTTGCTGTTTGAAATCAATGCGCATGAAGGTAGTCGTACTGCTGCCGGCTCAACTTGCAGGGTGGTGGGTGAGTGCGCGTTTGAGCAGGAAGTATCCTACCGTGCCCGAAACTAACGAGCCGGCGAATACGCCTAATTTCGCTTCGTTCAGCAACGCGGGGCCTATTTCGGGCAGCCCGGCGTACGACAGGTTGGCGATGAACAGGGAAACGGTAAAGCCGATGCCGCCGAGCATAGCCAGGGCAAACAGGTTGCGGGGGTTCATCCCCGGTGGGAAGGCGGCGGCTTTTGTTCGGGTTATCAGCCAGGTGAACGAGAAGATACCGACTGTTTTCCCGATGAACAAACCGGCGAAGATACCTAACGGGATGGTTACCAAGGTAGCCGGCTCGATGTTGCCGAACGTTACGCCGGCATTGACGAAGGCAAACAGCGGAAGAATGAAGTAATTTACCCACGGATGCAAATCGGCTTCCATATTCTGGAGGGGGCTGATGGCTCGCTCGGTCATCCGTTCCATCGTTTTCAACGATTTTACCTGGCGGTGGGTGAGGATGGTGGAGCGTTTGGTATGCCGTGTCGCCGTATCGGGCAGGTGGTTGTGGAAATCGTTTACTTTTTGCAGGTATTCGTCGAGCTTGTATACCGGGCGCGCCGGAATGGCGAATGCCACCAATACGCCGGCAATGGTGGGGTGTACGCCCGATTCGAGGAAGAAAAACCACACCAGGAAGCCGCCCACGTAAAAGAACAGGTTACTGGTCATTCCCAACCGGCCGGCGGCAAACAGGAACAGCAGGATACCCATCGAGATAAGCAACGGCATATAACCTACGCTTCCGCTGTAAAACAAGGCGATGATGATAATGCCGCCTATGTCGTCAACTACAGCCAGGGCGGTTAGGAATATCTTGAGGCTGGGGGGGACTTTGTCGCCCAGCAGTGCCAATACGGCTAAAGCGAAAGCTATGTCGGTGGCCATGGGAATGGCGGCGCCGGCGGAGGCGGGGGGCTTGGTGGCAAAAGATAAGAAAGAACAATACCGGTACAATCATTCCTCCGATGGCGGCGATAATCGGCAGGAATGCTTTCCGGAACGAGGCTAACTCGCCTACTAATATTTCTTGTTTGATTTCCAGGCCTACCAACAGGAAGAAAACCGACATGAGGGCGTCGTTCACGAACGAGATTACCGGCATCGAGTGGCCGTGGTGGGCGAACAGGTTGAAGTTGCCTATGCGTACTTCGACGGGTCGTTCCAGGAAATCGGTGTAAAACGATAGCCAGGGTGAATTGGCGAGTATCATAGCCAGCACGGCGGCTATGAATAGCAGCATGCTCGGGTTGATTCTTTTCAGAAAAGAACTTAACCAGGGCCTTTGCAATACTGGTGTGTAATTCATCTGTTTCGCGTTTAAAGGATACAATAAGTGGTTGATATTATTACAACAACTCTCGCAGGCAAAAATAAATAAAAAAAACTATTTTAACATAGTCGGGTTTGTTTAAAATCTTCTTATTTCGTTAGAGGGGGGCTTTTCGCTTGCCGCGAAAGCGCCTACTGGCGGTTTTCGTTTCTTTTCCGAAAGAAACGAAAGGAAAGAAAAGGCCTTTTTGTGAAGGATGGTTTTTTTTTCCAGGCTGGGTTGGCCGTTGCCACGGCGGGGATGCTTTTTCGCTCGCCGCGAAGGCGTCTGCCGACGGCGCCTACCGGCAGTCATCCTTTTTTATCTTGACATAAAAAAGGATGCAAAAAAGGTCAAGGGCTACGTCCGCTTCGCTACATCCCGCCCTTCGTTCGCTAAAAGCCCCGAACTCGCTCCTTGCAGGAGCTCAAACAGCGTGGCTTTTTTCACGCTCTCTTTCGTCCGGTCTGCTTAACGCTCATCGCCCGAGGCCCGATAGGCCATACGAAGTGGCTGGTGTTTCTCAAGGCTGAGTAGGAAACGGTCGGGCATGAGCGTAAAAAAGGTTTGTAAGCGAACGGATTGTCTTTTTTTATTCTGCTGTTCTTTTGTCTAAAATCATTTATTTGTCGTGTACTTTGGCTGGTTCGATAAAATAGGGGGCAGCTGGGGCGAAGAAAGGAAATGCTGGTTCGGGTAAGGG
>JAJBTJ010000335.1:0-5714 GCA_020860905.1 Parabacteroides sp. | reverse complement strand
GTTGTTTTTTAGAGGGCGGATGGAATTGGGTTGTAAGAGAACTGTTTTTCTTTCTGTTGTTCTGTCTGAAATTAATTTTTGTTATGTACTTTGCTATAAATACAAAAGAATAAAAAGGGAAGAAAACGGCGCGATTGCATGCTGTATACCTGGTATTCGGCCACGATAACATCGAACGGTGCGAAAAACGCCGGCGAGTGCGGAGAGGCGGAAGTTTATCGGAGAAGAAACAGCCGGCAGCGCAAGAAAGGGGTGAAAAACAAATTGCGTATGAAAATTTTGGTAGCGGGAATAGGTAACTTGTCGTTAAAAGACGAAGGAGTGGGCATCCATGTAATCCGGACACTGGAACGGGAACCGTTGTCGGGCAACGTAACGCTGCTCGACGGAAGCACGGGCGGCCTGCACCGGGTCGACTGGCTGAACGGGTACGATTGCATTATCCTGGTGGATGCTACGCCCGACAACCGGCCGCCGGGAACGGTACGCCTGTTACGGCCGAAGTACGCGTCGGATTATTCTCCGTTGATAAACGCACATGAAATCGGATTGCAGGATATATCCGAAGCGCCGGCGCTCGCGGGCGATTTGCCGGAGGTGTACCTGCTGGCGGTTTCGATAGCCGATGCACAACAGGCGGGAACGGAGCTTACGCGGAAAGTAGCGGCGGCTGTTCCGCGGATAGTAAAGGAAATAAAAAGGCTGGTGGAAAGCCTGGAGCGAAGAGGCGGCTACCCGGTAAACAGATAAGTGCGTAGCCGGAGTTACCCGGTAAGCTGACCCCGGCGGAGAGCGGCAAACAAAAAGCCGTCGAAAACTTTTGTTTCCGACGGCTTTTCTTATTCTGTTGTCTCACGAGGATTCGAACCTCGACAGACAGAACCAAAAACTGTAGTGCTACCATTACACCATGAGACAATCCGGCGCTTTAATAATAAAGCGATGCAAAGGTAAGAAAAACTTCTTTTTATGCAAAGGAAATCCTCCCTTTTTTACCGAGCAATCAGCAGGAAGTAGTTTTTCTTTCCTTTTTGTACCAATAAATACTTTCCGTCGAGCAGCGATTGCGTGTCGATAATCGCATCGAACTGAGCCAGTTTTTCTTTGTTGATGCTTACGCCGCCGCTTTGAACCAGCTTGCGCATTTCGCCTTTCGAAGGAAAAACGGCCGCCTTTTCCGTGAGCAAATCCACCGCTTTGATGCCGCCTTCCAGCTCGTTACGCGAAACTTCGAATTGGGGAACGCCCTCGAAAACAGCCAGCAGCGTATCTTCGTCGAGCTTTTTTAAAGCCTCGGAAGTGGAGTTACCGAACAGGATGCTCGAAGCCTCCACGGCCGCCTCGTAATCTTCTTCCGAATGCACCATACAAGTAATTTCCTTAGCCAGGCGCTTCTGCAACGGCCGCAAATGGGGAGCCGCTTCCTGCTCTTCCACGAGTGCGTCGATTTCTTCTTTCGAGAGCGCCGTAAATATCTTGATGTAGCGGGCAGCATCCGCATCGCTCACATTGAGCCAGAACTGGTAAAATTTATACGGAC
Source organism: Parabacteroides sp. (assembly GCA_020860905.1). Classification (GTDB taxonomy): domain Bacteria; phylum Bacteroidota; class Bacteroidia; order Bacteroidales; family Tannerellaceae; genus Parabacteroides_B. Next base: position 4,174 of record JAJBTJ010000335.1, on the reverse strand, counting down.
TGGTATAGCGGCGGTCGAGCCATACGTTGCCCGACTCGGTTTTACCGAACTTGGTACCGTCGGCCTTCGTAATCAGCGGACACGTCAGCGCGAACGCTTCACCCCCCTCTTTCCGGCGTATCAGCTCGGTTCCGGTGGTGATGTTGCCCCACTGGTCGGAACCGCCCATCTGCAACCGGCAGTTCTCATGCTTATAAAGGTAGAGGTAATCGTATCCCTGCAACAACTGGTAGGAAAATTCGGTGAACGACATCCCCACGCTCGATTCCGAGCTGAGCCGTTTTTTTACCGAGTCTTTCGCCATCATATAATTTACGGTGATATGCTTGCCGATGTCGCGGATGAAATTCAGGAAAGAATATTCTTTCATCCAATCGTAATTATTTACCAACTTGGCCGCATTAGGCGCGTCGGAATCGAAATCGAGGAACTTGGCCAGTTGCTTTTTGATAGCTTCCTGGTTGTGGCGGAGCGTCGGCTCGTCGAGCAGGCTCCGCTCGGCCGATTTCATGGAAGGGTCGCCAATCATACCGGTAGCGCCGCCCACCAACGCGATCGGGCGATGACCGGCCCGTTGGAAATGCTTCAATATCATCACGCTTACCAGGTGGCCGATATGCAACGAGTCGGCAGTAGGGTCGATACCCACATAAGCGGTGGTCATTTCTTTTTGCAGTTGTTCTTCGGTCCCGGGCATCATGTCGTGAATCATGCCTCTCCATTTGAGTTCTTCAACAAAATTCATCGTAATAAAGTATTGTATTAATTGTTTTTGCAGTTCAATTCCGCTTCAACGAACAAAGCAGCGCAAACCGGAAACGAAAACACGTATCTCACGCTAACGCCCGGACAAAATCGGTATCCGCTTCCCGGCGGAAGCAAAGGTACGACTTTTATTCCGATATTAAATAGAAAACACTCGCCGAACGTTTTCACCGATTTGCAGACCGAGCGTTTCCTCGTCTATCGGAAAATAAGAAGCTGCTTTGCGGTACACCGCCCGTATATCCGTTTCCCGGTCGTCGGTTTCCAGGAACAAGCGAGGCAGGAGCGCTTCGGAAAATATACCGGGATGGAAACGGTCGGAAACCGACAGGTAGAAACCGTGCTCCAGCAGTTGGGAAGCCAGTACGGGATTGCCCCGGAACCCGTGTATCACCCAAGGCATGCGCGGCGATAATTTTTTACGCAGCGCCAGCATTTCGCCCCAAGCCTTTACGCAATGAATAATCATCGGCTTCCGAATCTCTTCCGCTACAGCCGCCTGGTACCGGAATACTTCTTCCTGGAGCCCTAACGGTGCGGCCGCTAATTTGTCGAGGCCACCCTCGCCCACGGCGATTACACCCGGCAAACGGGCGCAGTCGCGAAAAAGCGAAAACTGACGCTCCGTTTCTTCCGTATCTATATACCAGGGATGAATCCCGACCGAATAATAACAGGAAAAGGCGCCGGCTGTTCGCGCCGGCTCCGCGGCATCCGGTAAAGAAACGCCGGAAGCCGGCACGATCCGGTTGTATATGGCTACCGTATCCGGGCCGGGCCGGAAATGATGGGTATGTATATCGTAATAAAGCATAGTCAGGGAACCGGGTCGTAGCCGCTTCCTCCCCAGGGATGGCAGCGAAGCAGCCGTTTGAGTGTGAGCCAGCCCCCTTTAAAAGGGCCGTATTTCCGAATGGCCTGCACGGCATACTCGGAACAGGTGGGAACGTACCGGCACGAAGCCGGGGTAAGCGGCGAGATGCAATACCGGTAAAAGTAAACCGGCAATAAGGCCAGCCAGGTAAAAAAGCGTTTCATTCGTCGGGTGCGGATAACGGTGAAACGGGTTCGTTTCCGGCCACCGGTTTACCGGCGCCGGGTTGTTCTTTTGCGGCTAACAGCCGGAGGGCTTTCGTTACCGAGCGCTCTATCGTGGCAAAAACAGGCAGTTCTTTATCCAGGTAGATAAAAGCAAGCAAAAGATACCGGTCGTTTCCGGCCAGCGAATCGGTCAATTCGTGTTTATGCAACCGGTATGCCTCGCGTACCAACCGTTTGATATAATTGCGTTTCACGGCGCGCTTGAACTTTTTTTTCGGCACGCTCACCAGAACCGATACCCGGGCGGGCATCGCCTCGTCGGTACGCACATATACCGCCCGGAGCGGGTAAACCGCAAACGACCTCCCTTCGGCGAACAGCCGGTCGGTATGCCGTTTCAGCGACAAGCGCTCTTGCTTCGGAAATCCCTGTTGTTTCTTTGTCATGCCTGTATTCCTCTGTATCGGAGTTAAACGAAAAAGACACAGAGAGGATATGCAATCCTAAGTCTCTGTGCCTTTTATCCGGCTTATCGATAAACCGATGCTTATTCTTTCCCGGATGTACCGGCTTTTTTCAGGTACATTTCCAAAGCCGCCGTCATCGAAGGGGCTTCGGGAGTGGGCGCTTCGACATCCAGCCGCAAACCGGCGTCTTTTACCGCCTTGGCGGTAGTAGGACCGAAACAGCCGATTTTAATATCTTCCTGCTTGAAATTGGGGAAGTTCTTCATCAACGAAGTAATCCCGGCGGGACTGAAAAACACCAGCATGTCGTAATCGAACTTTTCGTCTGCGGCGAAATCGTTACTTACCGTACGATACATAACCGCTTTCGTAAAGTTTATTTTCTTTGCTTCCAGCATGGATAACAAATCGTCTTTGTGTACATCCGAAAGGGGTACCAGGTACTTTTCTTTCGGGTGCTTGGCTATTACGGCGACCAAATCGTCGAGCTTACCGCTTTGTCCGTAAAAAATCTTCCGTTTCCGGTACACGATGTATTTCTGCAAATAAACGGCAATCGCTTCCGTCATGCAGAAATATTTCATGGTTTCGGGAATCGTAATTCTCAACTCCTCACACAGATGAAAAAAGTGATCAATCGCCGTACGGGCCGTAAATATAACGGCCGTATGGTCTAAAATTGAAACTTTTTGCTGTCTGAACTCTTTCGACGAAAGAGGCTCAACCTTTATAAAAGGACGGAAATCAATCTCAACGCCGTATTTCTCTGCAATGTCGAAATACGGAGATTTCTCGGATGCAGGCTTCGGTTGTGACACCAATAATTTCTTGATACTCAATGCCATAAAGTACTTGTCTCGATAAAATTATACAAATATACCAAAACTTCGTATAAAAATACCAGTGGTAAAATTTCTTGGTTGCAAAGGTACAAAATCATATATAATAAATTGTCACCTTTTCTGTAAAATATCCGTATTATCTTATAAATTATTACGAATCGGGAGAATATAAAGAGAATAATAAACAACCAGATAGCTACTTGCTGATAACTTCCAAGATACGACAACCACACTACGGGAAGGTATAAAAATACACCCAGCAGAGCGAAAACCGCATTATAGCCGTTCTTCCAGAGACGGTAAGCGGATTTATTGAAAAAGACCATTCCGGTACTGAAATAAAGGAGTTGCTTAAACTGGTAATATACCAACAGGATAAGAAAAAGCCCGCATAAGACAAGTAAAGCCGTTTCGCCCGAAATACCGGGCCGTATCCAACCTTGCAGGCGGCTGACGGAAAACAAAAACAGGCTGCTTAATGCCAAGGTTTGGAAAATCAAAAAGTTACGAAAGAAAGGCTCGTTGTTCGAGGTGTGGAGGAAAAGGCTTTGCCGCTCCTTTACATAACTGAAATCATGTACGGTTTTCAGGAACAGGCGGAAATTGCGGCGGTACATAATCGAAAACAACACGAACAACAGCAAAATCAAGGCGAATATCCCGTCGTTCACGAACTGGCCGTCCGACAGCCGTATCCTTATATAGCCGTCGGAAGCGCCGCTAAACGTTTGCTGTATCCGTACTAACGTATTCAAAATGTGTTATTCCTCCCTTTTGAAACGCAAAGGTACGGATTATACGGATACAAAAGTATAGGACAAAAAATTCTTTTTTACTGAAAAATAGTGCAAACCGAGCGCAGAAGCAATGTTCTGCTTTGATTATGCCGAGGTGCAGCCTGTTTTCTCTTTTTAAGAGAAAAAACAGTCTTCGCTCGCCGCGGGGCGTCTGTCCACGGTGCCTAAATTTCTTTTTTGTTTAAAAACAGAAGGATAGCTCTTCTTCGGGAAGCCGGGAACGACCGTTACCACGGTGGGTTTTCATTTCTTTCTCTTGAAA
>JAJBTJ010000115.1 GCA_020860905.1 Parabacteroides sp. | reverse complement strand
TCTAAGCATTGCTTTTTAAGATAGTATCTGAGGCCCGAGGGGCCATACGAAGGGGTCGGTTCTTTTCGGGGCTGTGTGGGAAACGGCCGGGTGTGAACGTAAAAGAGGCTTGTAAGTAAACTGAATTTCTTTTTGTACTGCTGTCTGAAAATAATTTTTGCCAGGTGCTTCTGCACGGCCTTTCATGCTACTGGCTTGCTGTCGGGAACCCAATTTTTGTTATGCATTCAGCGCCAGCCGTATCTCGTAAATCATCATGGCGGTATAAAAAACGGCAATCAGGCAACACATAATAAGAAGCAACCATTTCAGCACCCGCGGGCTGGGTTTGGTCGGCTTGTCGAGGTTGGAACGGATGTATTGCCGGAAAAAAATAAACAAGGCCGGGAAGGCGCTGGCCGTAAGGAGCAAATCTTCCGGTATATCGAAAAAGTACACCTTCGGCAAGCCGATAAGCGCCCAGTGGCAGAAAAACAAGATGATAAAAATATTGACCCGTTTCGAAAACGCCAGGAGCAGCCCGATGGTAAACACGGCTACCGTACAAGGCATCACCAGGAAAGTCATCGCCGGGAAATGCATACCCCGCGCCAGCGAAACCAACGGATAGATAAACGGCACGCAGCAGAGCGCGACCGACAATTTCTCGTTCCGGAAAGTCCGTTCGAAAGTAGTATATCCCGTACACAAGTCGAACAGCCACACCAGCGCCATAATCCCCCAGAAAAGCGCCAGCAAGGTGTTGTAGTTACGCTGTTCGCAATACACCATATAATATACCGCGGCAATCCAGGCATTGATAAAAACCAGGTACAGTTTCATGGCGAACTTTACCGCCGGCGCCGGCTTGCGGTACAGCAACACGGTAAGAACGGCGCCCGCCGCCACGATAACCAGCTGGTATATCCACGTATGCAGGTTATACTGCGCAATCGTATTCCAAAAAGTATCCATCGTATTTATTTTTTACGCCGGGTTAACGAAAATGCTTTCCGGCTGAACAGGAACATCGGTACCGTAGCCCCTACCGCCAACGTAAAAATAGCGCTCGACGCCACTACGCCGTTCAGGAACATTTCCTGCATATAATGTTCGCCCACCGCCGGGTTTTTCAGGTTTTGCAGAAACATCGTCAGGGCGAACACCGTTTTGTAAGCGTACATGCCGGGTACCATCGGCAACAGGGCCGGGATGGAAAAAACCGTCATCGGGCAATACGTAAACGCCCCTATCCACAAGCTTCCGAAACCGATAACGAGCGAAGCGAAAAAACAGGCGGTAGTAATATCCACTCCCAAGTAAGTCATCAGGCAAAAACGCAGGGCGTGCCCCACGGCAGCCAGCAAGGCGATGTAAGGGAACACCCGCATGGGAGGGTCGGAAATCGCTCCGAATCCGATAGCGGCGACAACGGCGAAAAAGCCGTCGGCAAGAATAGCGGTCAGTATCATAGCAAACTGTTTTTAACCATCAATAACGTAAACGATAAACCCACGGCGATGCAGATGACCAGCAAGAACGAGTGTACCAGCCGCGAAATACCGATCAGGATATGCCCTTCCACTACGTCGATTACCCCGTTGATAAGGGGTACGCCGGGGATGAGGAACAATACGCTGGTGCCGATAGCAATGTCGGCCGTGCTATCGAAGATAAGCGAAACCGAGGCGTACAGGGAAGCCACAAAAGCGGAAACGACAAAAACGATAAAATGGTTGATGCCGCGCTTCTGCATTTGTTGCCTGGTGAAAAAACCGAGCACGGTAGCCGAAAATACGATACCTACGGCCGTCCAGTCGCCACCGAACAACCGGCAAAACGAAGCGTTGGCAAACCCCACGAGGAACAACACGAAGATAGGGTCGATTTTAGGTTTCGACACGATGCGGGCGTACTTTTCGCGGATTTCGGCCAGGGTGAGGCCGTTATCCACGGCTTCCCAGCTCAGGGAACTCAAATCGGCATTCAGTTCGAAACTGATGGGGTACGCCGGGAGGTCGATAACTTCGGTATATACTTCGTTGCTCTCGCTTTCGTATACGGTAAGGACGATGGTTTTCTGCGAAGTAGTCATCCGGATTTCCACGCCGAGCGCTTGCCCTATCCGCTTCGAATTGCGTACCACCCGCGAGGTATGCACGCCGGAGCCTAACAACCGGGTAGCGTATTCGGCTATAAATTGCGCGATTTCTTTCAGTTCGTCGTTCGTTTTCATCTGGTTTTGTTTGCTTGTCTGTTGGTTTCGGGAGGCCGTAACGGCGTGCAAAGGTACGATAAAACGAAGAAAAAAACAGCAAAAGCGAAACGGATATTTCGGAGGCGCGCGGATGAACTATTCCGGTTTTCGGCCTGTTAAACAGATAACTATATAAACCAGGCACAATGAATTATTTAAAACGGGTAAAAACAAGCGTGGCGGCCTGCCTTGTGGCGGCCGCCGGAAGTATGGCGCCGGCTGCGGCCTGTACGGGCATTTCGTTTACGGCTGCGAACGGCGATTATGTGCAGGCACGCACCATCGAGTGGGGCGACGGGCCTCTTCCGAGCGAATATGTAATTATGCCGCGGGGCTACGAATCCGTTTCGTATACGCCGTCGGGCAAGAACGGGTTAGCATTCCGGGCGCGTTACGGCGTAGCGGGGCTGTCGATTGTACAACCGGAGTTTATCGCGGAAGGCATGAACGAGGCCGGGTTATCGGCCGGGCTTTTTTATTTTCCCCGGTACGGCTATTACCCGCCGTACGATTCGTTGCAGAACCACCGTACGTTGTCGGATTTGCAGTTAGTGCCCTGGATACTGTCGCAATTCGCCACCATCGACGAAGTGAAAGCGGCTATCGGCGGGGTGCGCCTGGTTTCGCTCGACAATCCCGGCACGAGCTCTACCGTGCATTGGCGCATCGGCGACGCGAAGGGCAACCAGGTGGTGCTGGAGTTTGTGGACGGGGTGCCGCATTTTTACGACAATCCGGTGGGCGTGCTTACCAATTCGCCCGGCTTTCCCTGGCACCTGGCCAACCTCAATAATTATGTGAACCTGTATGCCGGCAGCGCACCGGCGCACCGGTTGTCCGACCTGACGGTTTTCCCGTTCGGCGCCGGCTCGGGTCTGCTCGGGTTGCCGGGCGACGTAACGCCCCCTTCGCGCTTCGTGCGGGTGGCGTTTTACAAGGCTACGGCTCCGCAAAAAGCTACCGGTTACGATACCGTGTTGCAGTGCTTCCACATCCTGAACAATTTCGATATTCCGGTGGGGACGGAGTTCCCGGAAGGAAAGGTGCCCGATATTCCGAGCGCTACGCAATGGACGGCGGCGGTAGATTTGACCGCCCGGAAGATTTACTACAAAACGGCGTACAACAACACCATCCGGTGTATCGACCTGAATCGAATCGACTTCGGTACGGTGAAATACCAAACGGCTCCGCTGGATAAGGAACAGAAACAACCCATCGAGATGATACGCATCGACGGCGCGTTGTAAGCCGCCTTTCTTTCCTTGCCTGTACCGCCCGGATGGCCGGCTGCCGGTAAAGCGTAGTTTGCATAAAGCTACCGGTTACCCGGAGGGCTATGCGGTGCAAGGGCGGCCTGGTATCGCTTTGTAGCCGGCTTATCCGCCATTCTTTTTTCCATGCGGCAGGAAACCCGGTTTCCTCCGTATAAAAATTACATCCGCAGCTTGCGGACGTCCGTCCGTAGGTTGCGGATGGCCGTCCGTAACTTACGGATGTCCGTCCGCAGGCTAAGGACGGAATTTTGGATATAGAAAACGGAAGAAAAAACCGGCATAAAATCGGTTTATTCTTCCGTTGTTCCCGTTTATACGGCCCTTGCCGTACCCGTTTTACTTATACTCGTCCCAGCTTTTAATCCGGATGTCGTCGAGGCTCATCGTGCAGAACGCCGTAATGAAAGCCGAAGCCAGCCGCGCGTTCGTAATCAGCGGGATGTTGAAGTCGATAGCCGCCCGGCGTATTTTATACCCGTTGTCGAGTTCGCCCGCCGTAAGGTTCTTCGGGATGTTTACCACCAAATCTATTTTTTTATGGCGCAGCAACTCCATCGCCTGCGGCTCCCTGTTTTCGCTCGGCCAGTACACTAAGGTCGAAGGCACGCCGTTTTCTTCCAGGAAGCGGTGCGTGCCCCCCGTGGCGAACAGCTTGTACCCCTTGAGGTGAAGCAACCGCGCCGCGTCCAGCATATCCACCTTTTGCTTCGGCGTGCCGGTCGAGAGCAGCACGTTCCGCTTCGGAACCGTGAGCCCTACCGAGAGCATCGCCTTCAGGATGGCCTCGGAAGTGTCGTCGCCGATGCAACCCACCTCGCCGGTCGAAGCCATATCCACACCCAGTACCGGGTCGGCCTTCTGCAACCGCGAGAACGAGAATTGCGACGCCTTGATACCTACGTAGTCCAGGTCGAACTCGTTTTTGCCCGGTTTGCTTGCCGGCAACCCCAATATCACCCGGGTAGCCAGGTCGATAAAATTGATTTTCAGTACCTTGCTTACGAACGGGAAGCTCCGCGAAGCCCGCAAGTTACACTCTATCACCTTGATGTCGTTGTCTTTCGCCAGGAACTGGATGTTAAAAGGCCCCGAGATATTCAGCTCTTCCGCAATCCGGCGCGCCACCTTCTTGATGCGCCGTACCGTTTCCACGTACAGCTTTTGCGGCGGGAACTGAATCGTGGCATCCCCCGAGTGCACCCCGGCGAACTCGATGTGCTCCGAGATGGCGTACGCAACGATTTCCCCTTTGTTCGCTACCGCGTCCAGCTCGATTTCCTTGGCATGCTCGATAAACTGGCTTACCACCACCGGGTATTTTTTCGATACGTTCGCCGCCAGCTCCAGGAACCGTTTCAGCTCCGAGTCGTTCGAACAAACATTCATCGCCGCCCCCGAAAGTACGTACGACGGGCGCACCAGCACCGGATAGCCCACCTCTTCCACGAAGCCGTAAATGGCGTCGAGCGAAGTAAGTTCGCGCCAACGCGGCTGGTCTACGCCGATGCGGTCGAGCATGGCCGAGAACTTGTGCCTGTCTTCGGCGTTGTCGATGCTTTCGGCCGAGGTGCCCAGGATGTTTACCTGCTGGCCGGCCAGGCGCATGGCCAGGTTGTTCGGAATCTGGCCGCCGGTTGAAACGATTACTCCGTGCGGGTTTTCCAGTTCCAGGATGTCCATCACCCGCTCGAACGTCAGCTCGTCGAAGTACAGCCGGTCGCACCTATCGTAATCGGTCGAAACCGTTTCCGGGTTGTAGTTAATCATTACCGGGCACCAGCCTGCCTGGCGGATGGTATCGAGCGCGTTCACCCCGCACCAGTCGAACTCCACCGAGCTCCCGATGCGGTACGCCCCCGAGCCCAGCACCACCACGGAGCGGCGGTCGCCCGTGTAGGCAACGTCGTTAAAGCTGCCGTTGTAGGTGAGGTACAGGTAGTTGGTTGGCGCCGGATACTCGGCCGCCAACGTGTCGATTTGCTTCACTACCGGCACGATGCCCTGCGCTTTGCGCAACGCCCGTACGTCGAGGATGGCCTTTTCTACGTCGCTCGTCTTTTCTTTGTACACGGCGCGCCCTATCTGGAAATCGGAAAACCCTTGTTGCTTGGCCTGCCGCATCAGGTGCGGCGTAATTTCTTCGAGCGAAGAAAGGCTTTCGAGCGCTTCGGCCGTGCGGATGATGTGATGGAGCTTTTGCAGGAACCAGCGGTCTATCTTCGTCAGCTCGTGAATCTGCTCCACGGTATATCCTTGCCTGAAGGCTTTCGAAATCACGAAAATACGCTTGTCGGTAGGCTCGCGCAACGCCTTGTCGATGTCGGGGATTACCAATTCCTTGTTCTCCACGAAGCCGTGCATGCCCTGGCCTATCATGCGCAAACCTTTCTGAATCGCTTCTTCGAACGTGCGCCCGATGGCCATCACTTCGCCCACCGATTTCATGCTCGAGCCCAGTTCCCGGTCTACCCCCTGGAATTTGCCCAAGTCCCAGCGCGGAATCTTGCATACGATGTAATCCAATGCCGGCTCGAAGAAGGCCGAAGTGGTTTTGGTAACCGAATTTTTCAGGTCGAACAAGCCGTAGCCCAGTCCTAACTTGGCGGCCACGAACGCCAGCGGGTAGCCGGTCGCCTTCGAGGCCAACGCCGAGGAACGGCTCAACCGGGCGTTCACTTCGATTACCCGGTAATCTTCCGACTGCGGGTCGAAAGCGTACTGTACGTTGCACTCGCCCACGATGCCGATGTGCCGGATAATCCGGATGGCCAGCTCGCGCAGTTTATGGTATTCGCTGTTGGTGAGGGTTTGCGAGGGGGCTACCACGATGCTCTCGCCGGTGTGGATGCCCAGCGGGTCGAAGTTTTCCATGTTGCATACTGTGATGCAGTTGTCGAACCGGTCGCGCACTACCTCGTACTCGATTTCCTTCCACCCCTTGAGCGATTTTTCAATCAATAACTGCGGCGAGAACGAGAAGGCTTTTTCGGCCAACACGTCGAGCTCTTCCTCGTTGTCGCAGAAGCCGCTGCCCAGGCCGCCCAGCGCATACGCCGCGCGGATAATTACCGGATAACCCAGTTCCCGGGCCGCTTTGCGGGCGTCGCCGAGGGTTTCCACGGCTACGCTCTTAATCGTTTTTACCCCGATTTCGTCGAGCTTGCGCACGAAGAGTTCCCGGTCTTCGGTATCCATGATAGCTTGTACCGGCGTGCCCAATACCTGCACGCCGTATTTTTCGAGCACGCCCGATTGGTAAAGCTGCACGCCGCAGTTAAGCGCTGTTTGTCCGCCGAACGCCAGCAAGATGCCGTCCGGCTGTTCCTTTTCGATTACTTTCTCTACGAAAAAAGGAGTTACCGGCAGAAAATAAATCGTATCGGCAACTCCTTCGGAGGTTTGTACGGTGGCGATGTTCGGGTTAATCAGCACCGAGCGGATGCCTTCTTCCCGGAGGGCTTTCAAGGCTTGCGACCCGGAATAGTCGAACTCGCCGGCTTCGCCTATTTTTAACGCTCCGGAGCCCAGGAGCAGTACTTTCTTTATCTTTCTATCCATTGTATACAATCCTTTTCTGAGCAGTTAAAGCAATTTCACAAACTCGTCGAATAAAAACTCCGTATCCTTCGGGCCGCTGGCCGCCTCGGGATGGAACTGGGCCGAGAAGAACGGTTTGGTTTTGTGGCGGATACCTTCGTTCGTTCCGTCGTTCATGTTGATGAAGAGCGGTTCCCAGTCGGCTCCCAGCGTAGTATTGTCTACCGCGAACCCGTGGTTCTGCGAGGTGATGAAACACCGGTCGGTACCGGCCATCCGTACCGGCTGGTTGTGGCTGCGGTGCCCGTATTTGAGCTTGTACACCTGCGCTCCGCCCGCTTTCGAAAGCAACTGGTTGCCCATGCAGATACCGAATACCGGTTTGTCGCCTTCGAGCGCTTTCCGGATGTTTTCCACCGTTTCGGTGCAAAAGTCGGGGTTGCCGGGGCCGTTCGAGATAAACAGGCCGTCGTATTCCAACGTGTTGAAATCGTAGTTCCAGGGTACCCGGATTACGGTAACGTCCCGTTTCAGCAGACAGCGCAGGATGTTTTGCTTCACGCCGCAATCAACCAGCGCCACTTTTTTCTTTCCGTTTCCGTAGGTAATCGGCTCGGAGCAGCTCACCTCGGCTACCAAGTTGCGTCGGTTGGGGTCGGTAAAGCCGATTTCGTCCGGACGGTCGAAAACGATTTTTCCCAGCATCGAGCCTTTTTCGCGTAGTATTTTGGTCAACTCGCGCGTGTCGATTCCGTAGATGCCCGGCACCTTTTCCGCTTTCAGCCAGTCGCCCAGCGAGCGGCAACCGTTCCAATGGCTGTACTCGTGCGAGTAATCGGACACGATAAGCCCCACGGCATGAATTTTTTCCGATTCGAAAAAAGAAGAGAGGTCGCCGCATCCGTTTTGGGGAGGTACGCCGTAATTGCCCACTAACGGGTAGGTTTCGGTCAGGATTTGCCCGGCATATGAAGGGTCGGTCAGGC
>JAJBTJ010000094.1 GCA_020860905.1 Parabacteroides sp. | reverse complement strand
TTTTTATGTCAAGATAAAAAAGGATGACCGCCGGTAGGCGCCGTCGGCAGACGCCACGCGGCGAGCGAAGACCATTTTTTCTCTTAAAAAGAGAAAACAGGCTGCACCTCGGCATAATCAAAGCGGGGTTTTGCTTCTGCTCTCGGTTTGCACTGTTTTTATTTAAAAAAGAATTTTTTGTCATGCGTTTAGAACGGATGGCAAACAACACCCGTTACCCGGTTGTTATACCGGATAGAAACAGAATTTTCCGGAGTATGTGCGCACATAATTCGATGACTAAGAAAGTAGAAGAACTGGCAGCCCGGTACGGCCGTAAGACCGATGTTATCGAGCTGGCCCGCGAGCTGGTAGAAGAACAGTACGATATTTCCGCATTCAAGTGGGCATACAGTCCGATAATTACTCCATCCCCCCAAATCGGCGTGGCCCGGTGGGGATTAGTACCGTATTGGGTGCGGACAGAAAAAGAAGCCGGCGAAATCCGGGTAAAAACATTTAACGCCCGCGCCGATACACTCTTCGAGAAACCTTCGTACCGGCGCTCCGCCCGGTCGCGCCGGTGCCTGATTCCCTCGACAGGCTTTTTCGAGTGGCGGCACGAGGGAAAAAAGAAAATACCCTATTTTATTTACCTGCCCGACGAGCCGCTTTTCTCTATCGCCGGCATTTACGACGTTTGGAAAAACCCGGAAACAGGCGAGCAAGTAAATACGTTTTCCATGATTACTACGGATGCCAACCCGATGATGGCGTATATCCACAATTCCAAGCAGCGAATGCCGGCCGTGTTGTCGCGTAACGACGAAGAACGCTGGCTCGATCCCCGCCTTTCGGAAGCAGATGTTTTATCGCTTTTGCTGCCTTTCGACGAAAATGCAATGGAAGCCTATCCGGTAAAAAACGATTTCCTGCGCAAACCCGCTACCGACCCTTCCATCCTGGAGCCGGCCGCCCCGGAACAACCGCTTTGAGCCTACCCGCTTTTTTCGTGCATGTAACGTAACGAAATAACTTGTTTTTACCCGGTTTTTTGTATTTTTGGTTCTTCAAAACATAGAGAGAGTAGCTACGGCGCTACGGCAATGCCTGCGCTTAGGTGCGGCAGGCGCTGTCTGTGCTTGAAATAGACGACAAATAGTGAACCATGAACAGAAAACTGTATTACTTCTATCTCATCGATATTGCCCTGTATCCGTTACTGGTATGTGTGTTTATCCCTTTTTCGCTTCCGGCTACAAGTATTATCAACAGCAATGTGGAAGTGAGTTTCTGGTTGCCTCTCTGTATCGTATTCTGGCTGATAAGTATCGTGATAGCCCGCTTATGGCTTCGGGCCGGCTGGCATGCCATGTTGGCGTTTGCGGTAGGGGTAGGGTTGGCCGGCATAATCGAAGCCTCGCCCAAGTTGGTAAAAGCGTGCCTCTTGCGCCCGTATGAAGAACAGTACGATTCGGGAGAGCTCCGGATAAAAGGCACGTGTGTGCGGGGCATCAACCACGGAATATTTACGTATTATGCCGAAGACGGCCATATCGAGAAAACCGAAACATGGTCGCATGGCCGGATAAACGGCGAATGTTGCCTTTACCATGAGAACGGAACGCTGGCTGCAAAAGGAATGAAGATAGGCGAGTACGAAATGGACTTATGGGACGATTCGCTTGTCGACCGGTACGGCAGATGGGAGTTTTATCGTGAAGACGGTACGCTCGACGACGTACGGGTGTATGATGAAAACAAAGTGGTAAGTTCGCAAAAATATGAATTCTACCGGATGACCACGGGCAGCACGAACCGTATCTGTAGTTTTTCCGATCATTCCCCTTTTACAGGCAAGATAGAGAAAAAAGCCATTCTGGAAGAATACGGTCCTTCTTATTTATATACCGTGAACCTGGTCGACGGAGTGATGGAGGGGGATTGGCTTTGTTACTACGATTTGCCGGATTATCCGCTGGCTTCGAAAGGAAACATCCGGAAAGGATATTCCGAAGGCGCTTATATGGCTTTCCACCCGAACGGACAAATCTGGTTGGAAGCGACTTACCGGCACGGCCTGTTGGAAGGCGAGTATACGATTTATTATGCCGACTCGGCGGCTACCCGTCCGTACGGCCAAATGCAATACCGTTGTACGTATGCCGGCGATGAGCGGCACGGCACGGCCCGCTGGTGGTATGCGAACGGGGCGCTCGAAGTGGAAGCCGCCTATGTAGAGGGGAAACAGCACGGTTTTTATCGCAGTTACGATGAGCAGGAACAGTTGCTCGAAGAGTCGTTCTACCTCGACGGTAACAAGCACGGCAGCTGTAAAACTTACCAAAACGACGGTAGTTACGCTGAAGCGACCTACCGCAATGACAAAAAGATTACCGAACGGCTGTTTTATCCCGGCGGCCGGCTCAAATCCTTCTGGACGAGCGAAGAAGGATTTATCGAACGTTACGATACGGACGGAGGTAAATCAGAGGAAGAAGAAAACGAATAGGATTCTCTCTTCTTCCCCGCACTCATTTTCGTGCCTGCCGGTCGAATCCGGTTTCCGCACTTTTCGTACAGCCCCGGTTAAAGTAAACGGGGCGGAAAGTTCCTGTTCCGCGTTATCCCCCGGCACCGGACAGTATAGCTCGCCGGCGCCGGGTTGCATTTATTTGAACCATACATTATTCCCCTATACAACGCTTCTTTCCGCCGGGAAAAAACGGAAAAGCGAGTGCTTCGGGCGTAGTTTTATGCCTGTTCTTTTTCCTGAAAACAGTGCAACCCGAGAGCAGAACCAAAGCCCCGCTTTGATTTTGCCGAGGTGCAGCCTGTTTTCTCTTTTTAAGAGAAAAACCTTCTTCCATCTGGCAATCTTTCCGTATAAGGCTTTAATATCCAATTAATTGATTTGTCTTTTATGAAAAAATAGAAGTAGCCGGTAAGGGTTTTACCTTACTTTTGCGACTATATAAATAAACAACTAACTTTTTACTTTTGGAAAAACACACCGATATTTCCCGTTGGATTTACGAAATAGCCGCCTGCGATTCGGAGTCTGCATTTAAATCGTTATACCTTGCCTATTTTCCCCGGTTGATGCGATTTGCGGGTATATACGTTTCCGCCCCCGAAGAAGCGGAAGAAGTTGTTTCGGATACCTTCCTGGCCGTGTGGAATAACCGGAAGTCGTTGCCCGGCGTAGCTAATTTCGATGCTTATATCTATACTGTAGCCCGTTATAAAGCCGTGAGTTATTACCGCTCGCACTCCGTGAGGCAGGTAGAGTGGAACGAGAACCAGGTCGATTTGTTTTCCAGTACCGAAACCACACCCGAAGAAGAGTTGATTTCCAAGGAACTGGCCGAGCAATTGAATGCCGCTATCGACCGGTTGCCCGGCAAATGCAAGCTCGCCTTCAAGCTGGTTCGCGAAGATAAACTGAAATACAAAGACGTGGCCGCTATCCTGGATATTTCGGTTAAAACGCTGGAATCGCATTTGTCGGTAGCCGTACGCAAATTACGCGAATTATTGGGGAACGAAAAAAAATAACCGGTTTCCGGCATTTCCGTTAGGGGTTTCTTTGTTTCGGGGCGACTAATAAAATAGAAACACTTGCTTCATGGAAAATAAAATAGATTGTATACTCGGCCGGGTATTGAGCGGGAATGCTTCGCCCGACGACATCCTTTCGTTGAGCGACTGGCTGAATGCCAGTGAGCAGCACCGGGACGAATTTGTGCGGCTAAAAGGATATTGAGAGGCCGAAGTGGCGTTAACCCGGCCGCTGGAGCCGGAAAGCTCGTACGGAAAGGTGCGGGCCGCTATCCGGAAAGCCGGTTCGCTCCGTGCCCGGAAACGGAAAAGCCGCTGGTTGTTGTCGGTAGCTGCGGGCATATTGCTCCTGGTGGGTATCGGCGCGGCTTTTTTCAAGCCCGTTGCGCCGGCGCGTCTCCTGCGGCAATATACCTATGTGGCCGGGAACCAGCGCAGCGAGGTGGTGCTGGCCGACGGTAGCCGCGTTACGTTGAACAGGAACAGTCGGCTGACGTATGCCGATACCTACGGTGTGACCGACCGGACGGTCGAGCTGGAAGGCGAAGCCTATTTCGAAGTAACGAAAGACGCTTCCCGGAAATTCGAGGTCCGGCTGGGAGAGGCTTCGGTATGCGTGCTCGGAACGGTTTTTACCGTTTGCGCGGATAAGGAGAAAGGAACGGTTACCGCTACGTTAGTGGAGGGCTCGGTGCGGTTCCGGTGCCCCGGGCAGCAGGTAACGCTTACGCCGTCGCAACAACTGGTTTTCGTACGTGCCAGCCGGCGGCTGGATATACGTACGGTAGACGTTGAAAAAGAAACGGCCTGGAAAGACGGATTGTTGAAATATACTTCCGTTCCGTTTGCCCGCCTGATAGCCGAATTGCAGCAAGCGTACGGAGTGGAGGTACGAATCGAGGATAAGCGGCTGGCAGAGACGTCGGTTACGGTATCGGGTACGTTTAGCGAAAACCAGTCGTTCGAGGAAATCCTGGATGTGATTGCGCGTAGTCTTCCGGTACGGTGGACGAAAAGAAACGGCGTGTACCGGCTGCGGTAAATTATCGGTTACCCTTTTAATCTAAATACGATTTGCCTATGGAATAAAAACGGAATTAAAAAGAAACCGGCCATCGAGGAACGGGCCGGTTCGGAGATAATGCATTTTTCACCGCTTTTGCCCTTTTCGCGACCAAACGTTACGGCAAAAGCCTGTTATCAATCTTTGAAACAAAGATAGTGCAAGCCGAGAACAGAAGCAAAGCTTGCTTTGATTATGCCGAGGCGCCGCCTATCTTCTCTTTTCGGGAGAAAAGCAGTGCAAGCTGGGCACAGAAGCAAGCTATACTTGACTATGTCGAGGCGCCACCTATCTTCATTTTAAATACAAAAATATGGAAAATTGTTCGCACGGCAAGTCTTTTCCGGTAAAAGGCTTGAAAAAAGTAGCTTTAATGATGAAATTGATCCTTATCCTGCTCTTTGTTACCTTGCTTCAGGCGTTCGGGGCGGAGACGTCGTATTCGCAAACCGCCCGGATGACGATTAAGGAAAACCGCATCGCACTTACCCGGTTATTCTCGTTAATCGAAAAGCAAAGCGAGTTCTTGTTTTTTTATGTGGATAAAGACGTCTGCCCGGTTTCGGTAAGCGTAAACGTGAAAAATAAGCCGATCGACGAGGTGTTGACGGAAGCCTTGAGCAGCACGAACCTTACGTATACGATTCACGACCGGCATATCAACATCGTTCCCAAAGAAAGAACCGGTACGTTACAGCAAACCGGTCAGACGGTATCCGGCGTGGTAACGGATAAAAGCGGCCTGCCGGTTATCGGCGCCAATATCGTCGATAAGGAAACGGGCAACGGCGCTATCACCGACCTGGACGGCAAATTCGCCCTCCGTACCGGCGAGCGGGCCGTACTGCTCGTTTCGTATATCGGTTACGTGGCGCAGGAAATCGAGGTATCGGGCCGTTCGTTCGTTCCGATCGTACTCGAAGAAGACAACCAGCGGCTCGACGAAGTAGTGGTGGTGGGTTTCGGAACCCAGAAAAAGGTGAATCTTACCGGCGCCGTAGCCAATGTCGACAACAAGCTGATTCAAGACCGGCCTATCACGTCCGTCTCTGCCGGATTACAAGGGTTGCTGCCCGGCGTAACGGTAACCCAGCGGAGCGGTCAGCCGGGTATGGACGAAGGCACGATTCGCATTCGCGGCGTGGGCACGTTCAACAATGCCGACCCGATGGTGCTGGTCGACGGAGTGGAATCGTCGATGAACGCCATCGACCCGAACGACATCGAAACGATTTCCGTGCTGAAAGATGCTGCCAGCGCCGCTATTTACGGTTCGAAAGCCGCCAACGGCGTGGTGCTGATTACCACCAAGCGCGGCAAGAAAGGAAAAGCCACGGTATCGTATGCCGCTAACTTCGGCTGGCAGTCGCCTACCGAACTGCCGGAGTACTGTCATTCGGCCGATTATGCCGTACTTACCAACGAAGCCCGTGCGTATGCCGGAAAAGCGCCGATGTATACCGATGAAGAAATCCGGAAATTCCGCGATGGCTCTGATCCTTACAATTATCCCGATACCGACTGGCAAGATTTGCTTTATACCGGTTCGGGTTTTCAACACAGCCATAACATCAACGTATCCGGCGGAAACGACCAGGTGCGTTACATGACTTCCGTCGGCTACCAAGGGCAGCAGGGAATTATCCGAAACGCCGATAAAAAACAATACAACGTCCGGGTAAATATCGACGCCAACCCGGTGGAACGGGTAGAAACCAGCGTGAGCATCTCGTACAGCAACATCGCCCTGAAAGAACCTACCAATCCGTATGTGGGCGGCATGGCGCAGGTATTCCGGCAGGTGAATATGATTTCGCCGATGGTGCCTTACAAGAAAGCCGACGGCACTTACGGTACCATCGGCGACGGAAACCCGATTGCCTGGCAGGATTTGAACGCTACCACCGATAAGAAACGGAATCGCTTGCTGGCCATCGGCTCGGTGAAGTACATTATCCTCGACGGATTGTCGCTCAAGGGACAGGCTTCGTACAATACGTATACCGAAGACAGCAACGAATTTATCAAGGATATACAATACAATCCCAATAAATACCACGGCCCGAACAAAATGACCCAAAACGACACGTTCGAAAATACGGTGATGGGCGATATTATGCTGGAATATAAAAATACGTTCGGATTGCACCACCTGGATGTGTTGGCCGGATTCCATTCCGAGCTGTACAATTATAAACTGACGATGGCTTACCGGCAGAATTTCCCGAGCAACGAACTGGGCGACCTGAATGCCGGTGCCACTGCCGGCGCAAAAGCCGAAGGTTATACCCGCGAACTGGCTATGATGTCGTGGCTGGGCCGTGTAAACTACGATTATGCCGGCCGGTATCTGTTCGAAGCGAACGTGCGTTACGACGGTTCTTCTCGCTTTTCCGCCGGTAACCGGTGGGGAGTATTCCCTTCGTTCTCGGCCGGATGGCGTATCTCGGAAGAAGCGTTTTTCGAAAATTTCCGCGACGTATGGAACAACCTGAAAGTCCGGGCTTCGTGGGGTAAATTAGGTAACCAGGCCACATCGGTAGGAAGCGAGCTCACCGACATCGAATATTATCCCACCATTCCTACGATCAACTTAGGCGCCAATTACCCGATGGGCGGTTCTATCGCCAGCGGCGGATATACGAAGTACGCCAAGAACAAAGACCTCAAATGGGAAGAAACCACTTCGTGGGGTATCGGCGCCGACGTGTCGCTGATAAACCGGCTCAACGTGTCGCTGGATTACTACCAGAAAGAAACGTCGGGCATCTTGATGGAAGTGCCTACGCCGAGTACGTTCGGATTGCAGCGGTTTATCGATAATGTAGGGAAGGTGCGCAACCGGGGCGTGGAATTAGCCGTGCAGTATAACGACCGTTTCGGGAAAGTGGGCTTTTCGTTCGGCGGCAATGTGGCGTACAATAAAAACGAAATACTGAATTTGGGGGGAGTCGACCAGATTATCGACGAAAAGACGATTAAAAAGGTGGGCTATGCCATGAACAGTTTTTACGGGTACGAAACGGCCGGATTGTACCAGTCGCAGGCTGAAATCGACGGTTGGCCGGAATATAAGATTACCGGGCAGCAGGTGATGCCGGGCGATATCCGGTATGTAAACCAGAACGGCGATACCGTAATCGACGAAAACGACCGGGTGGTGCTCGATTCGAGCGACCCGCAGGTAACCTTCGGTTTCAATGTCGGCGTGCAGTATGCCGGCTTCGACTTGTTGGCCTTTTTCCAGGGCGCGGCGAAAGTGAAGGGGTATATGGATATCGAAGCTATCGGCTCCATCAACGGCGACGACGGCAAGCCGGCTTCGTTGTGGCTCGACCGCTGGACGCCCGGTAATCCCGGAGCGAAATACCCACGGGTATGCGAAACGCTTTCCGGCCCCAGATACTATCTTAAAAAGCAATGCTTAGAGCATGTTCTTTTTGTTAATTA
>JAJBTJ010000176.1 GCA_020860905.1 Parabacteroides sp. | reverse complement strand
CTAAGCATTGCTTTTTAAGATAGTATCTGAGGCCCGAGGGGCCATACGAAGTGGCTGGTGTTTTTCAAGGCTCGATAGGCAGAGGCTGGTAATGGAAAGGATTCTCTTTCTTTTGTTCTTCTGTCTGAAATTAATTTTTGTCATGTACTATGGTAATTACACATCCGGGAAACAAATTCGCAACGCGCTGCAAAGCACCTTTTCCCTGCGGCGCATACCGGAAGCGAACCGGTTGCTATCCGTTCGGTATTTATTGCGGAAGAACGGAAGGAAAACATCGGTTACACAGCAAATGAATCGGGTTTCATCGGATAGAAAATATCATCCGACCTGGGTCGGACGAGTGGTCGACCTAGGTCAGACGGGTGAACCGCCCGGGTCAGACGATATTCGGTATAGCAGGCAAGCCGGTTTTCTACCTTAGAAAAGAGAAATTTCCCCGCCATACTTCGCAAAAACGCATAAAAACATTATTTAACCTTAATATTTCTCTTTTATGCAGCGAATCGTATTTAACGTGCATCTTCCTTTACAAGTACTCAATAAAAAACTTTGAGAGATGGAAAGGAAATGTATGCCTGCAGGCAAATGGGTATGTGGTACGATATTTTGTTTAACGGTAATAACGATTCTGGCATGTGAAGAAGAGAACGTAACTAATTCTGCCGATACGGAACTTACTGCGTATGCCACCCATATACTGAAAGGAACGGTAATAGACGATGTTACGCATGCTCCTTTATCGGAGCATATCCGTATCGTTATCGAACCGGAAGGTGTTGCGCACCAGGATACGCTCAAGCACATCGGTGAAGACGGGACATTCCGTTTCCAGTACGATTGGGCGAGCGCTTCCAATTATTTTGTTACTGCCGAAGACAGTACCGAATTGTATAAAAAGAAATCGGCCGAAGTAACCATCCGCATGGAAGATTGCATGAATCCGGAAGGATGGTATATGGGACGGGCCGAAAAAGCAATCGTATTAAAAATGGAAAAAGGGAAAAAATCATGATTTTTCCCTTTTCCCTCCCCCTGCTACGAAAAGTTTCATTGCCGTCTGTTTTATTACTCTCCCATTTTTAGTTGCGCTAAGTTTTTTCTTATCACGCTTCGATTTTTCAGGAAAGCCTTTTTTCCATATATAAAGTCTTTACGGCATTCCAGGTTTAACGCCCGCCATGCGTTTTCCAACAACTGCTTATTTTCCGGATAAATTACCTGCCAATTGCGTAATATTTCGAACGAGGCCCGGTAAACCGACTCCACGCTTTCGGTATACAGGTAGTCGGAAAGCATGGCATTATCCGTTTTTTCGACAAAATTCCGGAAACCTTCTTCCAACAGGGTTCCTGCCGGGCAAGCCACCGGCACCGACTTGGTGCGTTTCGAACGCCCGTTCCCGGGAAACACTTTTCCCTGCTCTACCCAATCGGCAGCCAGCCGTTCGATGTTTCTACCGAAACAGGGGTCGGCCTGGATGTATTTTACCGTATCCACATTCAGAAATATCAACATCCCCGAACACATCATACACGGTTCGAGGGTAGTAATCACGTGCATTCCTTCCAAATCGGGCAATACCTTTTTTCGAAGATACTCCTGCATCAGGCGAATCTCCGCATGTTGCGTTTTGTCGTCGTAAAAATTAATCGAATTTTTTTCCATGAAAGCAATCGTATCGACCCGCGCGTCATATAAAAGGGCGCCGATATTATATCCCCGGTTAGGAAGAGAGCGGGGCTGCCAATCTGCATATACTTCGGCCATAACCGCCAGCGATAAAATCGTTTCTTTCTCCAGATAGGCCGACGACATGGCTGTTTCCCATTGCGGGAGCGTATTCAGTCCGGTTGCAGAAACCGGTTCCTGGCATTCGGGCGATAAAGCGAATAAAGACACAAAAAAATAAATCAAACAAAATTTGGTTCTGTTCATGGTACTATACGAGGGTAACGCCTCAATTCAATATTGTATGCAAATATACAAAAATAATTCCCCAAAAAGGCTCCTGTCCGTACGCCTATAGAGGAATTATTCAAAAAATTCGCATGCAACGCCGCTCTCGCCGGACGGGCGGCTTTTTACCGCGGTGCTTTCCTGTATAAATAAATGGCGATAAAAGTGTACAATATATTCGGAATCCATGCCGCTACCAGCGGGCTCACATACCCGTTAATGGCGAAAGTTGAAGTTACGGTGGTAAAAAGGATATAGGAAAAACTCAATCCCAGGCCGATTCCGATATTCAGCCCCATTCCCCCTTTTATCTTCCGCGACGAAAGCGACGCGCCGATTACCGTAAGGATAAAAGCCGCCATAACGGCAGCGAAACGCTTATGATACTCTATCTCGAAGTTCTTGATGTTCGCGATACCCCGTTGCTTCTGCCGGTTGATGTAAACCTCGAGTTGGGGGGTGGTCATGGTTTCGCTGTCGTTAATCGAAATCAGGAAATCGGAGGGTACGATGGTCAGGGTGGTATCTTTGCGGGAGCCCTGCGTGATGTGCTCGCGCATGCCTTCGAAATCGCGTATCATATAATCGATAACGGTCCAATGATAGGCCGAGTCGTATTTGATAGACTTGGCTGTCAGGCGCGAAATCAGTTTCTTATCGTCGAAATGCTCCAGCGAAAAGCGGTATCCCATTTTCGAACGGTTATCGTACCGGTCGAAATACGCAATTACTCCCGGCTCTACCTCTATCTGCACATTCCGCGCATAAAGTTGCTCTTTGTTCTTGATATATTTATTCTGGAATTTGATGCGCGTTACATTGGCGGGCGGTATCACGAAACTGTTCAAGGCGAACGTAACCGAAGCGATGATAGCAGCCGAAACCAGGTAAGGC
Organism: Parabacteroides sp.; assembly: GCA_020860905.1. GTDB lineage: Bacteria > Bacteroidota > Bacteroidia > Bacteroidales > Tannerellaceae > Parabacteroides_B. The sequence goes on along the minus strand of JAJBTJ010000176.1, from coordinate 5,248 downwards.
ACCATCAGGCGCCGGAAACTCATGCCGCTGGCAAGCATCGCGATAATCTCGGAGTTATCGGCCAGCTTGGAGGTAAAGAAAATAACGGCGATAAACGTAAAAAGCGGACTGAATAAATTGGCGAAATACGGAATAAAATTAAAGTAATAATCTACGATGATGGCTTTCAACGGCACGTTGGGCTGCAGAAACTTGTCGATTTTCTCATTGATGTCGAATACCACCGAGATGGAGATAATCAACGCAATGGCGAACACATACGTACCCAGAAACTTGGCGATAATGTATTTGTCGATTCTTCTTAACTTGAATGCCATAGTTATAACCGATTAGATAATTGACGCACCATCGCGCTTTTCCAGGTTGAAAAGTCGCCTGCCAGGATATGTTCGCGCGCCTCGTTTACCAGCCACAAGTAAAACGCCAGGTTATGTACGGAAGCAATCTGCAATCCTAACAACTCGTCGGAAACGAACAGATGGCGCAAATAGGCTTTGGTATAAAGCGTATCCACATACGATGCCCCGCCGGCTTCGAGAGGCGAGAAATCGTCGGCCCATTTCTTGTTGCGCATATTCATCACCCCGTTTTTGGTAAACAGTTGGCCGTTGCGTCCGTTGCGGGTAGGCATGATACAATCGAACATATCCACCCCTCTTTCGATGGCTTCCAACAAATTGACGGGCGTACCCACCCCCATCAGGTAACGGGGCTTGTCGTGGGGCAAAATGCCGTTTACCAGCTCGATCATCTCGTACATCTTTTCGATAGGCTCGCCTACGGCCAGGCCGCCGATAGCATTTCCGTCGGCATTCCGGGCGGCTACGTGCTCGGCCGCCGCTTTCCGCAAGTCGGGATATACGCAGCCCTGTACGATAGGGAACAAGCTTTGCCCATACCCGTACTTCGGCTCCGTGCTGTTAAAACGGGCCATGCAACGGTCGAGCCAACGCTCGGTAAGCTCCAGCGACTTCTTGGCATACGCATAGTCGGCATCGCCGGGACAACATTCGTCGAAGGCCATGATAATGTCCGCCCCGATGGTACGTTGGATATCCATTACCTTTTCCGGAGTAAAAAGATGCTTCGAGCCGTCGATATGCGAGCGGAACTCGGCGCCTTCTTCCCGGAGCTTGCGGTTACCGGAAAGCGAAAACACCTGGAAGCCGCCGCTATCGGTGAGAATCGGCCGGTTCCAACTGTTAAACTTGTGCAATCCTCCCGCTTTTTCCAGTATTTCCAGGCCCGGACGAAGATAAAGATGATAGGTATTGCCGAGAATAATCTGAGCTTTCACATCGTTTTCCAGCTCGGTCATATGAACGGCTTTTACCGAACCGAGCGTACCTACGGGCATGAAAATAGGCGTTCGGATTGTTCCGTGATCGGTAGTAATCAGTCCGGCGCGGGCATTTGTTTTAGAGTCAGTATATTGTAAATCGAACGTCATTCTTCAAAATTTTAGGCAAAGGTATAATTTTCGACCGACAATCAATAACGGCTTAACGTCTATTTGGAAACAATTGCCGGCCGGCTGCCCGCAAGTTCGTTTGCAGCCGGCGCGGCAACGAGCCTGTCCGTTTCTTTTTGTCAGAACCCGAAATCATCTACCTGCTTTTCTTCTACCTGCTCGTACTCGGGCTTCCGTACACGCTGTTGCACCGCATTCGCCACCACATGAATCGCCCGCGCGGGACGAACCGGACAAATATATTCGCAGCCGCCGCAACCGATGCAAATAGACGGGTCGACCACCGGAATACGCAACGAGCCTTTATAGGGAACCATTCTCACCGCCTGGGTAGAGCAATGCTCGGAGCAAGCCCCGCAATCCGTACCGGCATTATATACCACGCACAAATCTTTTTCGAAATGCGCGATTCCTACCTGGGTAGTCATCTTTTCTTCTACCGTTAATGGCCGTATCGCCGATGTGGGACATACTTCGGAACATACGGTACACTCGTAATTACAGTAAGCCCGGTCATACACTACATGCGGTTTTAACATATACTCCCATCCGTACTCCAACCCGGCCGGCTTCAATACCTGGTTGGGGCACTTCACCACACACAAGTGGCAGGCCGTACACAAATCGGTAAACCGTTCTTTGCTTACCGCGCCCGGGGGGATAACCGGCTCGTGACGAACGGCGCCGCGTTTGCTACGGGCCCAGGCGGGCAGAAGCGGAAGCGTACCCAACAAGGCGCCCCCGGCGGCCAGGAACGTACGCCGGCTCGTTTCGGTAACGGCCGGGGATGCAGGCGCTTTCGCTTCCTGTGTACTGTGATACGTGGGTATAAAGCGGTATTGCAGCCCTCCTTTTTTGCAGGAGGAGATACAGTCGAAACAAGCGATGCACCGCGAACCGTCGACCGTTTGTTCCCGGCTATCGATACATTCGGCCTTACAGGTGCGCTCGCAATTCCCGCAGGAGTTACAAGCCGTTTTGTCGAACGAAATCCGGAAGAGGGAATAACGCGAAAAAATACTCAATACCGCTCCTACCGGACAAAGGGTGTTGCAAAACAGCCGTCCGCGCAATACGCTCATGGCGGCAAACAGAACAAACGCCGCCACCGAGGCTGCAAGCGAACCCACCGTAATGTAGCGTACGGTAATGTGGTACAGCGTGTAGTTATTTACGGAGGCCAGGCCAGCGGCCAGCCCGTTATTTATCCAGATTACCACGGGACGGAACAGGTTCGAGGCGATACGTCCGTAATTGCTGTAAGGGTCGAGCAATACCAGCAAGCCGTTTATTCCCCAAAGAAAGGTAACGATGACAATGGCCAGCAGCGCATACCGGAACAAATTATACGCTTTCCGGTACCTGAACCCGTATTTACGTTTGTGTTTAGTTCGCCTGCGACGCGTCAGGCGGATAAAAATATCCTGCAAAATACCGGCCGGACAGATAACCGAGCAATACACCCGCCCGAAAACAAAAGCCAGTAGCAAAAGCGCTACTACGATACTCCACATCCCGGCCAGTACGGCCGGAACGAACTGCCAGTGCAAAAATGCATGGAACGAATCGGGCAACAGATGCCAGCTATCTACGAAAAACAAGGTAACAGACAAAAAGACGAGGATGGCCAATACCACCCTCGTCTCTTTGAGGTAATTTCTTTTCATCCTACTTTAATCCGTTTGATGGTTATTTTATCGAGGTCGGTAGAGCCCAGTTTATGCGCTTCGCCTTTTCCCAGATGCCCCACGGCGCTTATATCCATTTTCTCCACCTGGTTGAAAAAACGAACGGCTGCCGTATCGGCCGCTACGATATCGGACGATACAATCAGGGTTTTGAGAACCGATACATCCGCCGCGCTTTTCCCTTGCGGACCATTCTGCCGCATGACCCGGTAAGCATCGACGATATTCAACGCCGGACGTTTTTCCCAGGTACAAATATCCGCGATACATTGCTGCAAATCGTTTTTGTGGAAAAAGCCGCGATCCCAAACTATTCCCATATAGTTTTTCATGGAAATGGTCATCTTGGCTCCCCCGTGGTTTTTCAGCACGGGCACATTCAGCCATACATCGGCATCGAGTAATGCTTCGTGAACCTTCGCTTTCTTTAAATTCACGCCCTGCGGAAGCGATACTTCCTTATAATATACCTCTTCGTTTGCCGGAACGATTACGCCGCCGGCCGCTTTCACCGCATCGGCTATCCCGCTGCGGTCGTAGCATTTCTGCCAGTTATCGCACGTATGGTCGAAAACCGTTACTTTCGAGGCGCCGGCTGCCAGGCATTTCTTTACCAGGGCGGCAACCAGCTCGGGATTGGTGTTGCCGGCCAACTCCGGCGTACGGTCCCAACCGATGTTGGGTTTTATTACTACACGCTGGCCGCTACGAACATATTTCTCTATTCCGCCTAACGCTTCGAGCGCCTTTTCCAACATCAACCCGGGCTCGCCTCCCATCACCGCTACCAAATCGGGCGCTTTTTCAACAGCTACCTGCTTACTCGCCAAAGCGGCCTGCAAACTATCGAAACTAAGCGTCAAAGCAGCACCGGCCAAGGCTCCGGTTTTTAAAAAATCACGACGTTTCATTTTATATACAATTAAATGATCCAGGGAAATTTAAAACAGGGTTCGTTATATAAAGCGTAATCTGCTTTTCCGTTTACGGCAAACGTTTTTATCTTTTCCGCTCCCTCCAGCAGCCGGAGGGCGAGTTGGAACGTACTGCCGGTTTTTACCCGGTCGTCGACCAGTAAAATCGTTTTGCCTTTGTAATCGAAATCGACGGGCGCCAGTAACCGGGGCGCTTCGTACATCGGCTGCTGGCTCGCATCGCGCAGGCGGATTTTAAGCAACTGCATCTCTACATCCAACCGCTGGTTAAGCAAAGCCGCCGGAATAATGCCGCCGTTGGCAATCGCCACGATTAAATCGAACGGTTCGTCGAAACGGATTTCTTCAAACCGTTTCATTACTTCGCTCCATGTTTTAGCAACAGGCATCCCGTTCAATGTTTTGCCAGTAACCGCAATACCCCGTAACCGCCGAGTACTTGAATCGACATACCCGGAATACCGAGACGAAAATCCTGTACGGCAGCATAAAAACTGCCGTTTACCAACCATTCGAAAGCCGTACCTGCCACCTGGTAAGCCAGTACTACGCACACAAGCGCCAAGAAAGAAACCTTTTTAAAATAACGGGCTGCAAATGCAGCGGCCACAGCCAGTAAAACCGATTTAATCAGGATAGCGGGCAATACAGCCATAGGCGGCATCCCGAAAATCATGTTATTCAATACCGGTGAAAGAACAGCGGTTAAAATCCCGACATGGATACCATATTTATAAGCGGCAATCAACGTAAAAAAATAAATAGGCAGCAACATCGCCCCGCCCGCCGGAATCAAATGGCATAACTGGGGGAAAACAAGGTTGCCGGCCGCAAACAAAAACGTAAACAGATACGTCCGGACATCGGAATATCCCAACGAATAAAGTCTCACACTTGTGTTCATAGTCTTAATCATTAAATTATTGGTTCAAATGTAGAAAATATTTCTCTAAAACCGGTACCGAAATTTAATAAATTATCGAAAGCAAAACGCCGCAGTACGCTAAAAAAGAACGTATACCGTTTTTCTGAAGTTTTTATTTACATTTGTAGCTGCGGATACAAAGTACATGACAAAAATTCTTTTTAGACAGAAGAAAGAAAATTCGTTCGCCTACCGAGTCTTGAAAAACACCGGCCTCGTCGTATGGTCC
>JAJBTJ010000049.1:5750-8122 GCA_020860905.1 Parabacteroides sp. | reverse complement strand
ACAAAGTTAAGTATTATCGACTTATTTTTATATGGATACAAAGATATGAGGGAATGGGCCGACGTACTGGCGGCTATCTTGCAGGTTGGCACCTTAGCGGCCTTCGTTCTGAGTATGGCGGTTATTCTGTACTATATCGCCAAGCACCTGTACGGGGCCAAAAGAACGATTACCTTTCATCGCCTTACGGGCGAGGTGGAGGTGCCGCGTCCGCTTTTTAAAGGTTGGAACGGCGCTACCGTCCGTTTCCCTTTTACCGACGAACGTATCAAATCTTTCTATCACGGAGCCACGGTTTTTTATATCTCCTATCCGCGGAGCTGGTGGGTAATCTGGTTAACCGCGGGCAGGGGTGAAGCGAAAGAACTTTCCTTTTTCCTGTGGTATATGGACCGTAACCGGCAATTGCCGCCCGGCAAGCGGCTCGACCCTTACCGGGTGAAGGATTTCCTTCGCCGTGAATCCGAAGGTTTTCCGAAACCTTTGCGCTACGCACCGATTAAAATGCCGAGTCGCAAAACCGTGCCGCCTGCGTTGAGGAAAGAGCGGAAAAACAGCGCGGAACCCGCCGGGGGGCCAAAAGCCGCGGCAACCGATGCCGGAACGGAAATAACGGAAATAAGGTAAGTACAGGCCGGCCGAAACTTTCGCTTTTGCAGCGGCCGCCCGTACCGGGGCGACGATAAAAGAACACTCAAACAACGTGTTGTAACGATGAACGATTATTTTTTCAAGATTAAACGGATTGTTTTCCCCGTTTTGGCGGGGCTGCTGGCTATTGCGGCGGGATACGGCTTGTCGGTGTGGTTGCTTTTATTCGGCTTTCCGGAGGTACCGGTTAAAAAGGAAGCGTTACAGGCTTATTTGCCCATGCTGCTCGGCAGCCTGTTTTTTTTGTTTGCTTTGAGCAAACGTTTCCGGATTATCGACGAGAATTCCTCCGTACAAATGGGCTGGCGCGGATGGCTTCAGATGCTGACCTGGTTTGCCGTGTTGGCCATGATGATACTCTCGTACGATTACGTGCGCAAGCGTTTCGCCGTGCTCGCCGACGTGGTGGATGCCGGGCAAGTCGACAGCCGCTCCACAGCCGGATATTACCGGATAGCCGATTTGTCCGTGCAGCCGGGACGGATGGGAAGTTATGTAGAAAACCGGACTATCCCGAAGCGGGCGGGCTCCGATATACAGTTTACGGTGTATGCGGTTTTCCCCTTTATGGAGAGCGAAAATGCGTGGTATGCGCTAAATTACAGTAAAACGGTCGACCGGGGTTCCGACGAGCGCTTGCAACGGGACTATGCCGCCTTCCTCGAGGAGTGCGATAAAAAAATCGGCAGCCACGATTTTACCGGGTACCACCTCTTTGAAAAAGTTCCGGCTTCCGACGACCGCGACGGATTCGTGCGGGCTATCGAACGGGCAACCGGGAGCGCTCCGGCCGCCCCGCGCGATATAGTGATTCTTCGTCCGCTTGCCGACGGCTATCCGGGCCAGGGCGGCGTAAGTCTGTGTTGGATATTCCTTGCGGTGGGAATATGGCTCCTGGCGATGCTTCCTTTATTGTATTACGCCCCGCTGAATTACCGGCTGTTGAATACCGACCTCACGTTGCGAAAAAAAGCGGAAAACAAGGATGACGATTTTCCCGGGTTGGTGCGCTCGGTTTTGATACCCGGCCCACGGAGCTGGCCGGTTGTGCTGTTTGTCGATGCGATATTGGTTTATTTCGCCGTGATGACGGTGGGCGGAGTAAATCCCCTCTCTTCTTCGTCGCAGGAGCTTTTCGAATGGGGGGCGTTACGTAGCGTATCCCTGCGCGAAGGCGAGTGGTGGCGCGTCGTTACGTCGATGTTTATGCACGCCAATGTGCTGCATTTGGTAAGTAACCTGGTTGCCCTGGGGGTAGCGTCGTTTTTTGCAATCAGCCTGTTTAAGGCTTACAAAACGGCTGTTATATTCTTTGTTTCGGGTGTTTGCGCCGATACGGCTGCCGCCTGGTTTTTCGAAGGTACGTACGTGGGTGCGTCGGGCGCTGTTATGGGGTTGATGGGGGCTATCCTGGCTGTTTATAGCTGTTACCGGAAGAGTTTGGGCGAGCGTGCCGGCCTGTGGTGGATAGCCGGTACGGCTGCGCTAACTCTCCTGCTGGGTATTCAGGCGGGTATCAGCAATACGGCGCATATTGTCGGGTTGTTTACGGGGGCCGCGCTCGGGTTATTGCTCTTTACTCCGCCGCCACCCAAAAGGCGGCGGGTGGCTAAAAGGAAACCGCAAGCCGGCGTTCCCGAATACGAAGAGGTCGCTCCCGGGGGCGAAACGGTGGTTGTTCGCACGGCTTTGTCGCGCCAAATCAAGTTGTTGCTTATATG
>JAJBTJ010000049.1:0-5740 GCA_020860905.1 Parabacteroides sp. | reverse complement strand
GGGGTATTTGGTGTGGTTACCGCAACAGACATGTTCCTGCGGATAACCGGCATGGCCGGAGCGCTTTTTTCCGGACTCGGAGTAGCGGGTATGCTTCTCGGGCTCCGGAGCGGGAAAAACGTCCTGGTTATCCGTCCTGACGGATTCGAGTACCAGGTGTCGCTTTTTTCCACGCGGTTTGTGCCTTGGGGCGACGTGGATAAAATATCGCTCTGGAATGTATCCGGAACGGAAATGGTTTGCGTGTTGGTGAAAGACAGAAAGAAATTCGAGGCCGCTCAACCCCGTTTTGCCCGCTATTCGAGCCGTTTGTTCCGGAGCCTGCCGCCGATACAACTGTCGCTGGCAACTACGAAAGCGGACGCCGCGCAAGTCGCGCTCACGATGAAAGAATATGTAAACAGGTATGCCGAACAGCGCAAACGTGCTCGCACACAGTAAAATCTTGTTCCTGCGGTTTCCGGCCGTCGCAATCTTCTTTCCGCGTTGCCCCTCCCATCTCATTTTTATTTATTACCTTTGTTCATGAAGAAATTAAAACGAAAGCAGGCTGCATCCGGTCATACCCGCACCGCGGCGCAGCCCGTTTCGGTAAACCGTCAACTTGAATAAAAACCTATGCCAGTCAATCTCTTATTATCCGACGATACCGGTTCGAAAAACGGAATGTTGAAAAAACGAATCATCCAATACCTGATTCTGTCGGGTAACTCCTCTATTGCCGATATATGCAAAGAAGTGGAGTTAAGCGTGCCCACGGTTACCAAGCTGGTGATGGAGTTGCTCGAAGCCGGTTACCTGCAAGACTCGGGCAAACAAGATACCAGCGGCGGCCGGAAACCCAATATTTACGGATTGAACCCCGAGTCGGGGTATTTTGCCGGCGTAGACGTGCAGCAGAAAAGGGTGCAACTCGCCCTGGTTGATTTCGGAGGTAAAATCATCGACAACGAAACGGTGCCCTACAAACTGGAAAACACGGCGGAAGCCTTAGACGAACTGTGCCGGATTATCGATTCGTACCTCGACAAGCTACCGGTAGAAAGAAACAAGATATTGAAAGTCGGTGTCAATGTCGCTGGCCGCGTCAACTCGGTGTCGGGCTATTCCTATACCTATTTTTATTTCAACGAGCTTCCGTTGGCGCAATTGCTGGAGCAACGAATCGGCATTTCGGTGAACCTCGAAAACGACTCCCGCGCGATGTGTTACGGCGAATACATGGCCGGTGCGGTAAAAGGCGAGAAAAACGTGCTGTTCGTTAACTTATCGTGGGGGCTGGGAGCCGGCATTATTATCGACGGAAAGTTGTATTACGGCAAGTCCGGTTTCTCCGGCGAATTCGGGCACATGAGCGTATACGACAACGAAATCATCTGCCAGTGCGGAAAAAAAGGATGCCTCGAAACCGAAATATCCGGGTATACCGTCCGGCGATTGCTACTGGAGCGGTACCGGCAGGGTTGCTCTACGATTCTGGCCGATAAATTGGAAGAAAACGGCGACATCACCTTGCACGAGTTCGTCGACGCCGTTTTGAAAGAAGATATGCTGGCTATCGAAATTGTGGAGCGTACCGGCATGTACTTAGGACGCGCGCTGGCCGGCCTCATTAACCTGTTCAATCCGGAACTGGTTATCCTCGGCGGCCCGCTGTCGCTTACACAGGATTATTTGCGGTTGCCGGTGAAAAGTGCCATCCGGAAGTATTGCCTCAACCTGGTAAACCAGGATACGGAGCTTATTTTGTCGAAGTTGGGCGAAAAAGCCGGCCTGGTAGGGGCTTGCCTGCTGGCCCGGGCCAACCTGTTAGGCATGTTGTAAGCGCCGGCCGAAAGAAAAGGCGGGAAAAGTTTGTTGTTAAAATATTTTATTTACATTTGTGGTGTAATTAAAACTGTTTCTTTTAGTTTCTTCCGGGTGTAATATTCTTTATAAATTAAGGAAGACGTATATCCTGCTTTCGATAGTACAATACTTTAAAAGAAAATATCATGGACTTTACAACGCTTGCCCGACAGTACGAAAGCGAATTGCTTACCCAAGTGGTTCCCTTCTGGTTGAATAAATCCCAGGATAAGGAGTACGGAGGGTATTTTACCTGTCTTACCCGCGAAGGGAATGTGTTCGATACCGATAAGTTTATCTGGTTGCAAGGGCGCCAGGTATGGTTGTTCTCTTATCTGTACAATAAAGTGGAGAAACGTGCCGAGTGGCTCGAATGCGCCGTGCAGGGAGCCGAATTTCTCCGTAAATACGGGCACGACGGCCGGTATAACTGGTATTTTTCGCTTACGCGTACCGGCGAGCCGCTCGTGGCGCCCTACAATATTTTTTCCTATACGTTTGCCGCCATGGCGTTCGGCCAGTTGAGCCTCGCTACCGGAAACGACGAATATGCCGAGATTGCGCGAATCACTTACCGGAAAGTACTCGAGCGGATGGATAATCCGAAAGGACAATGGAATAAGGCGCTTCCCGGACGCGAGCTGAAAGGCTTCGCCCTCCCCATGATTTTGTGTAACCTTTCCCTCGAAATAGAAAACCTGCTCGACGCGGATACGTTGAACAAAACGATTGAAACCTGCCTGCACGAAGTGATGGATGTTTTCTACCGTCCCGAGTTGGGCATTATCGTAGAAAACGTAACGGTCGACGGCCGGTTGTCCGATTCGTTCGAAGGCCGCTCGCTCAATCCCGGCCATGCCATCGAAGCGATGTGGTTTATCATGGACCTGGGCGTACGGCTGAACCGCCGGGAGTTGGTCGACAAAGCCGTGGAAATCGCGTTGAAGATGGTCAATTACGGCTGGGACGCGAAGTACGGGGGGATTTTTTATTTTATGGACCGGCTGGGATACCCTACGCAGCAGTTGGAATGGGACCAGAAGTTGTGGTGGGTGCATATCGAAACCCTTATTTGTATGAGCAAAGGGTATTTGCTTACCGGTTCGCAAGAGTGCCTGGATTGGTTCGAAAAGGTACACGACTATGCCTGGAGCCATTTCAAAGACAACGAATACCCGGAGTGGTACGGCTATCTTAACCGGCAGGGCGAAGTGCTTTTGCCTTTGAAAGGCGGTAAATGGAAAGGTTGTTTCCATGTGCCCCGCGGCCTGTACCAGTGCTGGAAAACGTTAGAAGCATGCGCTGAAAAGAACCGGCGGTAAATTCCTGTTTATTATCTCCCTGCCTGTCGAGGTGTCTTATTTTTTCCTAAGTTTGTATCGTGCAAACGAAAGAAGAAAAAATGGAAAACAAAAAAACGGTTATTTCAATCAGCCGGGTCGTTCCGCGCTTGCCCGAACTTCGTTTCGCCGCTCCGTTGAACTGGGAAGTGCATGCCGCGGAACAGTGGGCTGTAGTAGGGCCTAACGGCAGCGGCAAAACCTTGATTGCCGATATCGTACAAAACAAATATGCCCTGAAGGAAGGTACGGTAACGCTGGGATACGAAGGAAATACACGCGATTTGGTAAAAAGCATCGCGTTCAAGGATATTTATTCCCTGGCCGATTGCCGCAATACCTATTACCAGCAGCGTTGGCATGCCACCGAAACGGAAGAGGTGCCTACGGTCGAAGCCTTACTGGCTCCCTATGCCGGTACCGCAAAGCTCGAAAAAGCGCTTGCCGTATTCGGGATAAAAGAGCTGCTTCCTAAAAAACTCTTGTTCTTATCGAGCGGCGAATTACGGAAGTTCCTGATTATTCGCACCTTGCTCGCCGAACCGAAAATACTGATACTCGACAATCCTTTTATCGGGCTCGACGCTCCGTCGAGGGAATTGCTCGCCGATATGTTGCAGCACTTAGCCGGATTCGGCGGCATACAGGTCGTTTTGCTCCTTTCCAATCCCGACGACATTCCGCAAATGATTACCCATGTGCTGGCTGTCGACAGGCAGCGCAACGCTGTTTCCTATACACGCGAGGCGTTCCTGGCGGATAGCGAGGCGTTGCAACGTCTCTTTCCGGCGCACCGCGAACCGCTCGTGTTGCCTGTAACGGAGAAAGCGCCCTCCGGACATGCGGTTACGTTACGCATGGAGCGGGTTTCCATCCGGTACGGCGAGCGTACGATTTTAAAAGAGCTCGACTGGGAAGTGAAGAACGGCGAGAAATGGGCCCTGGCAGGGCCGAACGGTGCCGGCAAATCCACCCTGCTCAGCCTGGTATATGCCGATAACCCCCAATCGTATGCCAACACGCTTTATTTATTCGACCGGAAAAGAGGCTCGGGCGAAAGCATCTGGGAAATCAAGCAGCGAATCGGATACGTATCTCCCGAGATGCACCTCTATTATATGGAGAACGTGCCGGTGCTCCGGATTGTCGGCTCCGGTTTTTTCGATTCCATCGGCTTGTACCGGAAATGCGATGCGCAGCAGGAAGCCGTTGCGCTGGAATGGATGCGGCTGTTTGGCATCGACGGGCTGAAAGACCGTTCGTTCCTCACGCTCTCGTCGGGCGAGCAACGGCTGGCCTTATTGGCCCGGGCATTTGTGAAAGACCCGGATTTGATAGTACTCGACGAGCCGTTGCACGGATTGGATAGCTCCAATAAGCGGCTGGCCGCCCGGATTATCGAAGCATTCTGCGCCCGGCCCGGTAAAACCCTGATTTACGTAACGCATTATCCCCATGAGTTACCCGTGTGCGTGGATAAGCGGCTGGTGCTCGAGAAACATGCGTAACCCCAGGAATGTTATATAGTAAATTCATTAAAAGCAACGTAGATATGACAAAAATCGTGCGTAAACTCACCGACCTTATCGGGAATACTCCGTTACTGGAGCCTGAAAACTACAGCCGGATGCATCATTTGGACGGACGCCTGCTGTTGAAGCTGGAGTATTTTAATCCGGCAGGCAGTGTAAAAGACCGGGCTGCTTTCGCCATGATAGAAGACGCCGAAGCGAGAGGCGTGTTAAAACTGGGGGGCGTAATTATCGAGCCTACCAGCGGAAATACAGGCGTAGGTCTGGCATTTGTTGCCGCTTCCAAAGGATACCGCCTTATCCTCACGATGCCTGAAACCATGAGCATGGAGCGGCGGAGCCTGTTGAGCGCACTGGGGGCGGAACTGGTGCTTACGCCCGGAGCCGGCGGAATGCAGGCGGCCCTCGATAAAGCGGAAGAATTGCAAAAAGCGCATCCCGGCAGTATTATCTTGCAACAGTTCGCCAATCCCGCCAACCCGGCGATACACGAAAAAACGACTGCCGAAGAAATCTGGCGCGATACCGACGGACAGGTCGACGTTTTCGTTGCCGGGGTAGGTACGGGCGGCACTGTGAGCGGCGTAGGAAAAGGATTGAAAGCTAAGAATCCGGCTATCCGGATCGTAGCGGTCGAGCCTTCCGACTCGCCCATTTTATCGGGCGGCAAGCCGGGGCCGCATAAAATACAGGGAATCGGCGCGAACTTCGTTCCGGCTAATTACCATCCGGAGGTAGTAGACGAAGTGATAACCGTAACGGCGGAGCAGGCGGTAAAAACCAGCCGCGAACTGGCGGCCGAAGAAGGGTTGCTGGTCGGCATTTCGTCAGGCGCTGCCGCCTATGCGGCTACCGAGTTGTTGAAACGGCCCGAAAACAAAGGAAAAACAATCGTGGCATTATTGCCGGATACGGGCGAACGGTATATCTCTACTATCTTATACGATTTTGAAGGATTTCCGGTAGATTGATTTTTTTACTTTTTACCGGATTCGGCCGGGAAGCGATGCAGCATTGAAT
>JAJBTJ010000157.1 GCA_020860905.1 Parabacteroides sp. | reverse complement strand
GATTTGTTCCTCCGTCGCCTTTTCCGCCAACCTCTCTTTCGACTCCTTGAAATAGCGGATAAGCGCATCCAGCTCCTTATCCGGCAACCCCCTCTTTTTCTTCAGCCCCTTTACCGTGATGCCGTCGAGCACCCCGTTATTCGACGGCACCCCGAAAATCTGCTCGTGCACATACGAAAGCGGATACCTGCGGATTTGGCGGCGTTTTACACGGCATACCCCGCAGTTTTGCAATTCCGACAAGTAAAAACGATACAAATGACGGCGCACTTTGCGCGTAGAAACATATACCGTATCCGTCCGGTGCTCCGGTTGCGCCACGGAAACAACCGGCTCTTCGTCGTTCAACTCCGTTTCCTCCAGGTAGCGGCACAATCGCTTCGCCTTGATTTTCTCCGGGCGGCTCGCATCCTTCACATCCACCTCCATCGCGCAAAGCGATTCCAGGCGCTCCTTGGTTTGCGCGAGTTCCGGTTCCGACAATAACAAACGGTACTGCACCACGCTGTCGGGCACGGTCGTCCGGGGCATTTCCCTGAACCAGATAGGCGCATTCCCGGCGAACATCTTTTTAAACTCCTTATCCGGCCTTATGCCGTCCGGCAAGCCGTAGGCCTTTACCAGCAAACTGTCGAAACGATTTTTCGTATTCCCCACCGTAGCGAACGCCCGGTCGATGCTTTCCGACAGCAACCGGTTGTCGGCGCGGATTTGCGTTACGAGCGAATCCACAGCCCTCGCGAACAGCTCCATCGGCAAGGTTCGTCCTTTCTCCGGGAAAATAAAACCTCCCTGCGACATACTCGCCGCCGAATAATCGAGCATAAAATAATTGTTTCCCCGGTCGCGGACCAGGTTCGTATGGCGCACCTGGTCGGCATACAAAATAATTTCCCGCTTGGCGGCAGTACGATAAGCGGCATACCGCCCTATCATATCCGAAAGCTGGAGATTGTAATTATTGTACGCCTCCTGCGCCGAACCGTAAAGCTGCCAGCCCAGTAGCCGGCAGTTCTTTTTGCTCAACGCTTCGGCAATCGCCGCCGGAGCCTCTTCCTGCAACTCGCCCGTTTCGCCGATTTCGATAATCAGGTTAACCGCATCCGGGCTATTGCCGGGCAATGCCAGCGTACGATTCAATACGCTCCACGGCGGCAAGGCAACGCCCTCCCCGCCGTTGCATACAGCCGGCACTAACGCCGTAAGGCTATCCACCAGCATCTCGTAATCGGCCGTTACCGGCAACGTAACGATACCCCGGCCGGTAGCTACCGCCGCCCCGAAACGATAGGTAAACGATTCGTCGGCCGCCGGAAACAACGGGCGCAGGTTCTGTATCACGTTCAGCAACATCGGATACTGCTCCGGCAACGTCGAAGCCTGCTCTATCGAAAATAAAACATTGAACCGTTGCAGGTTCCGTTTGATTAACCGGCTCTCGCCGTACGAAATCGCCTTTCCGTCGATATTGAACACCTGATTGTCGGTTTGGTCGATTACCGGAGCGAAAAAGCCGCTCTTAAAAGTAAAAGCCGAACCCGTCCGGCGCGGGCGAACCGCCGGAGCGTACTTTACCGTTTGCGAAGGCACGGCCCATGCCGGACGCGGCGCGTTTACGAACACCTGCCGCCCGATACCCGTAAGCATTACCCGCGGAACCCACCCTACGATTTGTTCACGCACCTTGTCCGCACTCAAATCGGGTGTACGCGCAATCAGTACGCTGCGGCCGCCGGCGCCCTGTTTGAGCGCATAAACAATTTCGTGTAACCCCGTTACGGCGGATTGCTGCTGCAAATCCGGGTCGGCGAATACTTTCAGCGAGTCAGCCGTTACCAGATACCCGGCCGGGTCGAAGATAGCCGACGTATCGGTAAAAGCCGTAAGCAACTTATCGTGCAGTCCCGACCGGATATCCGTTACCGCCGAAGGCGAAAGAATCAGCCTCGACCGGTGCATCCACCCCACATACTCCGCCTTCTTCCGCTCCGCCAGCCGGTTGTGCTTCACGTTCTCCGGCTTGTATTTGATAAGCTGCACGTAATCGCCTTTCGCCTTAATCACTAAAAAGGCATCCAGCCAATCCGCTTCCGCCTGCTTTACCTTGCCACCCGGATTTACGTACGCCGCATTCTCCGCCCGGTCCGAATACACCAGCCACGGCTTGCGGTGCACCTCGCTCTTCGGCGCTTTGATACCCGCTATAGAATAATTCTCCGAATATTCGCGCGGCAACTTCTTCAGCCGCGTAAACCGGTTCACCGGGGCGCAGGCGCATAAACACGCCAGCCCCGCCAATAAGCTAAGGGTTATTTTCTTCATATCCTCTCTACTCGCTCTGTACTACGATAATTTTGGTAACACACCCCGACTCGAGGTCGGGTATTTCCACCGCCACATGCTCGATGGTTATCTTACGCCCTTTGCCCGTTGCGGCGAGCCCCTGGCAATACGAATAAATATCGTTGAACTTGTCGTCGTTGATAACCACCTCCGTCAGTTCGTTCGAGCACGTATACTTCCGGATAATCTCGTTGTAGTTCCGGTTGAACGGCTTCCCGTCGCAGATAGCCTGCAGCCGGATACGGATATCCGAGCCGATTACGCTCATTACATCCGTACTGTCGTTCGTAGAATAGGTGGGGATGATTTTGATACGGTGCAACACCGGGTAGGCGGTATTCTCGGTACGCAGCCGCACCGTGTACGTGTTCAGCTTGGAATAAGCGTACAACGGCGTTTTCTCGCGCGCATCCACCATGCCGCTCTCGCCGAACTCCCAACGCCACTGCTTGTCGTTACCCACCCCTTTGAATACGATGTACTCGCCCTGCATGGCGCTGTCGGGTGCTTCGATATGCACTAAGCGCGAAGCCGGTTCGCGGGCGGTGTTTTTAACCTGTATCGTAAACGTCTTCTCGTACTTCCCGTTTACGGTAAGCCGTACCTTGAACGTTCCAGGCTCTTTGTACCAATAGGTTCCGTGCGGCTTGTACGACGACTCCTTGTCGCCGAACTCCCAATACCAGTTACGCGCCTTGTGCGTACTGTCGGAATACGTGAAGCGCTCGTTTACCTCTACCTCCGTAGCCGAAAGCGACGCCTTTACTTCCGGCCCTTGCCGGCACGAGCGGAAACCCAAAACAAGCACGCCCGTGGTAAATGCCAGTACGGCCACTACTATCAGCGACGTTACATTGTTGAACTTATTCATCTACTTGCGTTTTTGTTTCGTTTTTAACTCGTCTTCCTTCCTGGTAAGCCCCATTTCGCACAACTCCAGGTCTTTGCCGAACGTTTGTATATTCGATTGGTTGCCCCACAACAGCTTTTTATCGGCAAACCACATCTCGTAAAACGCCGCCACGTGGTAAAACGCCTTGTATCGCTTGTCCCATGCATTCTGCTCGTAAACGCCTTTCAGGTCGTTTATCAGGAATTTGATGTCGTTTTCCTCGAACGATGCATTCACCCCCGGGTCGAACCGGTCGATGCGCGCATACAACGAGTCGCACATTTCCTGGTACTCCGCCTGTTTTTTCTGGAAAGCCTGCTGCCGTTCGTACTTCTTTACGATGAAGCTCTTATGCGAGGCCAGCTCTATTTTCGTGCCTTTCAGGAAAAAAAACAGGCATACCGATGCGCAAACCCCGAAAATCAGCACGATGCTCAGCGCAGCGCTCACTTTGTCGCGCCTGCGTATATTCTTAGTTTCCATTTCCGTTCGTATTAATCGTTTTGGCGCCCTGGAGCGATAATTTACGCGAAGCCGCATGTTCGGCATCGATGCAACGGCGCAAATCGGCCGTGAGCGTATTTTTTTGTTTCTCGAGTATCCGTACCGAATCTTTTACTGTAAGGAAACGGTTTACCTTCGGCAGCAGGCTCTTATAAAGCAGCATGTCTTTTTTATCCATGCTCTCCATATCGTCGAGCAAACGCATCTTCATCGTGCTGGTCATGTTCTGCACCAGGATGTTGTTCACCCGGTTGTTCGAGTTGATAAGCGACATGTAATTATACAGCGAATCGACCCGTTCCACCATATCCACCTGCGTACTGAATACCCGGTCGAACACGAGCGAGCGTTTTTCCACCTTCGCGCTCTCGTAGGCCGACGCCGAGATAAAACAGTAACACATCCCTATGAATAAACAAACTACTAAGGCCATACAGCCCGAAAAAGTAAGATAGCCCTTCACTACCGAGCTATGATTAAGTGCTTTCATTGGCATTATGCTATAAATAAGTGTTTACATCCAAATACGAATCGCGGCTATCCGCTCCCAGCCAAAACTGTTGCGCCTCCTTTTCAGGCACCAGCTCTATCCGGAGCGGCAGCGTAGGTTCGAAAAAGAGGCCGGCCAGGTACCGGAGCATCTTCTCCCGCGGTTTTCCTTCGAAAAACTCCCGGCACGTTTCCCGGTCGAGTCCTGAAAGCGTAACCCGCATCACCGGCATTATCTCCTGGCTTTTGTCGGATACGAGCACCGAGTTAGCCTCGAAGGTCATTTCTTCCAGGGTAGGCGCGAAACTGTTATCCGGTTTTTCCGGCAGGTAAACCAGCCGGAACGACGTACGGATATTCAGGATAAACGAAAGCGCGTCGCCCGCCGCCCCGGTATCGCCGCGTAAAGCGTAGAAGTGCGGCGCCACTTGCAGGAACCGGAGCGCTTCGCAGGGATACATCAGGCCGATAACGCTCCAGTGCCGTTTGAAAACGGCCGCGAATTGCGGATACAGATGCCGCTTGTCGTATTTCAGTTCCTCGGTACGGAGGTCGCACAAAAAACTGTCGGCTTCCGTTTCGAACAAGCTCAGGAAACGCCTTACCGCGCGCTCCGCCTGCTTGTTCGCCCGGATACGTTCGATAATATGCTTCTTATCCCGCTCGTGTCCGCTATGGTCGGCTGCAAAAAACAAATCTTCGGGCAAGGCATCGTAAATTCCTGGGCGTCCGCTTTCGATATTTACATACGGGCTCTCGGGATACAGGTACGGATACTTTACGCTCACCTTTTCGATGTCGTACAGGAAACCCTGCACCGACTCGCTTTTGCGGGCTATGGCAATCTGTTCGGGAGCGAACCCCGCTTCGAGCAGGCATGCCGAGAAAACGTCGGCCCGGTAATACGGATACTGTTCGGCCAGCGGAATACAAGCCGATAAGTCTTTCGTTTCCTTCATACCCTTCCCGTGTTAATCGGATACCATAAACCCGTGCCGTTCCTCGTTTCGTTCGCCTCCCCGTGCCGATACCACCAGGCTCTCTTTATGCTGCCCGATGTATTCCAGTCGGTTCAGGTGCTCCCACAAGTCGCCGAGCGAGTTCAGGAACGTTTCGAGCCGCACCATCACCGAGCGCAGGTTATAATGCTCGTAGGTTATCTCCATCGTATCGGCGAGCATTTCCTCGAAAGCCCCGGGCGTTACGTCGCTCCACTCGTAGAAGTATTTCAGTAATTCGTCTTTTTGTATGCCCGGAAGCCGCACTAAACAAACGTAGCACAACGACGCCAGCGTGCTTATATCTTCCGTTATCGTCACCGGCGCGATGGCCGTTTCGAAATTTTTCAGCCGGAAGTGAATCGAAGCGAGGTAAGAAAAAATACGTTCGCTTATCGACCGGATATTTACCGCCAGCTCGCTGCCTGCAGGCCGGTTATTTACCTTCGCGATAATATTCTTGCACGACTGGCGCAGCCCGTAAAGCGACTTTTCGAACAGCTTGAAGTAATGCGCCAGCTCCGGGTGGCCCGACATCGTCCTGCAAGGCGGGATGTAGTTCTGGTCTACCAGGTAACGGTTCCCTTCTTTCCGTATTTTGCCGATATTGAGGAAGTGCGGCCCGCATTCCGACGAGTTGAACTCGCCCGACGGCATGATATGGAGCTTGTAAGCGCTTTCGCACTCGGGATGGCGAAGCGGTTCCTCCAGCGGATCGGGCTCGCCGCTCGCTACCCGTTGGTACGGATTAACCGAGAGAATTACATCCCAGTAGGTTATTTTTTTGTTTTGCCCTTTCTCGTCGTGTTGCGGCGAGTAGGTTTTCGACAGGGGCGTTTCGTTTTCCGACAAGTTGAAGTTAATCCGTTCGCCGGAGGCGGTTACCGCGTTGCAGCAGTACACGTTTACTTCTACCTGGTTATCCATGTGCTCCCGTATCCGGATTTCCACTTCTTTGTCCTGTCCGAGCAAGGGTAACAGGCCGTAGTCGTATTTCCCGAGAAAAAGCGAGCGTATATCGTTCATTCCCTCGATAAAATAGTCTTCCGTTTGGCGGAAATGGTCGGCCGACAGCTTCATTTGTCCTTGCCAGTTTACTAATTTATGTTTTTTCATTGTATCTGTATATTGTATGTTTATTGTTCGGAAGGGTATATGCCCCGGTTCTGTAATACAATCAGTTAATAATATATTCTTTGATTCGTTTAGCCACGATAAAACAGTTTTCGTGTATCCGGTTGTCTTTTACCGTAAGCGAGCAGTCGATATGACGTTTCGGAAGAAATGCCGAAGTATGCCGGTAAAACATCCAGTTGTCTGCCGTTCCGTCGGTTTCGTAACGGATAGGAGCCAGGGGGTATTTTTTATTGTAATCTTCGATAAGGCGTTTTATCCATACCCCGAAAGGAATATCGTCGGGCACTTTTCCTTTCAGCCGTAACGGTTTGTGGTCGCCGTCTTCCTTATATATTTCGAGGGTAACTACTTTGAGCCGGCCGAAATCTATATCCGCATACATATCCACGCTCTCGCTGTCGGCGAATTTCCAGAGTTTGTATATGGGTTCGGGAATTTCCAGGTACAGGTCGTACGCCCGTACGAACAATGAAACGAACGCGAACGCGAGCATGGAGGTCGAAGCCCACAGCCCGTACTGCAAGTCGTTGCACAGGTTGAACACCAGCGTGAAAAACAACATGGCGACAAGTTGTATAAACAGGGTGAGTATAATTTCGTGCCGGTATTTATATTCTTCCCTGAATACCCAGTTTATCAGCTTGATATTATACCAGCCGAGAATCAGGTACAGCATGGCGAGGGACATATATCCGTATGGCATAAAGTCATAATCCAGAAATCCGAACAGCGCCGGCAAGGTAAGCGCTACGATGGCGCCGATGGTATACCCTATCAGGCGTTTATTGTTTAACAAGGCATTTTTCTTGGCAATAAAAATGCCTAAGCCTACCAGCAGTAATCCCAGGATGGGATAGATAAGGTAGGTGATGGTGAGAGTTTGTAGAAAAGGGTTCATAATGGGTGTGCGTATTATTTAAGTTCTTTTATTTGATACATCTTCTGCTGTTTCATTTTTTTCCTGTTTTCTATATTGAGTAAATTCGGGAATATCAGGTAATTCGTCATCGCTCATATAAGTTTGTATTAATTTAGCAAACTGGTATCCTTTTTCTTTTCCACACATATGTAGATAGATACCAGATAAAATCCGTTTTGGATTTTCAATTACAATTTCTTCGTCTCCAGTAAATCTTGCGGATATTGAGTTTGGACGGAAAGTAATTACCGCTTTTTCATAGGGAATGGTTTCTTTTTTATTAAATATGGACCAGGCCGGTAACGTAATTGTTTTGGTTGTTCGGTCGAAAATTACACGATGCCGCGGTTGTGTAATGATAGTTAGACCTAAAATTGTAAAGGCTGGGTAAAGCTCAAACATGATAAAAATCTGACCAAAACTTTGTCCGGCCATTTCAGTGGGTGTTATGCCAATCGATATAAAAAATACGATGAATGCAACAGTAATGCTTCCTAATATTATTTTTGTTCGAGTTAAATTTTCATCTATAACAATTTGTTTGTCGTCTACTCTTGTAAATGGATTAAGTTCGGGAATGGGAAAATCTTTGAAATCAAAAAACGTTACAGATTTTAAATCATCATTGTCTTTTAACGGGATTTTAGGTTCCACTTTAGATACCCCTATTCTTCCTATCATAATTAATAAAAAACTAATCACATTAAAAAGGATAAGGGAAAGAGTCAGATTAAAAGCATTCACTTCGGTATCCAAGGTTAATAATAAGAATATTCCCAATCCAATAGGGATAATAAAAGCGGGAGCCCATTTTATTGTCCGCCATTTTCGGAGATATTGTTTTTTTAGTATCTCTTCCTCTTTTATCCGCTCTTTTTCTTTTATTTGATACATACT
>JAJBTJ010000151.1 GCA_020860905.1 Parabacteroides sp. | reverse complement strand
TTTTCTGTCAAGAGAAAAAAGGATGACCGCCGGTAGGCGCCGTCGGCAGACGCCTCGCGGCGAGCGAAGACCGTTTTTTCTCTGAAAAAGAGAAAACAGGCTTCTGCCCTCCGTTTGCACTGTTTTTCAACAAAAAAGGTCAAGGGGTGACACCGCTTCCTTTTCCGCCCCCGCCATCCGGCACCGTTCCGCACGCCAGGGCAATCGAAGTATTCACTACCTGGTAATCGTACCCCTGATTTTTCTTATCCAGTTGCTCCCACGTAACCAAACAACTATGTTGCCTGGTACGTTCGTCGCACGACAAGCCCGGTTCGATAGAACGTTTCACCTCCTCCGTCATCAGCACATACCCCGCCATATAATGCGAAGCGT
This sequence comes from Parabacteroides sp., assembly GCA_020860905.1. Classification (GTDB taxonomy): domain Bacteria; phylum Bacteroidota; class Bacteroidia; order Bacteroidales; family Tannerellaceae; genus Parabacteroides_B. The sequence continues at coordinate 7,805 of JAJBTJ010000151.1, read as the reverse complement.
TCCAACGCAGGTGCTCGCATTTGGCCAGGTTGGTGCGGCAGACTTCCCAGCCGGCATCATCCGGAAGGTTCCCCGCTACCCGTTCCAACCCGCCGGCAAGCTTCAGCTTGGTATAGATATGCAAGCAGTTCGCCATATCCTGCCCCTCCTTGCGCCGCACGCTCTGTAGCCTGAAGAGGCGGCTCGAACCCTCCTTTTTCATGATGCCCTTACGACGTTCTTCCCACGTTCCGTCGGGGTAAGACGAAACCCGGTTATAGGCTTCGTAAAACTTTTTCGACATTTCCAGCAGCCCGTCGTTCAGAATCATCTCTTTTTTATAAATCTCCGACGAGGTGCCGAACAAAGTAACCGCATCCGCATGGTTTTCCTTGTAATACCCGATCATCTGCTTCAGGCGCAATTCGTTTTCAGGTTTATACGCACGCACGAATATCCTGAACTTCCCGAACCCGTTGCGCCGGTAACGGCTTACGAATGTATAGAGGTCGGCCAGCAACGCAATGCCGGTTTCGTCGTCGCCTACGGCAATCACCACATAATTCAGCTCGTTTACGATGCTTTTCATTTTTTCCCAGAAAGCAGGCGAATCGCACGACAAGCCGAGCAATTCCACTTCGTTTTCCAACAACTGCATGGCCGGCACCTGCTGTAGAAAACGCCCGCGCAACGCCTCCATCTTTTCGTCGACCACGTAACATTTGAACGGGCTCTTCGCCCCGTCATCCCCCACAAAGGCGCCGAATTCGTATAAAAAGCGCAACACGTCGCGCCCGGTTTCGCCGAAACCGACGATTAAAGCCGTAAAAGGAGAGGTTACCACCCCCGACCGGGTGTCGATGTCGACGAAATTAACCGGGTGGTATAAGTACTCGCTTCGGCCCAGCGGCACCGTTTCGTCTTTCCGTTTGGTTTTTAGCGAAACGACCGATAAGAAAGAAGAGTCGATTACCTTCACGTCGGCCCGGCTGCGGCTGTTCTTTTCGAGGATGGTGTTTACCGCGTTGCGCCGCGCATGGCAAAAAAACTTCACGTTCGGATTGTCCAGCTTTTTATCGTTCAACACGTTCAGTACCGATTTTACATTCGCATCTTCGTTCTCCGAAAGGAAAAAGAAAGCCGCCGTATCCGCCTTTCCGACCAAGGCGCCCAGCTTTCCGAGCCCTACCTGCTGCAACAAAGAGTCGCCGGGATTCTCTACCTCGGCCAGGCTCCGGGTAGCATTCAGCAGGATGGCATCCGAATCGCCGATTCGTTCTATAATCGTACGGCGGTACGAAAACAACCCTAAAATATGGCTGAAACTCATACGCTGGAGTTCTTTTTCTTCGGCGGAATCGGCAGGCGCTTCCACAAAAAGAATCCGGTTCGAAACCGCTTTCTTCCGGTTCGCTTTCCCTTCATTCACGCCGTCTTTGCCCGCGTCCTTTTTGTCCGCTCGCTTTTCTTCCTGCACGGCCTGGTCGTAAATGTCTTTCGCCAACCGGCACGAGGCGTCGCTCACGCCGAAAAACACATACAACCGGTAACGCCCCGAACCATGGGTAAGGTATAACCAACGGAGCCACGAACGCAAACGGAAACCCAGGTAATTAACGGCAAACATGGCGCTCACCGCCACGGCCGAGAAATGGACGGCCGAGAAAAAGGCCATATACACCGCATTTTCCTTACAACTTTCGGCCACTTCCAATAAATCCGAATGGGATACGAACATTTCTAACGACGACAAGGCCGGACGCAGCAGCAACGCCCAGAAAGAAGCGGCCGTACCTTCGTAGCAAAAACCGATGAAATAAAGGAGGTAGCCGGCGGCCCAAACGGCTATCGCGGCATACGTAAAAAGATTTTTCTCCAATACCCGCTTCTCGTTCCGCTCCTTTCCCCGCGCAAGCCGTTGCACGAGGTACTGTAAAAACCGTACTGCGGCCGTTACGAAAAGCGCCGCCACGCCGGCAAATACCAACACGATAAGTACGCGCCAGGCGGTTTCGAGCACAGTATGATGCGTGGAGTCGAAAATAGCGCGTCCGCAGTCGGCCAACGCCTCCCGGGTGAAAGGAAAAAGCGATTCCGTTTTACCGCTTGCCTCCGGCAAGAAAAAAACACGACTGAAGGGGGTAAAGAGTAACATAGGCTTCCGATTATTGTTTTTCATATCCGGCTTACTTCCGGCTTATCCCTAAAAACGACCACGGTAAAAGTACAGAAAACCGGCAGAATTAAAAATAAAAAAAGGATTTTTTTCCGGCACGCCGGCAAAACGGCCACAAGCAGATACGAGCGTACAGGAGCCCTGTTTTCACCGGAACGACAGGACAACGCAGCGAAAGACGGCAAGCGGGAAAAGCTCCCGGCAACTCCACGCCGGCACCATCCGAACGGAAAAGCCCCGGGCCTACGGGAGGAAAACAAATGCAAAAACACGGCAACCCCGTTCTTCCAAAGGGAAAATCCCCTGAACGCCAGGCCGCCGTGTCTTTGCAACCGGTACGCAAACACGTACCGTGCGGTTTACAAACAATCGGTAAACACAGTAAGGTTCTGCGCCCGGCTCAGGATGTAGCAAGCGGGTGTTTCGTCGCAGGGAGCGGGCGCGCTCATCAGTTTTTCCATCACCCCGGCTTTCGCTTTTCCCACGATGGGCACGAACAAGGTAGCCCCGTTCAGGATGATAGGCCCCGTCATGGTAATCCGTTTCTGCCCCGTAACCGGGTGCGTAGATACGGCATAACAACGCTCGTCGGTAAGCAATTCCATCGAGTTGCGGAAAATAGAAGCGGTATGTCCGTCGGTTCCGACCCCTAAGATAATGCAGTCGAAACAGGGCATATCGGCAAAGAGGGTTACGCGGTTTTTCACGACTTCCGAATACCGTTCGGCTTCCTGCTCCGGGTTCACCTCTCCCTTGATGCGGAAGATGTGCGAAGCCGGAATCTGCAACGGCTTGAAAAGCAAATCGTTCGCGTGTTTGAAATTACTCTCTTCATTCTCGGGCGGCACACACCGCTCGTCGACCCAGTAAAAACGCATCAGGGGCCAGTCTATCTTTTTACGGTAGTCCTGGCTCCAGAGCCGAAACAAACGCTGCGCGGTATCGCCACCCGAAAGCGCCAGGTGGAAAGGGCTGCTGCCGTTTTCCCGGATTAACCAGATCAGTTCTTGTGTTAAAGCAACAAGTGCTTCGCGTGTACTTTTAAAAGATTCTACGTCCATATTTTTCGATTATTTAATAAAGCGGCCGAATCGCTATCCTGCCGCTCAGCATGTTTATTCGGTTTAATGGCAAATGCAATCGTAGCGCATGCCCAGCAAGGCCTGCGCCGCTTGGGGGCCGGAAGTGCCGGCCGGATAGAAATGGAGGTTATGCTCCAGTTCGCTCTTCCAGTGCTGTACGATGGGGTCGATGACGCTCCAGCTCACTTCGAGGGCATCGCTGCGCGCGTACAAGGTAGAGTCGCCCAGCATCGCATCCAGCAACAGCCGTTCGTACGCGTCGGGCAGGTAATTGTCCGACAGCGAATCGTAGCGGAAATCCATGCTCACCTGCTTCACTACGAAGCCGGCTCCCGGCAGCTTCAGCCCGAACTTGAGCGAAATACTTTCGTCGGGCGAGATGCCGAGCGTGAGCTGGTTGCACGAGCCGCCCGGGCATTGCCCGGAAAACAGGTGGATAGGCGTAGCCTTGAAATTGATGACAATCTCCGACTGCTTCCGCGCCAGTTGCTTGCCGGTATACAGGTAAAACGGCACGCCGCCCCACCGCCAGTTGTCGATATGCAGGCGCATGGCCACATATGTTTCCACGGTAGAGTCGGGCGACACGTCTTTTTCTTTCCGGTACCCGGGCACCGGCTTTCCTTTTACCGTATGGCCGGTGTACTGGCCGCGTACGATGTTTTTGTCTATTTCTTCCGCCTGGTAGGGACGCACGGCACGGAATACCTTCACGATTTCGTCGCGGATGGATTCGGGGTCGAACGTGGCCGGCGCTTCCATCGCCACGAAAGCGGTAAGCTGCATCAGGTGGTTCTGAATCATATCGCGGAGCGCCCCCGCGCCTTCGTAATATTTTCCCCGGTTCTCCACCCCGAGCGTTTCGGCGGCGCTGATTACTACCGAATCGATGTAGTTGCGGTTCCAGAGCGGCTCGAAAATACCGTTCGAAAAGCGGAGCACCAAGACGTTCTGCACCGTTTCTTTCCCCAGGAAATGGTCGATGCGGTAAATCCCTTTCTCGTCGAACACCGAGCAAAGGTACCGGTTCAGCTCGCGCGCCGAGTGCAGGTCGGTGCCGAACGGTTTCTCGATGATGATGCGCCGCCAGCCGCTCCGGCCGAACGGCTTGTTCAGGCCGTTTTCCTCGAGGTAACGCGGGATAAGCTCGTACATCAGCGGCGGAGTAGAGAGGTAATAGATTACCCGGTCGGGAATCCCCTCGTCTTTTTCGATTTTCCGGATACGGTCTTTCAGCTTGCCGTATTCCTCGCTCCGGGTAGAATCGAAGGTGATGTACTGTACCCGGTGCAGGAAATCGTCGACCTGCCGCGCGCTGTACGGCTTTCCTTTTTCGATGGCGAGGATGCTTTTCCGTTGCATCTGGCGGTACTCGTCGTCGGTATAGGCGGTACGCGAGGCGCCGAGCACCACGAACTTGTCGGGCAGCAACCCCCGGGCGCACAGCTCGAACAGCGAAGGAATGAGTTTCCGGCGCGTCAGGTCGCCCGAGGCGCCGAAGATAACCAACAGTTGATTTTCCGGATTTTTCATCGTTCGGCTCCTCAAGCGTTATAGTTGCGCGAAGTGGTATCGCCTCCTTCGCCCGTCCAGTCGGTATGGAAAAACTCGGTGCGCGGCTTATCGGTGCGCTCGTACAAGTGGGCGCCGAAATAATCGCGCTGCGCCTGAATCAGGTTCGCCGGCGACTTCAGGGTGCGCAGCCCGTCGAAATAGCTCAGCGCCGAGCTCATGCAGGGCAATGCCACGCCGCTCAGCACCCCGTCGGCCACCACGCTGCGCCACGAAGCCAGCGAGTCGAGTATTTTACTGCGGAAGAACCGGTTGAACAACAGGTTGGCCAACCCAGGCTCTTCGGTATAGGCTTCGGTTATCTTCCCTAAAAACACGGAGCGGATGATACATCCTTTGCGCCAGATTTGGGCGATGGTGCCGAAATCGAGGTGCCAGTCGTACCGGAGCGATGCCCGGCGCAACAAAGAGAACCCTTGCGTATACGACACTAATTTCGAAGCATAAAGGGCTTCGCCGATGCTGCCGGCGTCGATGCCGGTGCCGGGAAACTCGTCTTCGTTGAGGAACAGGCACGAGGCTTTTTCGCGCTCTTCGAGCAGGGAGGAAAGCATGCGGGCGTACACCGATTCGGTAATCAGCGTAAGCGGATCGTTCTCTTCGAGCGCCTCCATCACGCTCCACTTGCCGGTACCTTTCTGGCCGGCCGCATCCAATATCTTATCCAGCAGGTAGCCGTTGCCGTTATCGCGGAAATTCACGATGGCGGCGGTAATCTCGATAAGGTAACTCTTCAGTTCGCCTTTGTTCCACTCGTCGAATACCGCATGCAACTGCTCGTTGTCGAGGTGCAGCCGCTCCTTGAGCAGCATATACGCCTCGGCTATCAGTTGCATGTCGCCGTACTCGATGCCGTTGTGCACCATTTTCACGAAGTGGCCGGCTCCTCCTTTGCCTATCCACTGGCAGCAAGGCGTTCCGTCGTCTAACTTGGCGGCGATGTCTTGCAGGATGTTTTTCACCTCCGGCCACGCTTCGGGCGAGCCGCCGGGCATAATCGACGGCCCGTGCAGGGCACCTTCTTCGCCGCCCGAGATACCCGTGCCTACATATAATATATGGTGGCTCTCCAGCTTGCGCATCCGGCGCTCGGTATCGCGGAAGTCGGAGTTTCCGCCGTCGATGATAATGTCGCCGGGCGACAGGAAAGGCATCAGCTTGGCAATCATTTCGTCTACCGGCGCGCCGGCTTTTATCATCAGGATGATTTTACGGGGCCTCGCAATGGTGGCCACGAATTCGGCAATCGAGTAGGTAGGGATAAAGCCTTTCCCTTTTCCGCGCCCTTCCACAAAACGGGTTACTACCTCGCCGTGCCGGTTGTAAAGCGATACGGTATATCCGTGGCCGGCCATGTTCAGCGCCAGGTTTTCGCCCATCACGGCCAACCCGACCAGACCTATATCTGAAGTTTTCATATCTGTGTAATTTTAGTTGAATAACAAACCGGCGGCAGTCCGGCCGCCTGCGGGCCCGTAGCGGGCAGGTGCGGCCGTATGCCGCAGCAAACTGTTCGGTATGCTGTTTCTTACCGGTCGATAAGCGAAAGCAACTTGTTGAACGCCTCGCTCATCGAGGGGTGGGTAAACACCTGGTCGCGCAGCAGCCGGTAATCGAGCTTGGCATGGATGGCTACGGCCGCCAGGTTGATAATTTCGTCGGCCCCGGCACAAAAGAACGCGCACCCGATAATCCGGTTCGTATCGGCATCGACTACGATTTTGAGCAGTCCTTCCGGTTCTTCCAGCGTAAGCGCGCGCCCGATTTCGGAGGCTGCGAGCCGGGCTACGCGGATATTGCAGCCGCACAGGAACGCTTCTTCTTCGCGCAGGCCGATGGTGGCCAGCGGCGGGTCGATGTATACTACGGAGGGAATGGGTTCGCGGTCGGCCGTGGTGCGGTGTCCGTCGCCGAAAAGCTCGTCGGCTACAATGCGGTAATCGTCTAACGATACATAGGTAAACAGGGGGGCGCCTTTCGCATCGCCCATCACCCGGATGTGGGGTGCGGAGGTATGCAAGTGCAAGTCTGCGTCGATAGCGCCGTGTTCGTCGGTTTGTACGCCGGCTGCCTCGAGGTTCAACCGTTCTACGGTGGGTTTCCGGCCGGTAGCCAGCAATACGGCATCGGCCGGAATCCGGTGCATCGCTTCAGTCGAGAGGTGGATATACGATATGGTGGTTTCGTTGGCTTCGTCGTGAACCGACTGTACCAGCACGTCTTCGTGGAAAACAATGCCTTTCTTTTCGAGCGTTTTCTTTACACTCGAAGCGATGTCGTCGTCCTCTTTGGGTAACAGGCGGGGATGGTGGTCGAGTACGGTTACCTGCGAGCCGAAGCCGGCATACATGCTGGCGAACTCGAGCCCTACATAGCCGCCGCCTACGATAACGAGCCGGCGGGGAAGTGCTTCGAGGCGGAGCATCGTTTCGCTGGTGTAGACGCGCCGGGAGGCGGTTACGCCGGTAACGGAGGGGATAACCGGCTCGGAGCCGGTATTGATGAATATCTTTTCGCCTCGCACGGTAAAGCGGCTGGTAGCTGTCGTTATTTCTATTTCGTGGGGCGACACGAAAGCGGCTTCGCCGGTAATCACCGTAATCCGGTCGTTGTTGTGCAACAGCTCGTAGTTTTTTTCACGCAGCTTGGTTACGAGTTTGTTCGTGGTTGCAATGGCTTCCCGGTAAAAGGAGGCTTGTTGCTCGAACGAAGGGAATTTCCTGCACCGGGCTATGCCGGCAAGGTGAACCATCGCTTTGGTCGGGATGCAGGCTACATTGATGCACGCGCCGCCGTACATCTGCGCCGAACGTTCTACGAGGGCTACCGTCCAGCCTTTTCCGGCTAATGCCGCCGCCAACGTTTTGCCGCCTTTCCCGAAGCCGATTATTACCGCATCGTATTTATTCATAGTTACTTTTGTATATAGTTTGGTTATGGTGATATTCTACAAACAGTTCGAATCTGCCTTTTGTTTGTGGGGGGGTATGCGAGGC
>JAJBTJ010000309.1 GCA_020860905.1 Parabacteroides sp. | reverse complement strand
GTAAAAAAGGGATTAAAAAACAACCTATTTGTTCCCTGGGAACAAAATGCCATTTTTAGCGAACAAATATGACTTTTCTGCTTCATTTCTTTTGTGTCAAGACCCAAGTACATGACAAAAATGATTTCAGGATGGATTCAATACACTTTACTGCAACTTCTTCGGCTCTTCCCTTTTTTCGCCTCCCCTTCCCCGGCCACCACAACATCTTTTACACTATTTAAACAAAGTACCAAATTGTTACCGTTTACCGGATTATCGGTTCTGTTTATTCGTTTATTCCGCCCTTTGTTTTCACAATAACGGCAGGAACCGGATAAAACGCGTCGTATTTCGTTAACCGGACGATACCGGCTGCTTTCACTCACTTAAACAAAACTTTAACTTATCTTTTTATATAAGCGGCTATTAATACAAACCAAATTCGTCTGAAAATCATGAACCGACGCTTCTTCACCCGGCTGCACTCCCTGCGCTGCACAATCGAGTTACGCTATTTCCCGCTCAGAAGTTCAACTATATAAATCGTTAAATTAAAGTATGTATACATTATGACTAACAAAACAACCTTTATTTTATGTTGTTTACTGTGCTGTATTTCCACCGTATGGGGGCAAAACATGCAGGTAAACGGCACGGTTATTTCCGCTGAAGACCATCTCCCCATTATCGGAGCGACCGTATTGGTGAAAGGTACTTCCGTAGGTACGGTTACCGATGTAGACGGGCATTTTACCATCTCCGTGCCGCCCGACCACCGAACGTTGCAATTCTCGTACGTAGGGATGGCAACGAAAGAAGAAACGGCCAAACCGGTGATGCAGGTTACGCTCGAAAGCGCCAGCCAGAACCTCGACGAAGTAATCGTAGTGGCCTACGGAACGGCCAAAAAATCGTCGTTTACCGGCTCGGCTTCGTCGGTGAGCGGCCGCGACTTGGATTTACGGCCTATCAACAGCGTAACGCAGGCGTTGCAGGGAGCGGCGCCCGGCGTACAGGTAAACGACGCGAACGGCCAGCCGGGCGAATCGCCCGAAGTGCGCATCCGCGGATTCGGTACGATTAACGCGTCCGCCACGCCGTTGTACGTGGTCGACGGGGCGATTTACGACGGCTCGATTGCCGACATCAATACCGCCGACATCGAAAGCATGACCATCCTGAAAGACGCCGCTTCGACCTCGTTGTACGGCTCGAGCGCCGGTAACGGGGTGATTCTGATTACCACCAAGCGGGGAAACAGCGACAAGCCTTCGATTACGTTCAATATCACCCAGGGATTTACCAAGAGGGGAATCAAAGAATACGACAGGGTGAATGTTTGGCAGTACTACCCGTTGATGTGGGAACAGATGCGGAACGAGTATTACTCGGGCGGCCAACCGCTCGACCAGGCTAACCAAATGGCCTCGAACGACATTTTCAACGAATTGTACTACAACCCGTTCCGGGGCGTCGCCAACGACCGAATCGTACTGCCCGACGGGAACCTGAACCCGGCGGCGACCGAGTTGCTCTGGGGCGACGACCTCGACTGGATTTCGCATATACAACGTACCGGCTACCGGGGCGAGTACAATGTGAACTATAGCGTGAAAACCGAAAAGAGCGATATGTACGTTTCGCTGGGGTACTTAGACGATAACGGCTACGTAATCGAAACGAATTTCCAACGGTACTCGGGACGCGCCAACGTAAACATCGCACCGGTAAAATGGCTGAAAACCGGACTGAACCTGGCCGCCACCCGGAGCAAGTCGTCGACCATCAAAACGAAAGACAACTCGACGGCTTATTATAACCCGTTCTTTTTTACCCGTATGATAGGGCCTATTTATCCGGTTTACGAGCACAACCGCACCACGGGCGACTATATACTCGACTCGGAAGGGAACCGGATATACGACTACTTGAGCCAACGGGGAGCAGGCGCATCGTCGGGCAGGCATGTGGTAGCCGAAACCTTATGGAACAAGAACCGCTACACCCGCGACGGGATAAACGGACGTACGTACCTGCAAATCGACCCCTTCGACGGCTTGACGGTGACCCTGAACGCCACGCTGGAAAACTCGAACGAGAATACCTCCAAGTACGAAAACAAGCTGGTAGGCGACGGACAGGGAAGCGGCCGGTTCCGGAAAACGAACAAGCGCCGTTCTACCTATACGTTCAACCAGTTAATCGCGTATAACAAAACGTTCGGCTACCACGGCATCGACGCGTTGCTGGGGCACGAAAACTATTCGTACAAATACGAATACATGGCAGGGATGCGGCAAGGCGAAGCGCAATCGGGGTTGCTGGCTTTCGAGAACTTCACGGAGATTAGCAGCCTTACCTCGTATACGAATACTTATAAGAAAGAAGGGTATTTCCTGCGGCTCAATTACGATTACAACGACCGGTATTACGCTTCGTTTTCCTTCCGGCACGACGGCAGCTCGCGTTTTGCGAAAGGCCACCGCTGGGGCGACTTCTGGTCGCTCGGCGCTTCCTGGCGTATTGACCACGAGGCGTTTATGGAAAACACCCGTTCGTGGCTGAACAGCTTGAAAATAAGGGGTTCGTACGGCCAAACGGGAAACGATGCGAGCATCACCAGCGACCCGGCCGACGATTACGACGCTTCGATCGACTTCTATCCTTCGATGACGTTATACCAGTTAGGATATGCCAACGGGAGCCAGGCGGGCCTTATATTCTACCGTTTCGGCAATCCGGCTCTGAAATGGGAAACGCAGATAAGTTATGACGTGGGAATCGAGTTCGCGTTATTCGACCGGATAAACGGAAGTATCGAATATTTCGGGAAACAATCGAAAGACTTGCTTTTCGAAGTGCCTACTCCTCCCAGCTCGGGCGTGGAAAAGATATGGCAGAACATCGGGAAGGTAGCGAACACGGGCGTAGAAATAGACCTGAACGCATTGCTCTTCAAAAACCGCGACTGGAGCTGGCGCATGGGATTCAATCTGACGTACGTCGACAACAAAATCAAAAAGCTGCCGAACGGCCAGGAGATTATCAACGATACGAAAAAGCTGAAAGAAGGAGTGTCGATTTACCAGTATTGGCTGAAAGAGTATGTAGGGGTAAATCCGGAAAACGGCGCGGCTGCTTACCGGTTCGACTCGGAAAACCAGCTATGGAACCCGAGCACCTGCTACGTAGCCAACGGCGACTCGCTTACCACCAACCAGGCTTTGGCGCGCTATCACTACGCCGGCAGCGCTATTCCGAAGGTGTACGGCGGTATCAATACCTCGGTAAGTTACAAAGGATTGGAACTGAATGCCGTTTTCGCTTACCAGGCAGGAGGGAAAAGCTATAACAACAGTTACCGCTCGCTCATGAGCGTAAACCAGTACGGGCAGGCTATGCACCAGGATATATTGAAGCGCTGGCAAAACCCGGGCGATATAACCGACGTTCCGCGCCTCGACTCCGGAGAAGCGACGAACTTCAACGCGCAGAGCGACCGGTGGCTGTTAAGCTCGAATTCGTTTGCCGTGAAGACGATCGCCTTGAGCTATACATTGCCCAAGTTGTTTACCGGCCGGTTCGGCATACAAAACGCCCGCATCTCGTTCAGCGGCGAAAACCTGTATACTACGAGCCGGCTGCGAGGGATGAATCCGTGGCAAAGTTTCGACGGAACCAACGACAACCAATACGTACCTACCCGTACGTTCACTTTCGGACTGAATGTAACTTTATAACAAAAGGGAACAAAACAAAAACAGCCGGGCGGGCGAACCGAGGGGTTCGGACACCCGGATATAAAAACAAAGAACGGATATATGAAAAAATGGATATATACTACCGTAGCCGCCTTTGCAGCCGGCTCGTTGTTAACCGCCTGTAGCAGCGATTACTTAGATACGGTGCCCACGAACAAAACGCCGGCTGAAAACATTACCGGCATGGTCGACGGCCTGGCATCGGCCGTGAACGGAACCCACCGGGCCATGTATGACCAATATTCGCGAACCAGCGAAGCCGGAGAAAGCTCGATGAATATCACCCGCGACATGATGGGTGAGGATTTGGTTAACTCGTCGACCGGAAACGGCTGGTATATTGCGGATGCGCGCTGGATAAGCCACCGCGACGAAAACTCGTTATTGTTGCGTTACATTTTCAATTACTATTACCGGCTGGTACTGAATGCCAACCTGATTCTGGAAAACATCGACGAGGCCACGGGCGAAAACGATGTCTTGCGCCGGGGCGTCAAAGGGGAAGCGTTATGTTTCCGGGCGTTCTCGCACTTCCAGATGGTGCAGTTGTTCGGCAAGCGGTATGTGCCGGGCGCCGACAATACGCAACCCGGCATTCCTTACCGGGAAGCTGCGACAATCGCCCCGATAGCGCGTAATAGCGTGGAAGAGGTGTACGGGAAAATAAACCGCGATTTGGACGAGGCGCTCGGATTGCTGGATACCTACGCGCCGGCCGACATAAATCATTTTTCGCTGAAAGTGGCTTACGGACTGAAAGCGCGGGTAGCGCTTACTCAAGGCAACTGGAACGATGCGGCCGCTTTCGCCGACAAGGCGATCGAGCTGGCGGAGGCCGACGGCAACCAATTGCTGAAGGGCGACGACTTACTGAACGGATTCGTATCCGCCGGACGGAATAAAGACTGGATGTGGGCTTCGCTGATGAAAGAAGACCAAACGATTTTCTTTTATTCGTTTTTCGCCTTCATGTCGTGGAATTACAACTCGACCAACGTACGTACTGACCCGAAATGTATCAACGACTTGTTGTACGCCCGCATCTCGCCTACCGATACCCGGGCGCAGTGGTGGGACCCTACCGGCACGTTGCCCGGCCCCACGGGCAGCTTTACCACGGCCAAGTACCAGAACTGGAAGTTCAGTGCACAATCGCCCGCTACGAGTGTAGGCGACATCGTATATATGCGACTGGCGGAAATGTACCTGATTAAAGCGGAGGCGCTGGCTCGCGCCGGCCGGGATACGGAAGCGGTTACCACCCTGACGGATTTTGCCGTTACGCGCGACCCGGCATTCGCCACTACGAATACCGGCGCAGCCTTAATCGACGAAATTATGGTGCAACGGCGCGTCGAATTGTGGGGCGAAGGGTTCCGCTTTACCGACCTGAAACGTCTCGACCTGCCGCTCGACCGGAACGGTAGCAACCATATATTATCGGTAAGCCGCATCATGGAAGTGCCGGCCGGCGACAAGCGCTGGGAATTCCTGATTCCGCAACGCGAAATCGAAACGAACCCCGAAATGGTACAGAACGAATTATAATAACGAATTATAATCCGGTACGACAACATAAAGCCGCGCACATCGAAAATGTACGCGGCTTTATATTTTTACCGGCAAACCGGATTATCTGCTTTTTTCCTGCATCCGGTCTTTTACTTGCTGAGCCTTTTCTTCAACCGTATTGGCGGCTTCAGTCGTTTTTTCTTTTACTACGTTGACAGCATGTTCGGCTTTTTCTTTTGCATTATCGAACCAGTTGCCTGCTTTTTCTTTCGCTTCGCCAGCTTTCATCTTGGCTTCGCCTTTCGCTACATCGGCAGCACCTTCGGCCTTCGTCTGGGCTGCATCCATTCTCGTGTCTGTATTCATATCGAACTTATTTAAATTCAACAATATAACTACATATAATACAAAAACGGACGGGGAATGGGTCAGCAATTAAGGAAATTTGTGGCGGCAGGCGGGATACAGGCTACGGCAACCGATGGGTTATTCTTTCGAAAACAACCGTAGCGCCTGCGCCATCTGGTCGGGGCACGACGTTCCTTTTCCGTGGCAGTCGATACCCTCCAACTTCCCGATTGCCTCCTCTATGGGCATGCCGGCCAACAAAGCGGACAATCCGCGCAGGTTACCCTCGCATCCTCCGAAAATCCGGATATTTTTGATTATCCCTTGCTCGGCGTCGATGATAAACATCTTCGAGCAGACTCCGGCCGGAGTATAGGCGATTCGTTGTTTTTCCATCTTTACAGTTTCTTTTATTGCTTATCGATAACGGGCGGCAAAGATAGGTATTAATTGTTTTTTTCTACTACTTTTGCGAATTAAAACCGGCAGACATGAATTATTCCGAAACATTACAGTATCTCTATACCAGCGTACCGGTATTCCAGCACAGCGGGGGAAGCGCCTACAAGCCCGGCCTGCAAACCAGTATCGCGCTCGACAACTATTTACATAATCCTCACCGCGCGTATAAAACCATCCATGTAGCCGGCACCAACGGGAAAGGCTCTACGTCGCACCTGTTAGCGGCCGTTTTACAGCAGTCGGGATATAAAACAGGGCTTTACACCTCACCCCACTTGGTCGATTTCCGGGAAAGGATACGGGTAAACGGCGAAAAGATTACCGAAGAGTATGTAACGGATTTCGTAGCCCGGCACCGCTCTTTCTTCGAAACCCTCCACCCCTCCTTTTTCGAGCTTACCATGAGCCTGGCGTTCGATTATTTCAGGGCGTGTGCGGTAGACGTAGCTGTAATCGAAGTAGGACTGGGCGGACGGCTCGACAGCACGAACATCATCACGCCCGGGCTAAGCATCATCACCAACATCAGCCTCGACCACGTACAATTTTTAGGCGACACCGTCGAGAAAATAGCCGCCGAGAAAGCCGGAATCATCAAAGAAGGGGTTCCGGTTATCATAGGCGAAGCCCACGGAGGCGTACGCCGGGTATTCGAAGAAAAAGCGCAATCGGCAGGCGCTCCCCTGATTTTCGCCGAAGAACAACCGGTACTTACCGAAACCCGAATCGAATACGGGAAAAACCGGTGGCGATACCGCTCCGCCGATTACGGTACGCTGGAGAGCGAACTGGGGGGCGTGGTACAAATACAAAACACGCGTACCGTGCTTACCGCCATCCGCCAGCTTATCCGCCAGAGATTCGTTATATCGCCGGAAGCTGTACGGCAGGCCTTTGCCCACGTAACGAAACTCACCGGCCTGATGGGGCGCTGGCAACAAATCCAAAGCCGGCCCCGCATCGTTTGCGATACGGCCCACAATACAGGCGGGATGGAATATATCGTGCGGCAACTGGCCGAAGAACCGTACGACACCCTCCACATCGTTATCGGCATGGTAAACGATAAAGATGTAGACGGCGTACTTGCTTTGTTACCCCGGCAGGCGCGCTACTATTTTACCCAAGCCTCGGTAGCCCGGGCGCTTCCCGGGGCGGAACTGATGCAAGCCGCTACCCGGCACGGATTGCGCGGCGACACGTATCCGTCGGTTGCCGAAGCGCTACAGGCGGCACGGCAGCAGGCGGCGGAAAACGACTTTATCTATATAGGAGGCAGCACGTTTATCGTGGCGGATGCCTTATCCATAAAATAACCTGCCGTATGTTCTACATCGTTTCCAAATTAACAGGCGGCCTGCTTACCAGCCCGGTTTGCTATATCATCGTGTTGTTGCTGCTGGCTGTCCGGTTCAGGAGCCGTAAGCGGCGTATCGCCAGTATCGTACTGGCCTTCGCGGTATTCTTTCTCGGCACCGACCGGGCGTTATACAACGCAGCCATCGCCTCCTGGAGCGCCCCTTACCTGCATGCGTACGAACCGGGCAAAACCTACCGGTACGGTATTATCCTGGGGGGCTTCGCTTCGTACGACCGGGTATTGAATCGCATCGAGTTCAACCAGGCGGCCGACCGGTGGATCGACGGCGTATTGCTATACAAGCAGGGGAAAATAGAAAAAATAGTTATCGCATCCGACGGCTCCGTCACGTCTTACCGGGAACAAGGAAATCCGGCCCTGATGATAGAATACCTGAAGGACTTAGGCGTAGAACCGCGCGACATCATCCGCCGGGCGCTGAATACCCGGCAAAACGCCCTTTTTACTTTGCCTTTATTGGAAAAAACGGTTAAAGCGGACGATTGCCTGCTCATTACTTCGGCCGCCCACATGCGCCGGGCGCTCGCCACTTTCGAAAAAGAAGGATTCGCCCCCGTACCTTATGTAACAGATATTCAACTCACCCCTGTAACAGGGTGGTAAGACTGGCTTCCCGACATGCAACTGCTTTGCGAATGGCAAGCGCTTATCCACGAATGGCTCGGCTCGGCAGCTTATAAAGGGATGGGATATTAACGCCTTTTTCATTAACAAGATTGCAATATTTATAACCTACAATAAAGCG
>JAJBTJ010000275.1 GCA_020860905.1 Parabacteroides sp. | reverse complement strand
AAAGAACATGCTCTAAGCATTGCTTTTTAAGATAGTATCTGAGGCCCGTGGGGCCGTACGAAGGGGGCGGTATTATTCGTACCACACTTTTCCCGGACGGTCGCCCATTTCGAACTCGACCGTGGCTCCGCTCATAATCTGCTCGTGGGTAAAATACGACTTCCGGTACGGCTCGCCGTTCACTTTTACCGACTGTACGTAAATATTCTGCCGCGAGGCCTTCGGAGCCAGTACGGTAAACACTTTGCCGTTCGCCAGGTGCATTTTTACTTCCGTAAACAACGGCGTACCTATCTCGTACGTACGGCTTACCGGGTCTACCGGATAAAAACCCATAGCGCTCATCACATACCAGGCCGACATTTGCCCGCAATCCTCGTTTCCGCACAAGCCCGCCGGCTCGTTCCGGTACAATTCCTGCATCACTTCGGCCGCGTACTGCTGGGTTTTCCAGGGCTGCCCCACCTTATTATACAGGTAAATCACGTGATGGCTCGGCTCGTTGCCGTGCGCATATTGCCCAATCATGCCGGTGCTGAAGATGGGAAGCTCGTCGCCTTCGTCCGGATGGTATGTAAACATACTGTCGAGCTTCTGGGTAAACCGCTCTTCACCTCCGGTAAGGGCGATCAAATCGTCGATATTCTGCGGTACGTACCAGAAATACTGCCATCCGTTGCTTTCCGTGATATGCGTGGTATAATCTTTCGCGTCGAACCCCTCTATCCAGTTTCCTTTATCGTCGCGCGGCTGCATGAAAGATGTTTCCGGATTATACTGGTTGCGGTAATTCTTCGAGCGGACGAAAAACTCGTCGGCGACTTCCTTTTTCCCCATCTTCTCAGCCATCAGGGCGATGCAATAATCGTCGTAAGCATATTCGAGCGTTTTCGAAACCGACTCATTTTCCAGGTTATACGGCACATAGCCGTACTTTTTATACAGCCCTATTCCACGATAATCGTCGATATTGGCGGTAGCGATGCAGGCAGCCAGCGCCTTTTCCGGGTCGAAGTCGCCGATGCCCTTCAGGTAAGCGTCGACAATAACCGGCACCGAGTGGTAACCGATCATCATATCCGTTTCGTTGCCGTACAGGTTCCATACCGGCAGGCGGCCGTTCTGGTCGTAGAAAGCCAGGAACGACTTCACCATGTCGTTTACCCGCTGCGGCTGGGTATAAGTAAATAACGGATGGGCGGCCCGGTAGGTGTCCCAAAGCGAGAAGGTAGAATAATTGGCCCAGCCGTCGGTTTGGTGTATTTTTTTATCCGGGCCGAAATAACGCCCGTCGATGTCGCTGAAAATAGTAGGCGCCAACATAGTATGGTACAAAGCAGTATAAAAATTCACCCGGTCGTCGAACGTACCGCCTTTTACTTCTATCTTCGCCAATTCCTTATTCCAGGCAGCTGTAGCATCCGCACGGTACGCATCGAAATCCCACGCCAACGAAGCCGCCGTTCCGGAATCGTTTCCGTCAGACCCGTCCGTCCGCTTTTCCTTTACCGCCGAATGCGGTACTTCCGCCTCGAAATTCTTTTCCGCACCGTCTATGCTCACGCCGGAGATAGCGGTACGCACTACGATTTGCTCCCCTTCGGCCGTATCGAAATCGAACCGGCCCACATACGCTACACCGCACCGTTTTTTATTCTGGTAGATGGTAGTAGTATCCAATTCATACCCTTTAAACGGCTTGGAAAAACGGGATACGAAATACAAGCGCTGGTCGGGCGCCCATCCTTCCGACATCCGGTAGCCGCGAATCGTTACCGAATCGACTACCTGCATATACGAGTCTTTGGTAAAATCCCAGTTCAGGGCTTTCTTCAGGTTCACGAATACGGAAGCGTCGGCCTTCGGGAAGGTATACCGCTGGATACCGCAGCGTTCGGTAGCCGTAAGCTCTACATTAATATTGTAATCCGACAACAATACCCGGTAATATCCG
This sequence comes from Parabacteroides sp., assembly GCA_020860905.1. Taxonomy (GTDB): domain Bacteria; phylum Bacteroidota; class Bacteroidia; order Bacteroidales; family Tannerellaceae; genus Parabacteroides_B. The sequence continues at coordinate 6,300 of JAJBTJ010000275.1, read as the reverse complement.
GCCGATGCTTCTTCGTTCTCGTGCGAGAAAGAAGAATAAATGCCCAAGGGCGGCTCGGCTTCTTTATACGGATTGGTTACAGGCATGAAAATAACGTCGTACAAATCGCCGGCGCCGGTACCGGTAAGGTGCGTATGGCTGAATCCGGCAATCGTGCTGTCGGGATAAAAGTATCCGGCAATCCGGTCCCAACCCGGCAATCCGTTATCCGGACTCAATTGCACCATCCCGAACGGCACGGAAGCACCAGGATAGGTATTTCCGGTAAAATCGGTACCGATAAAAGGATTTACGTAATTGGCATACTCGGGAACAGGCTCCTGCTCAGACTGCGAAGTACAGGAAACAGCGCACAGGCAGGCGGCTACAAAAAGCGGAATGTGTTTCATGCGATTATTTTGTTTGGTTGTTTAACTCATAAAACGGCTCGTGACAAATATACCTAAAAAATCGGCACACCCGGCATATTTCCCGATAAAAGGCTGTTAAAATGCACAGAAAACGCCGGCACTTTGTATAACACTCCGCAGCCGCAACGAACGAATCCCTTATCTCCGTAAAGTATCCGGACGGACAACCTCTCTTTATCGGGATACCGGACCAGGCAAAAAACCGGAACCGCCGGCAAACGCCTCGCCGCGAGCGAAAAGCCTCCTTGCGGCGAGCGCGGAGAACATATTAAAAATTACGCGTTTGTTTGAACGCCTTACCCAACATATCGGTTATGTCGCCGGCCAGCATGCTTTCTTCCGAGCGGTAAACCGCAGCCAGGTCGCCCGCCACCCCGTGCAGGAATACGCCCGTTACCGCCGCCGTCTCCGGCTCGTGCCCCTGGGCCAGCAACCCCAGGATAATCCCGGTAAGCACATCGCCGCTGCCGGCGGTAGCCATTCCCGGGTTACCCGTACTGTTGAAATACACATTTCCTTCGGGTGTACATACGGCCGTATAAGCGCCTTTCAATACCACGCATACCTGGTGGGCCGCCGCAAACGACTGCGCTTTCAGCAGCCGCTCGTACCCCGAAGCGCTTTCGTCGGCCAGCCGGTCGAACTCCTTCGGATGGGGCGTAAGGATGCTGCGGGGCGGCACCCGTTGAATCAAGTCGTGGTTCGACGCCAGCAAGTTCAAGGCGTCGGCATCGATGACGAGCGGACGCGAAACAGCCGACAACAAGCGTTCAAGCGCAGCTACGCTTTCCATGTGTTGGCCCAGCCCGGGACCGATGCCTATCGCCGTATAAGCGCTTACGTCGGGCAAAGCGGAAAAAAACTCTTTGTTCGAATCGAAGCTAAGCAACGCTTCAGGCAACGCTACCTGGAACGCCAGCTCGCCCCGTGCGGGAATATGGGCGGTAAGCAACCCGACCCCGCTCCGCATACAGGCTTTGGCCGATAACAAGGCCGCCCCCATTTTCCCTTTGCTCCCGGCAATCAGCAAAGCATGTCCGAAGCTCCCTTTATGTGCGAACCGGTTTCTCGGCTCGAATACCGAGGCCACTTCCTCTTCCTGCACGAAATAATACGGAGTAGGCGTTTCTTCGATAATGTCGGGGTGCAAGCCGATGTCGAGCACTTTCCATTCGCCCACGTATTTTCCGTTCTCGGGTAACAGGAAAGCCAATTTCGGGAACTGGAAGGTAAGCGTAACATCGGCTCTGACAATAGCGTCGGGGTCGTTTTGCCGGTTGTCTTCGCCGAACAGACCGGAAGGAATATCGATGGAAACGATGGTAGCCTCCGACTGGTTGAGGTAATGAACCACAGCGGCAAAGCCTCCGGTAAGCGGACGGTTGAGCCCCGAGCCGAACAACCCGTCGATTACCACGTCGTACGGCCCTAATTCGGGCGGCACGAAATTGTCTTTCACTTCCGTAAAATCGGCATTTTCCATCGTCAGCAAACGCTCTTTGTTCAACTGGCAGTCGTACGAAAGATGACCGCTCGGATTGAACAAAACGGTTTCCACCCGGTACCCTTCGTCCATGAGCAACCGGGCTACCGCCAACGCATCGGCGCCGTTATTTCCCTGTCCGGCAAAGATAACGATACGGGTTTGCTTGGAATACCGGCGGCAAAATTCATGGATAAACACGGTAGCCGCTCTTTCCACTAAGTCGGGCGAGCTTACCGGCTCGTGCTTGATGGTGTACTGGTCGAGGTCTTTCACCTTTTCGGTGGCGAATATTTTTATCATACGCTTCAGGCTCTTTTATTTTTGTATGCAAACTTAGCTATAATGAGCCTTATATGCAAGTTACGGCGTTTCTTTTGCGCATCACCGAAAAAGTTGTACCTTTGCTTCTGTTATAGAAACACGCAGAAAAAAGTATGAACCGCATCCGGTTAAAAGACAAGGAATTCGAGCTGTATATCCCGGAAAAGCAAATCCGGGAAGCGGTTTGCACCCTGGCCGCCCGGTTGAAAACCGACCTGGAAGGCAGCAACCCACTTTTCGTTTGTATCCTGAACGGCGCTTTTATGTTTACCTCCGATTTGCTGAAAGAAATAAATAACGACTGGGAAATCACGTTCGCCCGGTACGCTTCGTACAGCGGCACCCGTTCGTCGGCCGTTCTGCAGGAAATCCTCCCGGTACAGGCCGACGTGAAAGGGCGCACGCTCGTATTGGTCGAAGACGTAATCGACAGCGGTTTTACGTTATACACGCTTATGAACCGGCTGCGCAGCCAGGGAGCGGCCGATATAAAAGTGGCCACCCTGTTGTTCAAGCCTGATGCACTGACTTGCGAACTGGAGCCCGATTATGTAGGCATGCGTATCCCGAACGATTTCGTTATCGGTTACGGCATGGACTACGACGGCCTCGGCCGGGCTTTGCGGGATATTTACAAAATCGTTCCGTGAAGATACTAACCGCCTCTATTAATTTAACTAACGAATAAAATGTTGAACATTGTAATTTTTGGTGCTCCCGGCTCAGGTAAAGGAACACAAAGCGAACTGATTATCAAGGAATACGGACTGGATCATATTTCGACGGGCGACGTATTGCGCGCCGAAATCAAAGCGCAAACCGAGCTGGGTAAAATAGCCGATGGATATATCTCGAAAGGACAACTGGTGCCCGACGAGCTGATTATCGACATGCTAGCGAAGGTATTAGACAGCAAAGCCGACTCGAAAGGGGTGATTTTCGACGGTTTCCCGCGCACCATCCCGCAGGCGAAGGCATTGAAAAAGATGCTGAACGAGCGGGGTACCGACGTTTCGGTGATGCTGAACCTCGAAGTAGAGGAAGCGGAACTTATCCAGCGGCTGCTGAAACGCGGGGAAATCTCGGGCCGTTCCGACGACAATCTCGAAACCATCCAATCGCGCCTCGAAGTATACCACAACCAAACCTCCCCGTTGAAAGAATACTACATCACCGAAAACAAGCATACGGCCGTGCACGGCATGGGAACGGTGGAAGAAATTTTCGGCCGGGTGTGCGATGCGATTAACTGCGTAAAATAAAGAACTTTCGCGAGCGAAAGGTTGTTTGAAAAATAATACTCCGGCACGGAAGCCCGGACTGGTTACAGAGAGCGCCTGTTACGAACGGCTCGCGTAATCCGGGTTTTCGCGCTTTATCGATTAACCGGTTAACACCTACAGAATAATGGCTGAATCAAACTTTGTGGATTATGTGAAAATCTATTGCCGCTCGGGTAAAGGCGGCCGGGGCTCGGCCCATTTCCGCCGTGAAAAATACATTCCGAAAGGAGGGCCCGACGGGGGCGACGGAGGGAGAGGAGGCGATATTTACTTGCGTGCCAACCGGAATTACTGGACGCTTCTTCACCTGAAATTCGAACGGCACGTACTGGCTACTTCCGGCGGAAACGGCGGGGCGAAACGCAGTTCGGGGAAAGACGGCGAAGACCGCATTATCGAAGTGCCCTGCGGCACGGTGGTATACGATGCCGAAACAGGCGAATTCTTGTGCGACGTTACCCGCGACGGCGAAAAAGTATTGTTGCTGAAGGGCGGACGCGGCGGCTTGGGAAACACCCATTTCAAAAGCGCCACCAACCAGGCGCCCCGCTATGCCCAACCGGGCGAGCCGTACCAGGAGCGGATGGTCATCCTCCAGTTGAAATTGCTGGCCGACGTCGGGTTGGTAGGATTCCCCAATGCAGGCAAATCCACGCTGCTCTCGGTGGTATCGGCCGCCAAGCCTAAAATAGCGAATTATCCGTTTACCACGCTCGAGCCGAACCTGGGTATCGTAAGCTACCGCGACAACCGTTCGTTCGTGATGGCCGACATTCCGGGCATTATCGAAGGAGCCAGCGAAGGGAAAGGGCTGGGATTACGTTTCTTAAGGCATATCGAACGGAACTCGTTGCTACTGTTCATGGTACCGGCCGACTCGCCCGACATCCGGAAAGAATACGAAGTACTGCTCAACGAACTCATCAAATACAACCCCGAGTTGCTGGAAAAACGGCGGGTACTGGCCATCACCAAAAGCGACATGCTCGACGACGAACTCACGGCCGCCCTGTCGGAAGACTTGCCCGATATACCATACGTATTTATTTCGTCGGTTACCGGCCAGGGAATTATCCGGCTGAAAGACCTCCTGTGGGACGAATTGAACAAAGAAACGTTCCACGAGGCGGAACGAATCGTACACAAAGACTTGGACTTGAGCACCCTGACGTTCGACGACGACGAGGAAATCGACATCCCCGAAGCCGACATCGACGAACTCGACGACGAGGAGTACGAGTGGGACGAAGAAGAAACGGAATGAAAGAAGAGACATCCGGCACCCCTGTCCTTACCTGGCGGCACCGGACGGACGCCTGCCGCTTTACCTGTTTTACCACGACCCGGCACGGCGGATACAGTACCGGCGAATACGCCACCTTCAACTTAGGCGCTTTTTGCGGCGACGACCCGGAAAAGGTAGCCTTCAACCGGGCGGTGCTATGCCGTGAATTGGGCGTACGGCCCGACCGGTTGTTTATCCCCCGGCAAATACACGAAGATGGAATTTTCCGAATCGACGCAGCATTCCTGCACCAGCCTGCCGGCTTACAATCCGAAATACTGGAACAGGGCTACGACGCATTGATGACCGACCGGTACGGCGTCGCGTTAGGCATTACCACGGCCGACTGTACGCCTGTCGTTTTTTACGATTTCGCCAGGCGGGCCATCGCCGCCGCCCATGCAGGCTGGCGCGGAACAGCCCGGGGCATAAGCGTCCGGGTTACGGAAGAAATGATTGCCGCTTACGGCTGCTCGTACGCCACCCTCCGCGCTGTTATTTTTCCGTCTATCTCGGCTGGCTGTTACCAAGTAGGCGCCGAAGTAGCGGAAGCGTTGGGAAAAACCGGCATCGCCGTAGAAAAGGTAGCCCGCCCCGACCCTGCTTCGCCGGGCCGTTATTTCGTAGATGTAGCGGAAGCGAACCGGCTACAACTGCTACAGGCCGGCTTACCGCCCGGCCATATCGCCACGCACACCGCCTGCACCTACGGGCAGGCTGCCGATTTCTTTTCGGCCCGCCGGCAGGGATTCGCCTGCGGACGTATGGTGTCGGGCATTGTTATGAACCGTTTGTTCCCTTTACTGAAATGAAAACAATCACCGTTTCCGAAAAAATAAAAGCCGCCTGTCCGGATTTACACATAGGCGTTCTTTCCGCTTCGATTGTAAACAGCCTGCCCGACGAAAAGCTATGGGAAGAAATCGAAACGTTCGCCGCCGGGTTCCGTTCGCGTTACCGGATAGAAGATATTAACAAGCGCCCGGCTATCCGGGGTACCCGCGAAGCATACAAAGCTACCGGCAAAGACCCGAACCGGTACCGGCCTGCGGCCGAATCGCTATGCAGGCGCATCGTGCGCGGGCTTCCGTTATACAAAGTGAACACGGCGGTCGATTTAATCAACCTCGTTTCCTTGCATACCGGCTACTCCATCGGCGGATTCGACGAAGACAAAATACAGGGCGAGCTGGTACTTGGAATCGGAACGGATGACGAAATTTACCACGGCATCGGACGGGGCCGGTTGAACATTGCCGGGCTTCCGGTATACCGCGACGCGATTTCCGGCATCGGTACGCCTACCAGCGACGAAGAACGTACTAAAATCGACCTCGGCACCACGCGGCTGTTAATGATTATAAATGCCTATTCCTGCCGGGAGGGCCTCGCGGAAGCCATTTCGTTTGCGGCGTCCTTATTAAAGAAGTATGTTTCAGCGCATGCCCTTACTTGCCAACGGATAAAAGAAGGAAAAACATCGGATTTTGTATTAAATAATGATTAATTTCGTTT
>JAJBTJ010000093.1 GCA_020860905.1 Parabacteroides sp. | reverse complement strand
GATAGTATCTGAGGCCCGAGGGGCCATACGAGGTGGCCGGTGCTTTTCAGGGCTGAGTAGGAAGAAGGAGGTTGTAATGGAACGGGTTCTCTTTCTTCTGCCCTTATGTTCTTCTGTCTAAAATAAATTTTTGTCATGTACTTTCGGGTCAAGCCAAAAAAGGATGACCGCCGGTAGGCACCGTCGGCAGACGCCCTCGCGGCGAGCGAATAAAAAGAGAATTAAATAATCACCGCCGGTAGCGAGCAGGTTTAAAAAGTTCTTAAATCTTTTTACTTACCTCCTGGTACGGGTGTTATAAAATGGCACAGTTTTGCCGGGAACGGAGCAACTGTAAAAGTGATTCGCCTCCTTATGTTTGTACCTGTATCCCGTTTCCTCGAGCGGTTCTTTTATCGGACACGTTTGAGCAAACCGGTGCAAGGGGGTAAATGTTATTAAATTTACGGTTGGTAAAATGGAAGGTAGCAGGGCGCATGTTCCCGGTAAACAGGGAAAAAGATATATAGTAGTGTTGTTTTTGTGGCTTGTGCAGGTATGGAGCCTGAACGCCCGGAACGAAACGGATTTGCCGGGTACGGTAGCCGAATCCGACACTTTCCTTGTGCAGGCCGGTGCGGTTAAAATGGATACGGTTTTTCCTGCGGCGGCTCGCCCCGGCAACAGGCAGCCTCCCGTGGTGCGGACTATTTACGACTATCCTTATTCCATGACCGCCAATTACCCCGACTATAAAAGGTTGGCCCTGAATACCGGCGTGCTGTTCGGCGCCGGCATACTCACGCTCGGCGTATTGCAGTTGTTGCCCGATGATGCTACCGCCTGGAATAAGAAAGAAATCAGGCAGGTTCCTTTCTTCAGGCGATGGGTGAACAATGTAAAGAAGGGGCCGGTTTGGGACAAGGATAATTTCGTGTTCAACTACATCCTTCACCCGTATGGCGGGGCGGCTTATTATATGTCGGCCCGGAGCCAGGGATTCAATGTGCTTTATTCGTTTCTTTATTCGGCCGCCGTTTCTACTTTTTTCTGGGAATACGGAGTCGAGGCGTTCATGGAAATCCCTTCCATCCAGGACTTGATTATCACCCCCATTGCGGGAGTACTTATCGGCGAAGGCTTTTATATCCTCAAGCGCCACATCGTAGCCAACGGTTACGAGTTGTTCGGCTCGCGCCTGGCGGGCAATGTGGCGGCCTATTTAATCGATCCGGTAAACGAAGTAATCGGAATCTTTGCCGGTAATCCGGAAAGAAAGAAGAAATACCTGGTTAACAGCAGGCTGGTAATCAACCCCGTAGCCTATACCTATAGCCCGGGCGAAATGGCTTTCGGGCTTACGCTGAGCCGGGCTTTTTAATCCGCTTCCTCCTTTTTATAATATCCGTACGGAACGTTTTTCGGAAACAGGGATGGAAATTGCCGGTTTATAGCTTGCCGGTTGCGTTTCCTGAAGCAAAAACATCCGCCGGTTCCGGCCGGTGTGTGTCCCTGCCGGAGCGGATGCCATTCCGGGTAGCGTAAAACGAGCTCTTTTTCGTATGAAAAACAGTGCCAACTGAGGGCAGAAGCAAAGCGCTGCTTCGATTATGCCGAAGTGCAGCCTGTTTTCTCTTTTTTTGGGAAAAAAGAGTATTTCGATGCCTTTGTCCGGATGTTTTTCCAAACGCAACAGGGCTGTTTGCCGGCCTGGGCGGAGATTCGGCGGAATATTTATGCAGCTTCCCGGATTAAAGCATGCGTATATCGATGCCCGGTATCGAGTCGATAAACCCGCTGCCCAGTAGCAGGGAAGGGGTATAGTAGCCGCTTTTCCCGTGATTGTCCAGGCAATACCGGGCAATCCGGATGCCTGTTTCTACGGTAAGCGAATATACGTTCGGAGTAGACATCGTCATGGCTACCTTATCGCCGTTCGGCGCTGCCGCTTCCCCCCAGAATTGGCCGCGTTGGTTTTCGCGCGCCTCTTCGTCGGGTCCTTTCTTGATAAATTTGCCCGCCAAACGTTTTATCCGGTCTTGTGCTGAGCGTGAATTCAGCAATCCTTTCAACGGATTACTCAGGCGCATAAGATAAATGTAGGGTTTAGGCAGCGCCATGTAAACCATTCCGTCCGGTACCCCGGTGGATATTCCCGAGGTAAAAACATCGCCCCACGGGATGGTTACCGCCCATTGCGGTTTGTTCTGAAAGGGTATTTTCCTTACCCGGTAAGCATTCGGTACGGTTTCGAGCCGGTTGTTCTTCCGGATTACTCCGCCCCTGCCCAGGCTTTCGATAGACGTGTTCACCGTGCCGATGCTCGGTTGCGTACCGAAGGATAAAGCCAGGTCGATGCTGGTGGCTGCCGGCAGCTTTTCTTTCAACTTGGCCGCCAGGCAGTCGGTCGGTACGATGTCGGTTCCTACTCCCGGCATGATGATTATGTTTCGTTTTTGGGCATCCTCGTCCATCTCGTAACATTTCTTGAAAACGTCTATTTCGCCTGTGATGTCGAGGTAATCCGCCTGTTGTGCGAGGCAGGCCCTGGCCAGCGGCTCGGCCGTGGCGGAAAACGGACCGGCGCAGTTTAGCAAAACGCGAACGTCGTGTAACCGGGTTCCGGCTTCTTTTACGCCGAATGCCCTGTATTCCAAGCCCAGCTCGTTACCCAGCGGGTTCAACTTTTCGGCCGTGCGTCCTGCAATAACCGGTTTAATCCCTTGTTTTACCGCTTCGCGCACCATCAGTTCCCCCGTGTACCCGTAAGTGCCGTATATCATCAGCTTGCCTTCTTCCATAGTATGTAATTATTTTCTTCTTTCTTTATAGCAATAACGGCCATTGCTTCGATTAAGTTGTCCTGTTTTATTTATTTTAATAGGTTCGGGTTCTCTTCCTCTTTCCGGTTTGAAAGTAACCGTCCGGGATTTATACCCTCCCGGTTATTTATGAATGGTCGCCGAAAAAAGGGGCCGGTTTTTATATGAACTTATCACCAGCCGGTAATATAAAGGACACACCTGTTATAAAAACTACCATGAAAGCTATCCGGGAAGGCTTAGCGGTTTGCAGAAAATGGGTGTCGAGCCTAAAACCGAAAAAGCAAACAAACAGTATCGTTTACCTTTATTTATAAGTGTGCCCATAGCAAAGAAAATTTATAGTGATGAGGTTCTGCAACTGATGTTTGAAGGGCATATAAATCATTCTCCCGCGGAAATAAGGCGGATGGTAGACGATATAATAGAGAGTGGTATGAAACTGGGTACCGCTACTCCTAATCTGGCTCGGTTAAGAAGGGATATTCGGTAAATAATCAGTTGCTTTATGTTCTTCGATTTAAAAGAATGTTCCTGCCGAAGCGGAGAAAGAAAAAGCTCTGAAATTCAAGGATTTCAGAGCTTTTTCTTTTATTTGCTATTTACTTTTGCGGTGCGTACGGGACTCGAACCCGTGACCCCATGCGTGACAGGCATGTATTCTAACCAACTGAACTAACGCACCTTTTTTGAATCGCGATGCAAAGGTAAAAGTTTTTCGCGGATGCGCAAGAGATTGCTTTGAAAAAATCGTTCTTCTGAATTATTTAGTTACTTTTGCAAGGTAAACGCCTGGATAGGCAGCAGCGGCATACCCGGATAGGTTTGTTTCTACCTGCAGTTTGCATTATCTCGGCTAAACCATAATTAAATAATCAATGATGAAAAATACACCGATAGATTACCACACGGTACAGCAAGTGATAGACTCGTTCGGATTGCCCGATTTCGGTAAAGCCACCATCCGGGAAATCGTAGCCATTTCGCACCGCATAGAACAGTTAACCGGCACCGAATTTATCCACATGGAAATGGGAGTGCCGGGATTGCAGGCAGCCCGGGTAGGAGTAGAAGCCGAAATCGAAGCCCTTCGGAACGGAATCGCTTCGATTTATCCCGACATTAACGGCCTTCCTGCTTTAAAAGCGGAAGCCTCCCGGTTTATCAAGGCCTTCATCGACGTCGATATCGCCCCCGAAGGATGCGTACCCGTAACCGGCTCGATGCAGGGTACTTTCGCCTCTTTCCTGGTTTGCGGCCAATGTAATTCCGAAAAAGACACGATTCTATTTATCGACCCCGGGTTCCCCGTACAAAAACAGCAAATTACGGTGATGGGGTATAAATACGAAACATTCGACGTATACGAATACCGCGGTGAAAAGCTGAAAGAAAGGCTGGAAAAATCCCTTTCCCAGGGAAATATCGCCGCCGTAGTCTACTCGAATCCCAACAATCCCGCCTGGTTTTGTTTACAGGAAGACGAATTGCGCATTATCGGCGAAGCCGCTACGAAATACGACGTTATCGTGCTCGAAGACCTGGCCTATTTCGCCATGGATTTCAGGAAAGCGCTCGAAGTTCCTTTCCAACCCCCTTTCCAGCCTACGGTAGCCCGGTATACTGATAATTACATTTTGCATATTTCCGGTTCGAAGGCATTCAGTTACGCCGGGCAACGCATTGCAGTAGCCGCTATTTCCGATAAACTGTACCACCGGGCTTATCCTGGACTTACCGAACGCTACGGCGGAGGAACGTTCGGAACCGTGTATATCCACCGGGTGTTGTACGCCTTGTCGTCGGGTACCAGCCACTCGGCCCAGTATGCGTTGGCCGCCATGTTTAAAGCAGCTTCCGACGGGAGCTTCGACTTCTTGTCGGAAGTGAAGGAATACGGACGCCGGGCACGGAAGATGAAACAATTATTTACTAAATATGGTTTTGAGATTGTTTACGACCGTGATTTGGACGAACCGATAGCGGACGGATTTTATTTCACTATCCGCTATCCGGGAATGACCGGCGGCGAGTTGATGAAGGAATTGATGTTTTACGGAGTCAGCGCCATATCCTTGTCCACTACAGGAAGTAACCAACAAGGGCTCCGGGCATGCACTTCCTTCATTAAAGACCACCAGTACGCCTTACTCGAAGAACGCCTGTCGCTTTTCAACGAAAATCATCCTTTGTAATTAACTTAGTTCCGGTATTCCTTTATACTTCTTTAACAGGAATACCGGATGCTCTGTTTGCTATTTCGAAGGAAAAAGCATATATTGCCCGTGTTTTACCAATTCACACGACACCGGCAATATGGAACAATATAAAGACTTATTTCAAATTACCCACAACGACCTGCTTCCTGCCAGGGGAAGTATCCTGATAGCGGAGCCGTTTTTGCAGGATGCTTATTTCCAGCGTTCGGTCGTTTTGCTTATTGAGCACAACGACGAAGGTTCGATGGGGTTCGTGGTAAATAAAAAGTCGGGCCTGGTGGTGAACGATTTTTTTCCCGAACTGGAAGAGTTGCCCGAGATACCTATCTATTTAGGCGGCCCGGTAAGCGGCGACCGGCTCTTCTTCATCCATACGCTGGGCGACGTGCTTATACCGGATGCCGAGAAAATAGGCGATAACCTCTATTTCGACGGCGAGTTCGAAGCGTTGAAGCGCTATATCCTGAAAGGCTATCCGGTGGAAGGCCGCATCAAGTTCTTTTTAGGCTATTCCGGTTGGACGGAACACCAGCTTAAAAACGAAATAGAACGTAACTCGTGGGTAGTGAGCCGGATGTATGAAAATTTGTTTCAAGCCGACGGCGATGCCTTCTGGAAAAGTTCCGTGGTTTTGTTAGGCGGAAAGTACCGCACCTGGGTGAACTACCCCAAAGACCCGTATTATAATTAAACGCTTTCCTGCTCGATTCTTTTCGCCCCTTACGCATTTATTGGATTTTATCCTTTACCTTTGCAACCGTTGTAAAATATAAAATACGGTAGTAATGAAAGGAATAGTATTGGCCGGAGGCTCCGGCACCCGGTTGTATCCCATCACCAAGGGCGTTTCGAAGCAAATGTTACCCATTTATGATAAACCGATGATTTACTATCCCGTGTCGGTGCTCATGCTGGCAGGCATACGGGATATTTTGATTATATCTACTCCTCAGGATCTCCCCGGTTTCCGGCGTTTGCTGGGCGACGGCTCCGATTACGGCGTGCATTTCGAGTATGCCGAGCAGCCTTCGCCCGACGGACTCGCACAGGCTTTTATTATCGGCGAAGAATTTATCGGTTCGGATTCGGCTTGCCTCGTACTGGGCGACAATATATTTTACGGACAGAGTTTTACCCGGATGCTGAAATCGGCCGTGAAAAATGCAGAAGAGAACAAAGCCACTGTGTTTGCTTATTATGTAAACGACCCCGAGCGCTACGGCGTGGCCGAGTTCGACGACGAGTACAACGTGGTAAGCATCGAAGAAAAACCCCGGCAACCCAAGTCGAACTATGCCGTGGTAGGTTTGTATTTTTATCCTAACGAAGTAGTAAAGGTAGCGAAAAATATCCGCCCTTCCGCCCGGGGCGAGCTGGAAATAACCACGGTAAACCAGCAATTCCTGCAAAATAAAAGCTTGAAGGTCGAATTATTAGGCCGCGGATTCGCCTGGCTCGATACCGGTACGCACGATTCTCTTTCGGAAGCCTCTACTTTTGTGGAAGTAATCGAGAAACGACAGGGATTGAAAGTGGCTTGTCTCGAAGAAATAGCCTATAAAAACCGGTGGATTACCGACGACAAACTCAGGGAAATACTTTCGCCGATGTTGAAAAACCAGTATGGGCAGTACCTGCAAAAATTACTGGAAAAGTAATTTCCCGTGCGGAAAAAGTCGAGCAGGTTAACAAATTAAGAACAGAATAAAGTGAAGATACAGCAGTTTTTCGTGGGGATGGGGCTCTGTACGCTCTGTTGCGGAAGCATGGCCGCTCAAAGCGGTAACGCAGAAGAGCGCCCGGATTCGCTGGTTTACCGGGCCGAAGTTTTCGGGTCGGCGGCAACCGGCGACCATACGCCTTTCTGGATGGTGAGCAACCGTTACGGCCTGGTTCCGTTGGATGCCGGTAACGGTTATTTGCGGGCCGGTGTTTTCAATAGCCAGTCGTTCGGGTATAGAGGGCGGTTTCGCTGGAATGCCGGAGTCGATGCCGTAGCGGTTGCGCCGCGGTATAAGCATGTGTATATCCAGCAATTGTATGCCGGGTTGGGCTATCGTTCGTTATTATTGAGTATCGGAAGCAAAGAAGATTACACTTCCTTATGGGACCGGAGGCTAAGCTCGGGCGACATGGTGCTGTCGGCCAACGCGCGCCCTATTCCGGAAGTCAATTTGTCGATTCCCGAGTTTGCCGTAGTGCCTTACACCAAAGGATGGTTACAGGTAAAAGGCGATTTTGCCGTAGGAAGGTCGTTCGATACCAAGTACCTCGAACATGTAGCCTATCCGGGCGAAGAATATATCCGAAACGTGTTGTGGCACCATAAATCGCTTTTCGTGCAACTGAAAGATACGGAGGGCGGCTCGCCTTTTTCCGCTATTTTGGGCGTGCGGCATGCTGCCCAATGGGGCGGTACCTCTACTAATCCTCAGGCCGGCAAGCAACCCCAGTCGTTTAAAGACCTGCTGCGGGTGATAGTCGGAAAAGAAGGGGGAAGCGGTGCATCGCAATCGTCGCAAATCAATGTACTCGGCAACCATTACGGCTCGTACGACCTGAAGTTGGCTTACCGCGGAACCGCTTGGAAAGCCGCTCTGTACTGGCAGCATTATTTCGAAGATACCTCGGGAATGGAGTTCGCCAATGCCCGCGACGGGTTGTGGGGAGCCGAAATCGAGTTGTTCCGGTTCGGATGGATACGTAAAGTCGTATTTGAATTTTTCGATACCCGGTATCAGAGCGGGCCGTTCCACTTTATAGAATATACGCGTCCGGGTAGGGGAGGCGGTGCCGACAATTATTATAATAACGGCGAATACGTTACCGGTGTTTCTTATTTCGGCCAGGGGCTCGGCTCGCCGTTGATTACCTCGCCCGAGTACAATACCAACGGTTTCCTGGGCTTTGAAAATAACCGGGTGAAAGCGTATCATCTCGGGATGGAAGGCGCTTTGTCTCCGTATGTGGATTACCGTTTGCTGTTTACGGCGATGAACAGTTGGGGAACTTCTATGCAACCTTTTATAGATAATAAACCGGGGGTATCGGGCCTGCTTGAAATCACTTACCGGCATCCGAAGTTGGAAGGATGGGAATTTAAAGGGAACGTGGCCGGCGACAGCGGCGATTTATATGGGAAAAATCTCGGATTCGGCTTATCTGTAGCGAAAAGAGGAATACTGAAGGTGTGGAAGAGATAATGAATTAATCTGTAGTATTTTAACTTAATAATTGCATTAAAACTTTTAAAGTATACGCTTTATTTAAA
>JAJBTJ010000194.1 GCA_020860905.1 Parabacteroides sp. | reverse complement strand
TTCACGGTTGCGCCTACGAATCCACAAATCGCGTTGTAGGCTTCTTCCGTAAAGACGGCCGCAACATTTAGCGACATGTGATACCGCAGAAATAAACCCAGGAAGATACCCGATAGGCTCATTATCAGTTTTCTTCCCACGGATGAATTAAGTAACCACATAAGACAATAAATTTAAGTTATGTAATCGTTTTAAAGAATTTTCCTTTCGTATTATAGTATAGCGCCTAAAAAATATAGGTGCAAAGGTAGCGTAAATGCGCCTATTTAGCAAAAGATTAGAGAAAATTTTCGGTAATTCGCGAGCCCCCGTTTTCCTTTGCAGCCGCCGGCGGGCGAAAGCCAGGCGCAGAAACGCCGCCGGCCCGGAAAGGGTGGCCTGTTTTTTGGTCTTTTCCGGGAGATTTTATTTACTTTGCAAAATAAAAACGGAAGCGGATGAAAACATTGGAAATTACCGGTAAAGAAAAGATAGAAGCCGTGATAGCCCGGTGCGGCGTTTGTTTCGTAGGGATGGCGGATACCGACGGTACGCCCTACGTAATTCCGATGAACTTCGGATACGAAAACGGTTCGGTGTATTTACATTCTGCTCCTGACGGCCGGAGTATCGACATCCTAAGGCGGAATCCACGGGTATGCCTTACTTTCGCTACCGGGCACGAGCTGGTGTTCCAACATCCTGAGGTGGCATGCAGCTACAGCATGCGTTCGGAAAGCGTACTGGCGTGGGGCGACGTGGTTTTCGTGAACGACATGCAACAGAAGCGGGAAGCACTCGACATCCTGATGCGCCATTATACCGGCCGCCCGTTCGTGTATTCCGACCCGGCGGTGAAGAACGTCAGGGTATGGAAAGTGGCTGTGGATACGCTTACCTGCAAGGCTTTCGGCCGGTCGCCCCGGGAAAAAGAATAATGCCGCCCCCTTCGTGCGGTTTCAAAATAAAAACGTACTTTTGCACCTGGACTTGAATCAGATAAAGAATGGGTTTGCCAACGCATAGCAACATACTCTCCGAAACGGTCGACCGGTTATCGGAAATCGATTCGTATCGCCCCCTGTTTCACCAGTATCGCGACCAGGAAGCGCTGCCTTCGGTAGAGGTGCTGAAAGAAATCGTGGATTTGTGCCGTGCCATTCTGTTTCCCGGCTATTACGGAAAAGCCAACATCAGCCGGCAAACCCTCCGTTACCATACCGGGGTGAATATCGAAACCCTGCATGCTTTACTTACCGGCCAGTTGTACGCCGGTTTATGCTTTGCAGCCGAAGGATGCGAAACGTGCCCCGACGAAACCGTGCGCCGTCGCGCCGCATCGCTTTCCGAGTCGTTTATCGCTACCTTTCCGCGACTCCGCGCCTTGCTGGCTACCGATGTGGAGGCTACTTTCAACGGCGATCCGGCCGCCCGCAACCAGGGCGAGGTGATTTTTTGTTATCCCGGCCTACGGGCCGTTACCAACTACCGCATCGCCCACGAGTTGTATTTGCTCGGCGTACCTTATATTCCCCGTATCATCACCGAGCTGGCCCATTCCGAAACCGGAATCGACATCCATCCGGGCGCATCCGTGGGGCATCATTTTTCCATCGACCACGGAACCGGTACGGTAATCGGCGAAACGAGCGTAATCGGGAACCACGTACGTATTTTCCAGGGCGTGAGTCTGGCCGGCGAAAAACTGCCGCCCGATGAAAACGGGAAGGTTACCCGTAACGTACCCCGGCACCCGGTGGTAGGCGACCATGTAACGATTTATTCGAACGCCACCCTTATCGGGCGCATCCGCATCGGCGACGGTGCCACCATTTGCGGAAACGTATGGATTGCCCGCGATGTGCCGGCCGGCGAGGTAATTACGCAAACGAAACGAGAATGACTAAATAAAATGTAAATCCGGCCGGTATGCGGCGGCAAAAAAAGAAATGCCGGAAGCTGCACGCCGGCTATTGTTTGATTGAATATGAACGAAACGTTTGAAATGGTGGCCAAGACCCTGTACGGGTTGGAAGATATCCTGGCCGGCGAATTAACGGCGCTGGGCGCGCAACAGGTGGAGACCGGCCGGCGCATGGTGTCGTTTAAAGGCGACAAGGAGTTGTTGTATAAAGCGAACTTTCATTGCCGTACCGCCTTGCGCATCCTCAAGCCCATTTATCATTTTAAGGCGAAAAACGCCGACGAGGTATACGAACAAGTAAAATCGGTGGAGTGGGACAAATACCTGGACGCGAAAACCACCTTCGCCATCGATTCGGTGATTTACTCGGAAGACTTCAACCACACCAAGTTCGTGGCCTACCGCACGAAAGATGCGGTTGCCGATTATTTTATCGAAAAAGGAGGCAAGCGCCCGTCGGTGCGGGTAAACAATCCCGACCTGTACATCAACATCCATATCTCGCACAACGACTGTACCCTCTCTATCGACAGCTCCGGCGAATCGCTGCATAAGCGCGGCTACCGGGTTAGTCAAACCGAAGCCCCGCTGAACGAAGTGCTGGCGGCCGGAATGATTATGAAAACCGGCTGGCAGGGCGAATCGAATTTCATCGACCCGATGTGCGGCTCGGGTACGCTGCTTATCGAGGCGGCGATGATTGCGCTCAACATCGCTCCGGGCGTATACCGGAAAGAGTTTGCCTTCGAGAAGTGGAACGATTTCGACCAGGAATTGTTCGACCGGATTTATAACGACGATAGCCAGGAACGGGATTTCAAATTCAAGGTATACGGCTCGGATATTTCGCCGAAAGCCATCGAAATAGCCCGCGAGAACATACGCGGTGCCGGCCTGGGACGGTATATCGATTTGAAAACCATGCCTTTTCAGCAATACCAGGAAGCGCCCCGCCCCGGCATACTGGTTACCAATCCTCCGTACGGCGAACGGATTTCCACGCGCGATTTGCTGGGCTTGTACGAAATGATAGGCGAGCGGCTCAAGCATGTGTTTACCGGGTATAATGCCTGGATTATAAGCTATCAGGAAGAATGTTTCGACAAAATAGGCTTGCGCCCTTCCGCCAAATATAAAGTGATGAATGGCTCGCTCGAGTGCGAATACCGGCAGTACGAAATTTTCGAAGGGAAACAGGCCGAATATAAACGGAACCTGTACGAGCAGGGCGCCCGCGAAGAACGCTTCGACAAGCGCGGCGTAAGCAAATCGTACGATACCGACCGGCGTCCTGCCAAATCGACCAAGCCCGATACGCCGCAGCGCCGGTTCGATGCGGCGCATGCCGACGAAATCCGGGCAGCAAAGAAGGAGGACGGAAATGAAGAATAAATCGGCCTGTCTCCTGGCGGGGATGGTATTAACGTTGTTATCTATGACGATACATGCCCAGAACGACCGGCTTACGCTGGACGACCTGATACCGGGCGGACGCACGTATGCCCGTTTCGTGCCGCGCACCCTGAAACAGTTGCAGTGGTGCGCCGACCGGTATATCTATGTGAAAGGCGACAGCCTGATAGCCGGTACACCCGGGAAAAACAAGAAAGAAGCGTTGCTTATCGACCGGGCCGGCCTGAACGAGGTGTTGCAGGCGAGCGGTTTGCTCGGGTTAAAGGCGATGCCGGTGTTCTCGGTACCCGATGTAACCCGGCCGGTGTTGGCTTTCGATGTAAAGCGGAACCGGGTATTGTTCGACGTCGACGCCCGTAAGGTGGTAGGAAAATACGCGCTCGAAAAGGGCCGGGGAGGATACGATTATGCAAAAGGGAGCGGCTGCCTGGCTTTTACCGAGGGGAATAACCTCGGCCTGATTTCGCCGGACGGCGCCGTAACCCGGATTACCGCCGATACGGACAAGGATATTGTAAACGGACAGTCGGTGCACCGGAACGAGTTCGGTATCGACAAAGGCACTTTCTGGTCGCCGGTAGGCGATAAGCTGGCTTTTTACCGGATGGACCAGCGCATGGTAACCGATTACCCGCTGGTAAACGTAGACGCCCGGTGCGCCAAAGCCGAACCGGTTAAGTATCCGATGGCCGGAATGAAGAGCCACGAAGTAACGGTGGGCGTGTACGAGGTAGCCTCGGGAAAAACGGTTTTCCTGCAAACCGGAGCGCCGAAAGACAAATACCTTACCAATATCGCCTGGAGCCCCGACGGAAAATATATTTACGTGGCCGAAGTCAACCGCGAGCAAAACGAATGCCGCCTCAACCGGTACGACGCTGCCTCGGGCGTGTTGGAAAAAACGCTGTTTACCGAAACGCATCCCAAGTATGTGGAGCCGCAGCATCCGGTGCTCTTCGTGCCGGGCCGTCCGGAACGGTTCATCTGGCAGAGCCTGCGCGACGGGTACGACCACCTGTATCTATACGATACGGCAGGGAACGAATTGCAGCAACTCACTTCAGGGCCGTGGTCGGTTACCGAAGTGCACGGATTCACGGCCGACGGGAAGTCTCTTTATTATATGTCTACCGAAGTAAGTCCGCTCGAGCGCCATTTGTACCGGCTCGACCTCAAAACCGGCAAGCGGGTACGCCTCACGCACGAAGCGGGCATGCACCAGGTACGGCTTTCGGCCGGGAAATCGTATTTTACCGATGTTTATTCGAGCCGGCATAACCCGCGCAAAATCGATGTGGCGGATACGAAGAAAGGAAACGCCGTAAACCTGCTTACCGCCTCCGACCCGTATAAAAAGTACCAGATGCCGGATATACGGATAGGCACTATCAAGGCGGCCGACGGGGTAACCGACTTGTATTACCGGCTGATTACGCCTGCCGCCCTGGACTCGACGCAGAAACACCCGGCCATCGTTTATGTGTACGGCGGCCCGCACGCCCAGTTGGTTACCGATTCGTGGTTGGCGGATGCGCGCGGCTGGGATATTTATATGGCGCAACGGGGATACGTGGTTTTCACTGTCGACAGCCGCGGGTCGGCCAACCGGGGAGCCGAGTTCGAAAACGTGATACACCGGAACTTAGGCGTAAACGAAATGGCCGACCAGGTAAAGGGTGCCGAATTCCTGAAAAGCCTGCCTTTCGTAGACCCGGAGCGTATCGGGGTGCACGGGTGGAGCTACGGCGGTTTTATGACGACCAACCTGATGCTCACTTACCCGGAGATTTTCAAGGTAGGTGTAGCCGGCGGCCCGGTTATCGACTGGAACTATTACGAGGTGATGTACGGCGAGCGTTATATGGATACGCCGCAGGAAAATCCGGAAGGATACAAAAACGCCAACCTGAAAAACAAGGCGGCCAACCTGCAAGGCCATTTGTTGCTGATTCACGGCGACATCGACCCGGTAGTGGTATGGCAGCACACCCTTTCTTTTTTACAGGCATGCATCGAGGCGCGTACGTATCCCGATTACTTCGTCTATCCCCGCCACGAGCATAACGTAATCGGGAAAGACCGCCCGCACCTGCATGAGAAGATTACCCGGTACTTCGACGATTACCTGAAATAATACGAACACGATTCTTTGAAACAAAACAACAGGAAAACAATGAATATATTATTACTCGGTTCCGGCGGCCGCGAACATGCGCTGGCCTGGAAAATGGCGCAAAGCCCGAAAACAGATACTCTTTTTATCGCACCCGGCAATGCCGGTACGGCTGCGGTGGGAACGAATGTAGCCCTTTCGGCCACGGATTTCCCCGCCCTGAAAGATTTCGTATTGAAAAACCAGGTGGAGATGGTCGTGGTAGGTCCCGAAGACCCGTTGGTAAAAGGAGTATACGACTTTTTCGCCGACGACGAAGCGTTGCGCGGAGTTACGGTAATCGGCCCGTCGAAGGCGGGTGCACAGTTAGAGGGGAGTAAAGAATTCGCGAAAGCGTTTATGCAGCGGCACGGCATCCCTACGGCCCGGTATAAAAGCATTTCGGCAGAAAATATCGGCGAAGGATACGCATTTCTCGAAGAGTTGAAAGCCCCGTATGTGCTGAAAGCCGACGGATTGGCGGCCGGAAAAGGGGTGCTGATTGTTCCCGACCTGGAAACGGCGAAGAAAGAGTTGGGCGAAATGCTGGGCGGGATGTTCGGCGAGGCCAGCAAAACGGTGGTAATCGAAGAGTTCCTGAGCGGTATCGAGTGCTCTGTTTTCGTACTTACCGACGGGGTTTCGTATAAAGTGCTCCCGGTAGCAAAGGATTACAAGCGTATCGGCGAAGGCGATACAGGCCTGAATACGGGCGGCATGGGTGCCGTATCGCCGGTTCCTTTTGCCGACGAGGCGTTTATGAAAAAGGTGGAAGAACGCATTATCCGGCCCACGGTTCGAGGCCTGCAACAAGAGAATATCGTATACAAAGGCTTTATTTTCCTGGGGCTTATCCGGGTAAACGGCGAGCCGATGGTAATCGAGTACAACTGCCGGATGGGCGATCCGGAAACGGAAGCGGTGATGCTGCGGATAAAAAGCGACCTGGTAGAACTGTTCGAAGGAGTGGCTGCCGGTACGCTGGATACGAAAGAGTTGCTTACCGACGAACGGACGGCTGTAACGGTGATGCTCGTTTCGGGTGGGTATCCGGAGAGTTACGAAAAAGGTAAGGTAATTTCCGGCCTGGATAAAGTAAACGGCAGTATTGTTTTCCATGCCGGAACGAAAACCGGCGAGGAAGGAATCCTTACCAACGGCGGCCGGGTGATTGCCGTAAGCTCGTACGGCAAGGATAAAGACGAGGCCCTGGCCTGTTCGTTTGCCAATGCCCGCGCGATTTCGTTCGATAAGAAATACTTCCGTACGGATATCGGATTCGATTTGTAGGCATGGGCAAAAAGGGGGAATACGGGAAACGGTTTCCGTCAAGCAAGCGCTTTTACGGCGTGGCCGTATTGCTCAGCATTCTTTGCTGGGGGATAGGGTATTTCGGAAACGTGGGTTTCCCCATCCTGCCGGATGCTTACGATACGCCTGTATGGAAAACCTGTTGCACCTGGATTGCGGATAAGGAAACCGCCTATCTTATCGGTTTGTTGTTGATGTTCGGGGCGGCTTTCCTGATTCACCGCATGGATTACGTGCTGGGGCTGATTCGCGAAAAAACGATTTTCCCCTTTCTGTTTTTCTCTCTCTTTATCAGTACCAATCCCGATTTCTTTCCGTTGAAAAGCACCTCTATCGGCGCTTTTTGCCTCGTGTTGGGGCTGTACGAGCTGTTTCGGTCGTATCATACACCCGAACTTCGCTCGTTTGCTTTTAACTGGGGTTTTTTGATGGGGATAGGTAGCCTTTTCTGGATTCATATCGTTTGGTTCGTTCCCCTTTTCTGGTTCGGCATGTATCATTTGCGTTCGCTCGGCGTAAGGAGTTTCCTGGCATCGGTATTCGGGCTGGCGGCTGTTTACTGGTGCTTGCTGGCCTGGTGCGTATGGCAAAAAGACTTTACGTTTTTTACCGCTACTTTTCCCTTGCTGGTACAGTTTAAGCTGGTGGGAGTCGCCGGCGGTATATGGCCCTGGATTACGGTGTTTTATTCCGCGTTCCTTACGTTGCTGGCGGCTGTCAATATTTTTACCCAGGAATATGCCGACAGCCTCCGTACCCGCGAAAACCTTTCTTTTTTAGTGCTTTTTACTATCTGGGCGTCGTTGCTGTACTTCCTGTACGAATATGCCTCCGAGGAATTTATGATTACGGCGTGCATATCCGCTTCCATCCTGGTGGCCCATTTCTTTACGGTGAGGTGGAACAAATGGGTGGGAGGGCTGTTTTACTTTACGATAGGCGTATTTGTTTCCGTTTTGTTTCTTCGGGTATGGAACAACTTATAGCGTGGGGATATATCGGCGTGTTTATCGCCTCTTTTCTGGCTGCAACCGTTTTGCCGTTCAGCTCGGAAGTGGTGCTTACCGGCGTGTTGCTGGCAGGCGCCGATTACTGGCCGTGTATGATTGCGGCGACGCTGGGGAATTTTCTGGGCGGCATGAGCTGCTATTATCTGGGCCGTCTGGGAAAAGTAGAATGGATAGAAAAATACCTCAAGCTGAATGTCGCCAAATTGCAGAAGGTACAGCACTGGATAGAAGGGAAAGGCTCGGTGATGGCTTTCTTTGTTTTTCTGCCGGGCATCGGCGATTTCATTGCCGTGGCGCTCGGTTTTTTACGGGGAAATGTATGGGTGGTATCCATTTCCATGTTGCTGGGCAAATTTTTGCGGTATGTAGTGTGGATGGAACTGGTATACAAGGTAAAAGACGTTTTTTAACCGGATGCGCTTCGGCTGTGCGCCCTTCACATTTCGTCTTGTTTTTCGTTAAAGAGCTTTCTGAAAATTCGTCACTTAAATGCTAAATTATAAAATGGTCGGCAAGCCGTACCGAGTCCGTTTTTTGCTCCTGTACGAAGTTCCCGGAACAAGCGTTTTTACCTCGCCGGCCACGTGGCTCCATACACGGTCGGTTTTTTATTCAAAATACGCTCAACATTCATTAA
>JAJBTJ010000066.1 GCA_020860905.1 Parabacteroides sp. | reverse complement strand
CCGCTTGCCCCGACGCCCCTTTCAGCAGGTTGTCGATAGCCGTAATAACCAGCAACTTGTTTTCGTGCTTCGATAAATGGATTAAGCATTTGTTGGTGTTTACCACCTGTTTCAGGTCCGGATTTTTGTCGGTAACGAATGTAAACGAATGGTTGTCGTAATACTCCTCGTAAATCCGGGTGATTTCATCCAAACCCACTTTGCAGTCGAAGTACGTGGAAGCGAAGATGCCCCGCGCGAAGTCGCCCCGTACAGGGATAAAATTAATCACGCTCCCGAAGCTGTTTTGCAATTGCGAAAGCGATTGCCTGATTTCGGGCAGATGCTGATGCGTAAACGGCTTGTAAATGGAAAGGTTGTTGTTGCGCCAACTGAAATGCGAGGTGGCCGACGGCTTTACGCCGGCCCCGGTACTTCCGGTAATGGCGTGTACCTGGATTTCCGAATTCAGCATCAGGTGCTTGGCCAGCGGAAGCAGCCCCAACTGGATAGCCGTGGCGAAACAACCCGGGTTGGCGATGCGGCTGCCCCGGATAATCCGTTTGCGGTTCAGTTCCGGAAGCCCGTACACGAAATCGTGCTCCGGGCTTTCGATGCGGTAATCCATCGACAGGTCTACGATTTTTACCTTTTCGGGCACCACATGGTTTTCCATAAACTTTTTCGTGTCGCCGTGAGCGGTACAGAAAAAGAGCACGTCTACCTCGTCCAGCGGTAACCGGTCGGTAAATACCAAGTCCGTTTCACCGTACAATCCGCTGTGCACGTCGGTGATTTTGTTCCCGGCGTTGCTGTTGCTGTTTATAAATACGATTTCGGTATCCGGATGGTTGATTAACAGGCGTATCAATTCGCCTGCCGTATAACCCGCCCCTCCAATAATGCCTGCTTTTATCATATTTCTTCGTTCTTATGGTTGGTGTAATATACCCGGAGCGGAGTGGAAAGCACCTTGATGAATCCTTTCGCATCCTCGGCCGTCCAGCCTTTCTGCATCTCGCCGTATTCGCCGAACTTGGTTTTTACCAGGTCGTCGGCCGATTCTACGCCTACTGTCGAGAACGAAAGCGGACGCAACTCGAGGATGGCCGTTCCGTTTACGTTGCGCTGCGATTCCTGCAACATGGCTTCGATGTCGCGCATTACCGGCTCCAGGTACTGGCTTTCGTGCAAAAACATACCGTACCAGTTGGCTACCTGGTCTTTCCAGTATTGCTGCCATTTGCTCAGCGTATATTTTTCCAGGAAACGGTGCGCACCGATAATCAGCATCGGCGCGGCGGCTTCGAACCCTACCCGGCCTTTGATTCCGATAATCGTATCGCCTACGTGCATGTCGCGGCCGATACCGTAAGCCGCCCCTATTTCCTCCACTTTCTGGATAGCGGCGATTTTATCTTCGAATACTTCGCCGTTTACCGCATGGATTTCCCCTTTCTTAAACTCGATGCGGAGTTGTTCGCAGCCGGTTTTTTCCACTTGTTTCAGGTATGCGCTTTCGGGCAAACCTTGCGCCGAATCGAGTATTTCGCCGCCGCAAATCGAAGTACCCCACAAGCCTACGTTGTACGAGTATTTCAACTTGGTAAAGTCGGCTTCGAATCCGTGCTCCTTCAGGTAATTTATTTCGTAGTCACGGCTGAGCGCCATGTCGCGGGTAAGGGTGATAATTTCTACGTTAGGCGCCAATACGAGGAAGGTCATATCGAAACGCACCTGGTCGTTGCCGGCCCCCGTCGAACCGTGCGCAATGGCGTCCGCCCCGATTTCGTTGGCGTACCGGGCGATGGCCAATCCCTGGAAAATACGCTCCGAGCTTACCGAAACAGGGTAGGTGCCGTTGCGTAACACATTTCCGAAAATCATGTATTTCAGGCTCTTTTCGTAATATTCTTTCGTAACGTCGAGCGTAACGTATTTTACGACTCCTAACTTGTAGGCGTTTTCTTCGTTCTTTTTCAGTTGCTCTTCGCTGAAACCGCCGGTGTTGGCGCAAGCGGCGTATACTTCGTAACCTTTTTCTTTTGCCAGGTACATTACGGTGAACGAGGTATCCAGCCCTCCGCTGAATGCCACTACTACTTTCTTCTTCATCGCTTTCTTATTTTTGAGTTGTTTTTATTTTTCCTGATTCTGTCGGGCGGCTTGTTTCATTTCCAACCATTTCTGCTCGGTTTTCTTCCGCAGCGACTCGTATTGCTCTTCGTGTATCAGGCAGCGCGGGTCTTGCGGGTCGAACAGCATGGTGGTGCAGATGCAATACCTCCGGTCGGTACGTTCCAGCACGTCGTGGTTGATACAGCCCTGGCAACCTTTCCAGAAAGCCTCGTCGTCGGTAAGGTCGGCGAACGTAACCGGCAGGTAGCCCAGTTCGGTATTCATCTTCATTACGGCGCTTTCGGAGGTAAGGCTGAACACTTTCGCCTTAGGCCAGCGCAGGCGCGCCAGTTGGAACGACGCTTGTTTAATCCGCTTGGCAAGTCCTTGCCGGCGGAATTTCTCTACTACGATAAGTCCCGAGGTAGCTACGTATTGCTTGTTTCCCCACGACTCGATGTAGCTAAATCCGGCAAATTCGTCGCCGGCCAGGGCGATGATGGCTTTGCCTTCCTTCATTTTCTGCGCTACGTATTCGTGCGTGCGCTTGGCGATACCGGTACCGCGTACTTTGGCGGCAGCTTCGATGGTGTCGAGGATAGTGTCGACATATTGTTCGTGCGAGGCGTCGGCCACCATTACGTCGATTTCAATTTCGTTTTCCATTTTGTTTATCGTGCTATATACTTGTTTTCTATTGTCGTTATGCCGGGAATAAACTGCGATAAGGCTCGTACGATGTTGTCGCGCGTGATGCCTTCGCGCGGTACCAGCAGAATCGTGTCGTCGCCGGCGATAGTTCCCAGTATTTCGCGGGGTGCTTTGGCGTCGATGTCGGAGGCGATAGCCATGGCGTATCCCGGCCGGGTTTTGATAACGGCCAGGTTGCCCGAGAATTCGATACTCGAACAGGTCGCCGAAGCGGCCGGCGCCGGGGTACTGTGCGGGGCGGTTGCATACGGCATCTGTCCGGGCAAGGTATAAATATAATTGCGGTTCCCGTCGTGTATCTTTACTACCTGGAGCTGCTTGATGTCGCGCGACAGGGTGGCCTGCGTCAGCGTAAATCCTTTGTCGTTAAGCCGTTTCAGCAACTCTTCCTGGTTGCGCACCGCTTCCGACCGGATAATCTCGCATATCGTTTCCAACCGTTCTTTCTTCGTCATATATATTGCATATTTATTCAAAGAGGTGGCAAATGTAACCAGAATAATTGAATAAATATGCAAGTTTTAGCAGGATTTAATGTGTTATGCAAAAAACTTTTCCCGGATGTGCAGGTTATGTTTATATATTTGCATGTCGATTTAAGCGATAGGTTATGGAAAAAAAGAATTTCAGCGGGTTATGGATAGCTGTATGCCTGTTTCTGACTGCTTGCAGTACGGTGCCTTTGACGGGACGGAAGCAGGTATTGCTGGTGTCGGACCAGGATGTGGTGGCTTCGAGCCTGAAACAGTACGATAATTATATTAAGTCGAGTACGCTGTCGAGTAATAAGGCGGCTACGGCGATGGTAGAGCGGGTGGGCAAACGGATTGCCGCCGCTACCGAGCAGTACCTGCGGAATAACGGGATGGGTAACGAAATCAAGAATCTTTCGTGGGAGTTCCATCTGGTGAAAGACCCGCAGGTGAATGCATTTGCTATGCCGGGCGGTAAAATCGTAGTATACGAAGGGTTGTTGCCTTATATCAGCAGCGACGATGACCTGGCGGTAGTGTTGGGGCATGAGTTGGCGCATGCGGTTGCCAAGCATTCGAACGAACGGATGAGTCAGCAGATTTTAACGCAGTATGGGGCGAATATCCTGGGGGCGGCGTTGAGTAATAAATCCGGAGCGGTGCAGTCGGTCGCGAATACGGTGTATGGGTTGGGTACACAGTACGGGGTAATGTTGCCTTTTTCGCGGCAGCACGAGTCGGAGGCCGATTACATGGGATTGGTTTTGATGACGATGGCGGGCTATAATCCGGAAAACGCAGTTACGTTCTGGCAGAAAATGTCGGCCGGGAAGAGCGGGCGTACGCCGGAATTTATGAGTACGCACCCGTCGGATGCTACCCGGATTGCCAAGATTAAGCAGTATTTGCCGGAGATGAAGAAATATAAAGGTAGGGAATGCTTTTAGTAATAAAATATATTTCGTATTTTTACCCATATTAACCATGACTGTATAAGAGGAAAACAAGAATGACTTATAAAGGCTACAGAATAACCGGATGGTTTTTCTCCTTTTTGTTGTTGCATACATGGGTGTTGTATGCCCAATCTTCTTTTGATTCCGATACGCTGTTTTCCCGTTTGTATACCCAAATCCGCCTCTTCCCGCAGGAAAAAATCTATCTTCAAACCGATAAACCCGCCTACGTAGCTGGCGAAAAGATTTGGTTCCGCGCTTTTGTAGTCAATGCCCTTTCCCTTGAGCCGGAGTTTGGCAGCCGGTATGTTTATACGGAATTGGTCGACCCGTTCGATTCGGTAATTTACCGGGTAAAAGTACGCCCCGATGCCGGGAGTGTATTTTCCGGTTGCCTGAAGTTAAGCCAGGCGCTGCCCGAAGGCACTTATACCCTGCGTGCTTATACCCGTTATATGGAAAACCAGGGAGAAGCCGTTTTTTTCCGGAAACCCCTTCGTGTTATGTCGCCCCTTTCCCGTTCGGTACACCTTACTTCGGCTTTCCGTGCCGGTGAAAACGGAAAAATAACAGGTTATTTCGAATTTAAACACCCGGCAAAAGATACTGTGATTTCATTGCGAAGTATCTCGTTTCAAACGGCTCGTAAAACGTTGGATTACAAAGTGTCGGAACAAGGTGTCCGGGTGCGGTTCGGTTCCGGTACGCTGCCGCTGGCGTTGTTGGTAAAAGGAGGCAATTACGCCTGTTATGTTCCGGTTACCCCTGCTGTTCCGGATTATGCCGTTTCTTTTTTGCCGGAAGGCGGTTATTTGCTTGCCGGTGTATCTTGCCGTATCGCTTTCAAGGCATTGAACGAACAAGGTTATTCGGAAGAAGTCACCGGTACGGTCAGGGATGAGGAGGGGACGGAAATTTTGTCTTTCTCTACGTTCCACCGGGGGATGGGTTATTTCGACTTTATCCCCGAAGCGGGGAAAACCTATTATGCCTTTTGCCGGAACGGCGCCGGCCGGATTAAAAAAGTACCGTTGCCTTTGGTGCAGACAGGTTTTTACGGGTTGAAGGCGAATGCTTTGCGCGAGCATTTGTATGTGGCGGTGAACCGTTCGGCGGATATAACCATGCCCGATTCGTCGTTAGTGGTATTTCTCCATCAGGAAGGATTGCCGGTATATGCGGGACGTTGGGATTTCGGGCAGCCTTACCGATGTTTCGATAAAGGGAGTTTTATGCCGGGCCCGGTACATATAGTCTTGTTGAACGGTTCGGGGCAGGTGTTGAGCGAACGGGTCGCCTTTATAAAAAAAAATCCGGAAGCGGTTGCTTCAGTCACGAGCGACAGCACCCGCTACGGGCGGCGTGAAAAAATCCGGTTGCATATCAGCGTAACCGATAGCTTAGGTATGCCGTTGGCCGCCGGCGGGGCGCTTTCCGTAACCGATAAGCGCGACGTGGAGGTGGATTCGTGCAGTACGATTTTTACGTCTTTGCTTTTGTCGGCCAACCTGAAAGGATATGTAGAAGACGCAGGGTGGTATTTCCGCAGGTCGACCAAAGAAACGGCGCAAGCCCTCGATTTATTGATGCTTACGCAGGGATGGAACCGGTACGATATTCCGTCCGTTCTCCGGGGCGAGTACGTGCATCCCGCCGTTCCGCCGGAACAAAGTATGCAACTGTGCGGTACGGTAACGAGCTATTATCGTCGGAAAGCGTTGGCGGGAGCCCCGGTTCGTATCTGGTCGCCGGATGTACGGATGCTGCAAGAAACGGTTACCGACCGGAGTGGCCGGTTTTGTTTGCAGCATTTCGAGTTTCCCGACAGTACCCGGTATATGGCTACGGCCACGGATAAAACGGGGAAAGGGACTCCTGTATTGGAACTGGATTCCGACCGGTTTCCCGGCGTGACAGTTCCGCTCCCCTTTATTCCTGCCAGCCGGCGTGTAGCGTTGTCGTATGTCGAGAAAGCCGACCGGCAGCTTACGGCAGAGGAAGGTATCCGCACGGTCTTGTTGGACGAGGTGCTGGTTACGGCGCCCAAAAAGAAAGAAACGAAAACGGCATACCAAACGGTATTGGGCGCTAAAATGTTGGACGAAGAAGAGATTAAACAGGCGGGCGCATCGGATTTTTCGCTGATGGTAGCTTCGCATTTCCCGGGTTTCCTGGCAACTAACGGAGTTTTACGGTATCAGGGGAAAGCGCCTCTGTTGAAAATGGATAATGTGTTGATTGATGATGTGGCACAATGCGACAAGATGACCCAAACATTGCGCGTGGAGGATATCGAACAAATCGATGTGATAAAAAATGCGCAAATTATAACCTGGGTTCCGATTATTCCTCCGGGTTTTGCCGATTGCCTGATTGCCATTACGCTTAAACAGGGAAAAGTAAATCCGGTAGAGCCGCAGCCGAACCGGGCGGCGGTTAATTTGTTGGGTTATCAGAAGCCTGTTGAGTTTTATTCTCCTCAATATGCCGCGGCGGCACAGAAAAATTCCGAGCAGCCCGATTTACGCACTACGCTTTACTGGAACCCGCGCATCCGAACCGATGCCGACGGCACGGCAACCGTCGAATTCTACTCGGCCGATACGCCTACTACCTATTCCGTCGTGTTGGAGGGGATTACCCCGGAAGGAAAACTGTTCCGTACGGTGAAAGAAGTGGAGGTAAACTGACGGTTCGTTTCGCGGCCGCGTTTATTTGTTTTCCAGCCTCCGTATCTCCTTGACGAGCGCCGGCGGCAAATCTGTCCGGTGCTTATGGCAAGCCATTTCGAGCGTGTACATCCGGGCGATACAATAATTGCTGTGCCCGCAGTCGCATCGCGCCTGCTCTTCCGTCCGCATCCGGTTCACGAATGCAGGCTCGTTCAGCAAGGCGCGGGCCATGCTTACGAATTCGAATCCGGCTTCCAGCACTTCGTCGATTTTTTCGCGCGATACCAGGCCGCCTACATATACTAACGGCATTTTCAACGCAGCCCGGAATTTCAAGGCGTCGTCCAGAAAATACGCTTCCCGGAACGGTTCCGGCTTCATCATTATCCGGCCGGCCAGCCGAACCATTACCGGCAGCCATCCGGCCGGCATATAATAGGCCAGCGTACGTACGGGCATCGCTCCGCGCATCACGTACATCGGCGCCCGGCTTACGAATCCGCCGCTCAGAATCAAAGCATGCGCTCCGCATTCGTCTTGCAGGGTGCGCGCCACTTCGAGCGATTCGTCTATCTCCATGCCGCCTTTGAATCCGTCGCGCATGTTCATCTTCACCAGTACCGCCATATCGTTGCCGGCCGCCTCCATTACTTCGGCCATACACATCTTCATAAAACGCATCCGGTTTGCCAAGCTTCCTCCGTACCCGTCTTTGCGCCGGTTGGTGGCGGCCGACAGGAACTGGCTGATGAGGTAGCCGTGCCCGGCGTGTATTTCTACGGCGTCGAAGCCTCCTTCACGTGCCAACCGGACGGCGTCGCCGTACTTCCGGGCCATGCCGGCGAGTTCTGATTCGGTGAGCGACCGGTAGAAGGTGGGCGAATACAAATTGAAGCCACCTGAAGCCGATACGGGCAGGCAGCCGCAAATCTTCCGGTGCGACATATTCCCGCAATGCCCTAACTGGATGGAGGCGGCCGCTCCTTCGCGGTGTATGGCGTCGGTAATCCGCCGGAGAGACGGAATAATTTCGGGCCGCATCCACAATTGCCGCTCGAACGACAGACCGCTGCGGTCGACGGCTGCGTACGCCAATGTAGTCATCCCCACTCCGCCCGCCGCTACGGATACATGGTAATCGTAATACATTTCGGACGGAGCGTTGCCGGGACACATGCTTTCGAAAGCAGCAGCCCGTATAGTGCGGTTGCGTAACATAAGCGGGCCTATCTTCCCGGGTGTAAACAAGGGCGATGCGGTATACATGGTACAGATAAATTTGGATGAGCTGATAAATAAGCGAAAATAGGTATTTTCCGGCAAAGTCCCGAATAAAAAGAGCTTCTTTGTAGGATAAGCTCTTTTTTTGCTGATAAAACAGGCTTTTATCGGCTTACGCCGGGTTGTGGGGATGGCAGAGGATAAGTGTTATTATATAGATTAGATGTTAAAATTGGATTTAATTATAAAATAACCTGTTTCTTTTGTTGCTTTTGAATTAATAATATGTATCTTGTAGACGACAT
>JAJBTJ010000078.1 GCA_020860905.1 Parabacteroides sp. | reverse complement strand
TGCTCTAAGCATTGCTTTTTAAGATAGTATCTGAGGCCCGTGGGGCCATACGATGAGGCCGATGCTTTTCGGGGCTGAGTAGGATACGGCCAGAAGAGGATGTAAAAGAGAATTGTAAGTGAACGGGGACTTTTTCTTTTGTGCTGTTGTCCGGTTGTTTGAAAAAAATTTTTGTTTGGTGTTTTAGCGATAACTAAAAAAAGAAATGCGGTGAGAAGATTTTTAGAGAAATTAGCCGAAGGGGGACTACGGATAAGCGGATATACCACCAGCCTGGTAATCCTGCTCATCGTTTTCTTCCTTTTCAAAGAAGCATCCGGTCTGTTTCGCAGCCCGGCGGTAGAAGAAGGGTACGTGCTGGCGGTGAACCGCAGCAACCCGGTGGAGGAACTTTCGCCCGAGCGAATCAAACGGATTTTCGACTCGGAGATAACGAACTGGAGCGAAACAGGCGGCCCGGACGAACCGATTACGGTATTCCGGCTTTCCGACCTGACCGATTATTTCACCGAATCGGAGCTCGGACCCGACTTCGAGTACGTTCCTGCCAGAATCAGCGAGTTGGTGGCCCGCGAAAAAGGCATCATCGCCTTTATTCCCCGTACCTATGTAGCGCCCGGATTCGAGGGAAAAATCCTACCGGAGCAAACCATTACCCCCGGCGAGTTTTTTACCGGCACCGAATGGTTCCCTACCGCCACCCCGGCCCCGCTTTTCGGACTGGTGCCCCTCTTGTCAGGCACGTTGCTGGTAAGCCTCGGGGCGATTCTCCTGTCGTTGCCGTTCGGCATGGCCGTGGCCGTATACATGGCCGAGATAGCCCGGCCCGGCGTACGGAAAGTACTGAAACCCGTAATCGAGTTGCTTGCCGGTATCCCGTCGGTGGTGTACGGCTTCTTCGGACTGGTAGTGCTGGTTCCGCTGATACAAAACACCTTCGGTTTGCCGGTAGGCGAAACGGCTTTCGCCGGAAGCGTGGTACTGGCCGTGATGGCGCTGCCCACCATCATCACGGTAGCCGAAGACGCCCTGCGCAATACGCCGCGCTCCATGAAAGAAGCCAGTTTGGCGCTGGGAGCCACCCACTGGCAAACGATTTATAAAGTAGTGATTCCGTATTCGGCGTCGGGCATCACCTCGGCCGCGGTATTAGGCATCGGGCGCGCCATAGGCGAAACGATGGCGGTACTGATGGTTACGGGAAACGCAGCGGTTATCCCCACCACTTTTTTCGAGCCGGTACGCACCATCCCCGCCACGATTGCCGCCGAGTTGGGAGAAGCGCCGGCCGGCGGAGCGCATTACGAAGCCTTATTTATGCTGGGAGCCGTGCTGTTCGCCATTACCCTGCTCCTGAGCTTAGCCGTAGAATACATTTCTTCCAAAAAACACCTATAATATGGTATCACGCACACAACCAAGTTTCACCGACTCGCGCAAACGGCTCGCCCAACGGGCGGCCTTCGGGCTGTTCACCGTGCTGAGCGGCGCGGTGGTAGCCGTACTGGCAGTCATCTTAGGGTTTATCCTTATCAAGGGAGCCGGCGTAATCAGTTGGAAATTCCTTACCGAAGCCCCTACCGACGGAATGACGGGAGGCGGCATCTACCCGGCCATCGTAGGCACGTTTTATTTAATTGTGGGGAGCAGCCTCATCAGCTTTCCCATAGGCATCCTGTCGGGGATTTACATGAACGAATACGCAGCCAACGGCAAGCTCGTGCGGTTAATCCGCATGATGACGAACAACCTGAGCGGCGTTCCGTCGGTAGTGTTCGGCCTGTTCGGGATGGCGCTGTTCGTGAAAGCCTTCGGGTTCGGCGACTCCATCATCGCCGGCTCGCTTACCCTGGCGCTGCTTTCGCTCCCGCTGATTATCCGTACCACCGAAGAAGCGCTGAAGGCCATCGACGACTCGTTCCGGCACGGCAGCTTAGCCTTAGGAGCCACCCGCCTGCAAACCATCCGCCGGGTCATCTTCCCGATGGCTTTCCCGAACATCCTTACGGGGCTGATTCTTTCCATCGGCCGCGTATCCGGCGAAACGGCGCCTATCCTGTTCACGGTAGCCGCCTACTTCCTGCCCCAGTTGCCCACGAGCATTTTCGACCAGTGCATGGCCCTCCCCTACCATCTGTATGTAATTTCCACCAGCGGCACCGACATCGAGGCGTCGCGCGGAATGGCGTACGGCACGGCTTTGGTGCTTATCGTACTCGTATTGGCGGTGAACCTGCTGGCCAATGCGTTGCGCAACCATTTCGCCGGCAAAGTAAAAACAAACTAATTCGACGAACCATGATTAAAATCGACGCGAAAAATATCAATTTCTATTACGGCGATTTCCAGGCATTGAAAAACATTTCGATGGAAATAGAAGCGAATACCTCGGTAGCCTTTATCGGCCCTTCGGGATGCGGCAAGTCTACTTTCCTGCGGCTGTTCAACCGGATGAACGATTTGATTCCGGGCACCCGTACGGAAGGGAGCATCCGAATCGACGGACAGGATATTTACGAAAAAAACGTCCGGGCCGACGTGTTGCGGAAAAACATCGGGATGGTATTCCAGAAACCGAATCCGTTTCCGAAAAGCATCTACGAAAACGTGGCGTACGGCCTGCGGGTAAACGGCGTAAAAGACGAGCGACTAATTGAAGAAACCGTCATCGAATCGCTGAAACAAAGCGCCTTGTGGGACGAGGTAAAAGACAAGATGAAAAAATCGGCGTTCGCCCTCTCGGGCGGCCAGCAACAACGGCTGTGCATCGCCCGGGCGCTGGCCGTATCGCCGTCGGTGTTGCTGATGGACGAGCCGGCCTCGGCGCTCGACCCGATTTCGACTTCGAAGATAGAAGAGCTGATTCACGAGCTGAAGCGCGACTATACCATCGTTATCGTAACGCACAACATGCAGCAGGCGGCGAGGGTAAGCGACAAAACGGGCTACTTTTATTTAGGCGAGCTAATCGAGTACGGCGACACCCGGAAAATATTTACCAACCCGGATAAGCAATCCACCCAGAATTACATCACAGGCCGGTTCGGCTGACAGCCGGCATCCGGCGGTGCCCCTTGCACATTCCTGCCGGAACCCCGGCGGATACGTCGCCGGAAAGCGCAGGAAAAGCGTTATCGGAAAAAAACGGAATCAACCTCATCAATCCACGGATATGAAAATTATAGAACAGGAAATACACCAGTTGAAAACGAGTGTCGACGAAATGTGGACACTGGTATACAAGCAATTGTACCGCGCCGGCGAAGCGTTGCTCACCAACGACAAAGAGCTGGCGCACCAGGTGATTTGCCACGAGCGACGGGTAAATGCCTACGAGTTGAAAATCGACAGCGATTGCGAAGACATCATCGCGCTGTATGCGCCGGTAGCGGTAGACCTGCGTTTCGTACTGGCCATGTATAAAGTGAATACGAACCTGGAGCGGATGGGCGACTTTGCCGAAGGAATCGCCCGTTTCGTGCGCGACTTGCCCGACAACGAGCCCATCGACCCGCAGCTAATCGAAGAAACCCGGGTGGAAGAAATGCTGAAAGCGTTGCTGGAAATGTTCGCCCTTACACGGCAAGCGTTCGAGCAGGAAGACTCGAAACTGGCTACGGGGGTATTTATCCGCGACAATCTGGTAGACGAAATCAACCGCGAAGCCATCGAGATTATCGCGCAATACGTGGAGGCGAACCCGAAACGGGCGCTTCACGGCCTGTACCTGTCGGGCGTAATCCGCAAAATGGAACGGTTCGGCGACCACTGCACCAACATAGCCGAAGAGCTGGTTTTCTTCCTCGAAGCCAAGATACTGAAACACGGCAACAAACCGGAATAAAGATTTTCTTTTCCGTCCGGCGCCCGGGAGCGTTTCCCCCGGCACGTACGAACGCTGCCGGTACCGGGAAAGCAACGGCGGCGAATACCCGTCCTGCGCCTGCGGCAATTTCCCTACCGGCAACGATGAAAGGAGAACATTCCGGTTTCTCGCCGTCCGTACCGCCGCCGTACGGTACGGTATCCGGAAACGCATACGGAAAATGCCCGGCATACAGCATCCGGATTCCGTTTCATGCGGCGGAAAATATCGTCTGACCCGGGTTAACCACTCGTCCGACCCGGGTCGGACGAGTGGTCGCCCAAGGTCGGACGGGTGAACCACCCGGGTCGGACGATATTTTTCCCGGCAGGAAAAGCCATTTTCCCCGTATAGAAAAGACGATTCGATAGCGGATTTTTCCCGTTTCTTTCATCCGCCTCCCTTCCGGGGCAGGAAACGAACATCCCGGAAAAGCGAGGCATACGCCACGGAACGAACCGGCTGCAAGGCCGTTAACCGAGAAGCGGAGGCACACAGTTCATTCAAACCGAGTGCCTCCGCTTCTTTACAGCCGTTTACGGATGCGGACTTTTTCCGGTTACTCGAATGTAAGCTCCACTTTATCGCCTTTTTCCAGCGAACAGGTCAAGATGCCGTCGGTAACGGGAATCGAACGCGATTGCCGGTTCACCTTCATGCCGAGGCGGGCCGCACTCGCGGGAATTTTTATTTTAAACGTGCCCGGCACGCCGGCAACCAATGTCATATCGGTAGGGCGCCCTTCGCGCCACTTGAGCGATACCTCGCCTCCGCCCCGTACCCGCAGCCCGCGGAAACAACCTTCGTGCCAGGCATCGGGCAACGCCGGGAGCAGCTCGATTACGCCGGTATGGCTTTGGAGCAGCATTTCGGCGATTCCGGCGCAACCGCCGAAGTTCCCGTCGATTTGAAAAGGCGGATGGGCACAGAACAAATTGGGGAAAGTGCCGCTTCCCGACCCGTTATCGCTAACAGCCGTACTGCAAGGCCGCAGCAAGTCGGTAAGCAACCGATACGCCCGGTTGCCATCGTGCAGGCGCGCCCAGAAATTTACTTTCCAGGCCATCGACCAGCCGGTACTTTTATCGCCCCGCGCTTCGAGGGTTTTCCGGGCGGCTTCGGCTAACCGGGGCGTGCCGGCTACCGAGATTTCCGTACCGGGATACAAGCCGTACAAATGCGAAACATGCCGGTGGTGAGGCTCCGCCTCCGGATATTCTTCCAGCCATTCCATAATCCGTCCGTCGGAAGCCACCGTAGTAGGCATCAGGCTGTCGCGCTTGGCTTCGAGCAGTGCCGCGAAGGCCGTATCGACGCCCAGTATCCCGGCTGCCGCCATCGTGTTGGTAAACAACTCGCGTACGATTTGGTTATCCATCGTAGAGCCGGCACATACCGAAACGACCTGCCCGGATGGCATCCGGTACCCGTTCTCGGGCGATGTGGTGGGCGCCGTAACCAGATAACCGTTCCGCGGGTCTTTCACAAGCATATCCGTAAAAAACAGGGAAGCGCCTTTTAACACCGGATATACCTCTTCCAGGTAGGCCGTATCCTGCGTATACGCGTAGTGGTTGTACAAATGCTCGCATAACCAGGCGGCCGACGTATTGGTGGCGCCCCACGAAGGATGCTCGCCGGGCGCTGTAAATTCCCATACGTTTCCGATAACGTGGGTAACCCACCCGCGGGCATTGTAAAATACGGAAGCGGTACGCTCGCCGCTGGGAACGATGCTTTTCGTCCACTCCACCAACGGAAGCTGCAATTCGGACAGGTTCGTTACCTCGGCCGGCCACAGATTCATCTGCAAATTGATATTCAAATGGTAATCGCCGTTCCAGGGCGTATGAACGGTATGGCACCACAGCCCCTGCAAATTGGGGGGCAACAGCCCTTCGCGGGTGGAAGAAATCAACAAATAGCGCCCGAACTGGAAATACAACGCCATTAAATCGGGGTCGTTTTTATTATCCCGATGCGCCGCCAGCCGTTTATCGACAGGTAAATCGGCGGCGGGCCCGTCGCCCAGGCTCAAATCTACCCGGTCGAACAGCTCGCGGTAAGCGGCGATATGTTCTTTTTTCAACTGTTTAAAGGTTTTGGCGGCCGCCTTATCCAACAGTTCCGTGGCATGCGCAGCCGGCTCTTTCCCGAAATAATCGGTCGTCATACTCACCAACACCACGGCCGCAGGCGCCTCTTTTACAGCAATCGTGCTGTCGGCCGGCGTTACCGTACCCCCTTCCGGCAGCACGATACGCACACGGGCGTAATACTGCATGCCGTTCCCGCCGGCGCCGTTGTTCATATATCCCTGCATAACCAGGTCGTTTCCGTCGACCGACAGGGCGTACCGTTCCGGACGGTTCATGCCTACGGTAAAATTCAACGGAGCGTCCTTACCGCTTTTGAGCTCTATCACGCCGACGTCGCCGGTAAACGAAGCGAACGATTCGCGCGTATACGTAACGTCGCCTTTTTTAAAGGAAACCGATGCGATGGCATCGCTCAGGTTAAGCGTACGGCGGTAGCCGGATACCGTATCGGTAACTTGCCCGTAATCGTAGTCGAACAGCAGATGCCCCAACAACTGGTACGAGCCGTAAGGTACGTTCGCTCCGTCGCCGCGGCCGCTTCCCTCTCCTTTACATACGAAATGGTCGTACATTACCTGCTGGGCTTCTTCGTTTTTCCCTTCGAAAAGCAACTGGCGGATACGCGGCAAACAAGGATATGCTTCCGGGTTTCCGGTATCCTCCGTGCTACCCGACCACAACGAAATCTCGTTGAGCAATACCGATTCGCGGTCGATTCCGCCGTCGGGCATCAATCCCAGACGGCCGTTCCC
Source organism: Parabacteroides sp. (assembly GCA_020860905.1). GTDB lineage: Bacteria > Bacteroidota > Bacteroidia > Bacteroidales > Tannerellaceae > Parabacteroides_B. Next base: position 1,837 of record JAJBTJ010000078.1, on the reverse strand, counting down.
CAAGGGCAATGTTTCTTCCCATACGCGGGCCGGTTCGTCGAAATGGTATTCCCATATCTTTTTCATTTCGTATTCCTGGCAGGCAGTGAGTATCATACCCGCTAAAAAGGACAAGAACAAGGTTTTTTTCATGATATCAGATGGTGTTTATTCGGTCTTTCTTTTTTCGTTTCCTACAAATTTTGCATATCGCACAATTTCCGGTAGTAGCCGTTGCTCGCCAGCAATTCGTCGTGCCGTCCGCGCTCCACGATTTCGCCTGCGTGCATCACGCAGATTTCGTCGGCGTTCCGGATGGTAGAAAGCCGGTGGGCGATGACGATGGTGGTACGGTTCTTCATCAGATTTTCGAGCGCTTCCTGCACCAGCCGTTCCGACTCGGTATCGAGCGCCGAAGTGGCTTCGTCGAGAATCAGCACGGCCGGGTTTTTCAGAATGGCCCGGGCAATGCTGATACGTTGCCGCTGGCCGCCCGAGAGCTTGCCGCCCCGGTCGCCTATGTTGGTATCGTAGCCGTTTTCGCTCGCCATGATAAACTCGTGGGCGTTGGCGATTTTAGCCGCCTCCTGTACCTGTTGCAACGTAGCCTTTTCCACTCCGAAAGCTATATTATTGAAAAACGTATCGTTGAAAAGAATGGCTTCCTGGTTTACATTACCCATCAGCCCCCGTAAATCGAGCAAGGAGGCGTTCCGGATGTCTGTTCCGTCGAGGCGAATGCTTCCTTTCGTTACATCGTAAAAACGGGGAAGCAAATCCACCATCGTGCTTTTGCCCGAACCCGATTGACCCACCAGCGCCACGGTTTTTCCTTTCGGAATAGCCAGGTTCACGCCTTTCAGCACCCACTCGCTCTGGTACCGGAACCATACATCGCGGTACTCGATGCCTTCGTTCAGGGCAATCGGTTGCGGATGCTCCGGCTCGTGTATGTTCGTTTCGGCTTTCAGTATCTTATCGACCCGCTCCATCGATGCCAATCCTTTCTGGATGGCGTAGAACGACTTGGAGAAATCTTTTGCCGGGTTGATAATGCTGTAAAAAATCACTAAGTAATAAATAAAGGTAGGCGCTGTAATGGGGCTGTTGTTTGACAAAATCAGCGTACCGCCGTACCAGAGCACGACGGCAATGGTTACCGTTCCTAAAAATTCGCTCATCGGATGCGCCATTTGCTGCCTGCGGTAAATGCGGTTGGTTATCTTCCGGAAGGCGTCGTTGCTTTTTTCGAACCGGCGCCTGATTTTATTTTCCGCATTGAAAGCCTTGATAATACGCAGGCCGCTCAATGTTTCTTCGATTTGCGACATCAGGGCTCCCCATTGTTGCTGTCCTTGGAAAGAGCGCTTTTTCAGCTTCTTGCCTACCGACCCCATGATGTAGCCGGCCACCGGCAGCAAAATAAGCACGAAAAGCGTAAGCTGCCAACTGATTACAATCATGGCCGTGAGGTAGATAAGTATCAGGATGGGATTTTTAAACAGCATATCGAGCGAACTCATAATCGAATTCTCGATTTCGTTCACGTCGCCGGAGATACGGGCCAGGATATCGCCTTTCCGTTCTTCCGAAAAAAAGCCGAGGGGCAACTCCGTTATCTTCCGGTTAATTTGGTTGCGTATATCCCGCACCACTCCGGTACGAATCGGAATCATACAGAAAAAGGCCATATACATAGAGGCGACTTTGAAAAAAGTCATAACAACCAGGAATATCCCGAGAATGACCAGCGTGAAAGAGCCTCCGTCGGTTTGAATCAGGTCGCTGATATAAGCGAAGAAGTTGTTCTTTATCATATCGGGCAGCGCTTTCCACGAATCCCAGTCGGTAAAGGAAA